>JBBRTL010000001.1:0-45349 GCA_038244445.1 Vulcanimicrobiales bacterium
ATGATCGTGTTCTTCACCGACGTGATCGACCCGGTCGCGCAGAGCGCCGTCCTGGCCGAACTCGGGACGCTCGCCAAACGCCACCTGGTGGTCTGCGTCTTCATGAACGACGCGGCCGTCGCAAACGCTTTGACGGTTCCGGTGACGAACGCGGCAGGCGCATACGAAGCGGCGGTCGCGCTCGGTCTCGACTACGAGCGTCGCGCGGCCGCCGCGAACCTGAACGCGCGCGGCATCATCACGATCGACGTTCCGGCACGCAAGCTCACGACCGCATTGATCGATCAGTACCTACGCGTCAAGGCGCGCGGACTGATCTAGAGTCTGACCGGATCTCCCGGCTTACGGCGCCCGGCCAAGCCGAAGTAGCCGACCAGCGCGACTGCGGTGACGAGGCCGAAATCGAGCCGGACGTTCTCCGGCAGGCGACGCGGGGAGAAAAAGCCTTCGATCGTGCCCGCGACCACCAGCATCGAGGCGACGCCCGCGACCAGCACGCCCGCGCGGCGCGCGTTGGCGACGACCGCGTCGCGACGTCGCAATCGGCCGGGGTAGAGAATGCCGGCGGCGAGGAGCAGTCCGGCGCCGCCCGCGATCTGGATGGCGGTCAGTTCGATGAAGCCGTGCGGCGCCACCGTGATCCAGAAGTCGCGACCGAAGCCGGCGTTCTCGAAGAGCGCGCCAAGCCCGCCGAGCATCAGCCCGTTGAGCGCGATCTCGTAGATGGTGAAGAGTCCGAGGGTGATCCCGCCCGCGAACGCCATGAACGCGACCCGCACGTTGTTGAAGACGATCAGCGACGCCATCTCGGGCGAGGAGGCGAACGAGTGCGCGAAGTTCGAGTCGTGCAGGCTCTTCTTGATCTCGGGCGGGACCATGCCTTGCGGGAGCAACGCGTACGCATCGCCCGGATGGTTCCGGCAGACCACGTAGGCGACCACCGCGGTCACGACCGTGAGCGCCGTGCAGATCGCGAAGAACGCGAACGAGCGGCGAAACTCGATCGGAAAGGTGTGCGTGTAGAAGCGGGCCACCCGCGTCCAGCCCGTCTCGGCGGATCCTCCATAGACGTAGGCGTGTGCGCGAGCGGTCAGGCGATTGAGGTACTCGAGCAGCCCTGAGTCGAACGAGCGGCTCTGCGCGTAGGCCAGATCGCTGGTGGTCCAGCGGTAGTTCCGGCCGAGTTCGGCGACCTCTTCGGGCGCAAGCGCGCGGATGCCGCGCCGGCCGGCTTTCCCCAAGAGTGTCTCGAGCCGCTCCCACGTCGCAGCCCGTCGCTCGACGAACGCCGATTGCTTCACTTCCCGCAAGTTTGCCGCGCGTCGTAGTGGAGCCTGGCGTTCGCGTCGAAACGACGCATGGATGGAGCGGAACGTCGACGTTCGAACGCCCGAGAGCATTGCATTCCGCTACGAGCTGGCCGGGCTCGGCAGCCGCTGTCTGGCGGTCTGCGCCGACATCACCATCCAGACGATCACGCTGCTCTTGATCTTCTGGGGCATCTACTACGCCGCGATGCGCCTCCCGACCGCGCACGCCCAGCTCACGCCCGACGACGACAGCCTGGGGCGATCGCTCGCGATCGCGCTCGTCGTCATCATCGTCTTCATGGTCTACTTCGGCTATCACATCTTGTTCGAGGCTTTTTGGAACGGTCAGACGCCGGGCAAGAAGATGCTCGGGATCCGGGTCGTGCGCGACGGTGGTTACCCGCTCGATTTCGGCGGTGCATTTCTGCGCAACGTCATCCGGATCGGCGAAGAGGCGCTGGGCTTCTACGCGATCTCCGCGGTCACCATGCTTCTCTCATCGGAGAACAAACGAATCGGCGACTATGCGGCCGGCACCATCGTCGTGCGCGAAGGCAGACTCGCCAAGCCTCTCTCGCTTGTCGAGGCGCTCTCGGTAGGCGCGCGGGCCGGCTCGGGCGCCTATCTGACCGACGACGAACGCGCGCTGATCGCGCAATTTCTGGCGCGTCGCGCCGACCTGGACGGCCAGCGCCGCAACGAGTTGGCCGCGGCCTTGGCCGCACGCTTCCGCGACCGAGCGCAGGCGGACCTGCGCATGCTTCGTGATGAGGAACTGTTGGAACGACTATGACGCAACCGCTGACGAAACAACTCCTGTGGTGGACGCTGGCATTTCCGATCGTGATGATCGCGGCGCTGATCGCCGGAAGCTTCTTCTGGCTCAACTGGATCCACGTGCTCTCCGGATCGCTCTGGACCGGCGCCGACCTCTTCATGGGGTTCATCCTGGGCCCGGTCATGCGCAGGCTCGAGCCGCCGCAGCGCTCCGGCGTGATCGCCTACCTGGTGCCGCGCACGATCCTGTATTTCCCGATGGTCTCGCTCACGACGACGACGGCGGGCTGGTTCCTGGCGGCGCATTTGGGCTATACGGTCCCGGGAAACCCGAACTTCGGCTGGGTGGTCGCGGCGCTCGTCATCGTCACGGTGCTGACGATTCAGGGCCTGGGCATTTTTCTGCCCAACTCGATCCGGATGTGGCGCGAACTGAGCAAGGCCCAACCGGATCGCGAAAAGATCGGGCGGCTCGCACGGATCAACTTCTCGCTCGCGGGCGTGCAGGCGATCTTCCAAGTGGCGATCATCCTGGTGATGAGCCACTTCGTCGTCGGCGGTCCCTAGCGCGGAAGCGGCGCGCTACCTCTTGAAACGCGCGATCGTGTCGCGGGCGAACTGCATCGCGTCGGCCTTGGTACGATCGAAGATCTCCGCGGCTTCGGCCTTGTTCATGTGGTGGCCGTGTTCGAGGAAGAACGTGATCGATTCGCCGACCACGATGGTGCCGGCGTAGGCGATCGCGCCTTTGATCGGAATGCCCGCGACCGGCACGAAGCCGGAGAGTTCGCGCGCGAGCGCGCGCCAGCCGAAGCCGCCGCCGATGACGGGCAGGATCTGCCAGACGCGCTGCACGTCGGGATCCTTACCGTACGCGGCCTCGACGTGGAGCAAGAGCATCAACTGGATGCCGGTGATCGCGACCATGTCGCCGGCCGAGGCGAACGCTCCGAGCACGATTCCGATGACCGGAATGTGATCGGCGACCGCGCTTGCGATCGAGACTTTCAACGCGTTGTTGGCGGCGTCGCGCGTCAACTTGGCGGCGACCGCTTCGCGCATCGCGGGCAGGCGACGTCCGACGGCGATCTCGACGCCCTTCGAACAGATGACGAGCTGCGGGAAGACGCGCCCACGCAGCGCTTCGCGGGTGAGCGCGGGCACCACATACTCGGCCGATGTTCCGGGTGCGGGCGGCGCGCTCGGACCGCTCGCGGGTGCATCCGGGTCGACCGTCAGCGCCAGGATCGGAAGTTTGAGGGGCGCGAGGATCGCGAGGTCCGCGCCGGCCACATCGCCGGGACGTCCGAGAAAGATGACGACGCGTGCTTCGACCGGATCGGTCAGCAGCGGCCGACCGGGGACGATCGTCTCGAGACAGGCGGCCGCATCGAGCGGGATCGCGTCGTCCGGATGGCCGGAGAGCAACAGGCCGCGGAGCGCCGCGATCAGCCCCGGATCGCCGCAGAGCAGAAACCGGAACGGTTTGCGGACGTGCGCATCGACCGCTCGCGCGTCGACCTGCGAGCGGACCATCTTGAAGAGATCTTTCGCGCCGTATGCCGTTGCCATGCTCACATCGGGGTGATCGACTGCGAGCCCGACGCATCGCCCGCGTGGCGGAGTTCGTTTGCCGGGTCGTCGGTGTAGTCGAGATAGACTAGGCCCGTGAAGATCTCGAGCGGCCAGGCGTGCATGCCGCGCGCGTTGGCTTCGTCGACCATCGAGCGGTGGTTGAGTTTGGCGTCGTCGATGATCGCCTGGGTGGTGGTCTTGGTATCGGCGGCCACGATCGTCGCGACCGTCACATCGCCCGGATTGAGGTTCTGCTTGATCATGGCGTCGTAGCTGATCCCGTCGTACGTACCTTCGTCGCTCGAGAAGCGTTTGTCGAGCGCGTAGGTGAGCGTCGCATAGCGTTGCGGCGAGGTGCCAAGCCCGAGCAGGGCGATGCGCGACTGCAGCTGACGCGCGCGCGCCATGTTGTACAGCTGCGCGGCCTGCGCGGATGCGACCGCCGCTTTGTTGATCGAGTCGTTGGCCTTCTGCATGAGCGGCACCAGGGCCTGATAGTCGAACAGCGAGACGTCGCCCGCGAAGTTGATCTGGGCGTGCTGGAGCGGTTTGAGGAACTCGTCGAGATCGCCCATCGCCTGATCGAGCATCAGGGCCGCGGCGCGGCCGGCATCGACGCCACGCAGCATGTCGGCGCTCGCGTCGGAGACGTTCTGGAGCATGCTCGGATAGTTCGGCAGGATGGCGAGCGAGTCGGCCGGGATCGGTGCCGAGTCGAGCGGCGCGCGCATCTGCTTGAGCAAGTCCGAACTCTCGCGGAGCAGGCCGGCCTCCTTGCCGCGATCGAGCGAACCCGGACCGGAGATGGCGTTGCCGGCGTCGTCCAGGCCGCTGTTGATCGCGCGCGACATCGACTCGAGGTTCTTGACGATCGCTTCGATCCGCGAACCGGATTTGATCTGCACGTTGCTGAGATCGGGCAACTCGTAGCCGACCGCGTCGATTCGCGCCGAGAGGTTCTTCAACTGCGCGCGACCTTGATCGCGACGGACTTGGATCTGACCGGCGACGGCCGAGAGATTCTGCTGCGCATCGTTCATGGCGGTGCGCAGCTTGTTCAGATTCGGCTGCGTCAGCGAGACGCGACGCGAGTCGATCCGGCGAAGCGCCGCCATCCGTTCGAGCGCGACCGCTTGAGTCGGCCCGTTGCCCTTCTGGGCGGCTTCCGCGAGCGTCTGTTCGCTCTTGCTGGTCTGCCCGAGCGCGAGTTGGGCCTGGCCGAGTTTGAGCAGCGCCTCGGCATTGCCCGGATCTTTCTTGAGGATGCTCTGAAGTTCGAGCATCGCGACGTGGTAGCGCGCGCGCTCTTCGTCGCCGACCGCCTGCACGAGCAACTGATCGTTCGTCACTTTGGTCGGATCGAGTTCGGGATAGCCGAGCAAATGTTTGATACGATCGGGCGAGGCCGGGTGATCGGCCAGATACTTGGTGACGATATCGGAGTGTTCGTCTTCCATCGAGCCCAGATGGTTCATCATCGTGAGCATGGCTTGCGGATCGTAGCCGGCGCGCGACATCAACTGTAGACCGTAGCGGTCGGCCTGGATCTCGTCGGCGCGCGACATCTTCTGTTGGATTCCGGCTTGCAGCAGACTGCCGAAGTTGTAGATGAACGGCGAGAACAGGGCCGCGATGCCGAACAGGATGTTGAGCGCTTGCGCTTTCGCCTGCCCGCTGACCGCGTGCCGTCGTTCGATGTGGCCGGTCTCGTGCGCGATCACGCCCGCCAGTTCGTCGTCGCTCTGCACGAAGTCGATCAGACCCTCGTAGACGTAGACGTAGCCGCCCAGGGTCGAGTACGCGTTGACGTCGCCCGCCTTGATGATCTTGATGTTGTACGGGACGTCTTTGCGCGCGGTCTCGGCGAAGAGCTTGTCGCCGATCGATTTGACGTAGGCGTTGAGCAGCGGGTCGGTCTCGATCACGTTCGTCTGGACGATCTCGTTGTCGGCCGCCTGTCCGGCGGCGATCTCGGCTTGCGTCGACATGGCGAGCGCCGGCGCCGGGACCATATTGGCCAGGAGCGTGATGGAGACGATGAACGGAACGATACGGCGTAGCATGCGAATCGCTATCCTTTACCCTGAGACGGGTCCGATTGTTGCGGCTACCCGGAAGAACGCTCGGGGGACCTTCCGCGTTACCGACGTTACGAGGAGAACCTGTGGGGTTCGTGTGGATAACGCGATAATCTTGTGGGTTGCTTGTGGAGTGCGCAGGGGTCGGCACGAGACGGGCCCAACCCGAAGCCAATCCCTTCGAGACGCCGCTTCGCGGGCTCTTCGGGACAAGCTCATCAAAGGAATACGACGGTCGGAATGACGCTTTTGCGCGGCAAAGGACTTGGTCTTGAAGTCGTCCTGACGGGGCGCGATTTCGACGAGGCCTTGGTCGAACTAGAAGAGCGCTTGGCCGCTCAGCCGGGGTTCTATCGCGGTTCCGATGCGGTCGTCGTCGGCGAAACCGAGCCCGACCACGAGCAGACCCAGCGTCTGCGCCGGGTCCTCGAGGTCGGCGGGATTGCATTCAAGGGCTTCACCCCTGCCGCCGTCGTCGAAGGGGCCGAGCTTCAGCGTCGCCGGGCCATGCGCCCGCTCCGCGACGACGTCACCCTTTTGGACTCGGCGCGCTCGTTGGTCGCCGATTTTGCCGGGGCCCGGGCCGACATCGCTCAGCGCCGCCGCCGCGGTGAGGAATCCGTCCGTCGCGCCGACCTGGCCACCCGCCCTCCGGTCTCGGCTACCGCGCCGCCCGCGCTGACGGTCGTCGAGCCGCCGCCGAGTACGCATTACCACGTCGGCACCCTGCGGGGCGGCCAGTCGCTCCAGCAGGTCGGCAACATCGTGGTCGTCGGCGATGTCAATCCGGGCGCCGAGTTGATCGCGAGCGGCGACATCGTCGTCTTCGGCCGCCTCGGCGGGGTCGCCCACGCCGGCGCCCAAGGTGATGCGACCGCCCGCGTCTACGCCCTCGACCTCTCGCCGACCCAGTTGCGGATCGCCTCGTGCATCGCGGCCGACACCGGCGAGCGAACCGATCCGCCGGGACCCGAAGCGGCCTTCGTCCGCGACGGGCGGATTTTGGTCGCCGTCCTCGATAAACTTCCTCACCCCGAAGCCCAGGGAGCCCAAACTTAAGATGAGCGGTCGCAGAATCGTCGTCACGTCGGGCAAGGGCGGCGTCGGCAAGACCACGACCACGGCCAACCTCGGCGCGACCCTGGCCAAGCGCGGACATCGCGTGATCCTGATCGATGCGGACATCGGTCTGCGCAATCTGGATCTGGTGCTCGGGCTCGAGAAGCGGATCGTCTTCGACATCGTCGAGGTCGTCGAAGGGCGTTGCCAGCTCCGCCAGGCGCTGATCAAGGACAAGCGCTTCGGCGAGCTGCTCTCGATCTTACCGGCCGCTCAGACCCGCGACAAGGACGCGATCACCGAAGAGCAGTTCGCGGAGATCGTCAAGCAGGCGGCCGAGTTGGCCGACTACGTCTTCATCGATTGTCCGGCCGGGATCGAGGCCGGCTTCCGCAATGCGATCGCAGGTGCCGACGAAGCCATCATCGTGACCACGCCCGAGGTGAGCGCGATCCGCGACGCCGACCGCGTGATCGGCAAGGTGACGGAGAAGAATCTGCCCGTCCGCCTGATCGTCAATCGCCTTCGTCCCGAGATGGTGCGCACCGGCGACATGCTCTCGGTCGAAGACGTCTGTGAAATTCTTTCGGCCGAACTGATCGGCGTCGTGCCCGACGACGAAGAAGTGATCGACACGACCAATCGCGGCGAGCCGATCGTACTCGGCGAAGCGAACAAGCTGAAGGTCGTCTACGAAAAGATCGCGCGCCGTTTAGAGGGCGAACTCGTTCCGTTCACCAATTTCGACAACCAAGGATTTTTCGGACGCCTCCTCGGCGTACTGAAAGCGGGGTAGCAAGCGATGCACGAAGTTCAACCCGAGCCCGTACCGGTGACGCAGACCCCGAAACGCGGACGCGCCATCGTCATCACGTCCGGCAAGGGTGGCGTCGGTAAGACGACCACGACCGCCAACCTCGGGCACGCGCTCGCCGCGCGCGGCTGCAGCGTCGCATTGATCGACGCCGACGTCGGCCTGCGCAATCTCGACATCGTGCTCGGCCTGGAGAGTCGCGTCAAGCATCACGTGCTCGACGTGCTCGAAGGCAAGGTCGAACTTGAAGAAGCCCTCGTCCGCGACAAGCATAACGAGAACCTCGTGCTGCTGGCCGCCGCCCAGACGCGCGAGAAGGACGAAGTCGACACCGAGAAAATGAAGGCGCTGGTCGAACAGATGCGCGAGCGCTTCGACTACGTCATCATCGACTGTCCGGCCGGCATCGAACTCGGATTCAAGAACGCCGTCATCGGCGCCGACGAAGCGATCGTGGTCTGCACGCCCGAGGTCTCGGCGGTGCGCGACGTGGACCGCGTGGTCGGCCTGCTCGGCAACCGATTCCGCCCGCAGTTGATCGTCAACCGCCTGCGCCCGGCGCTGGTGAAGAAAGGCAAGATGCTCTCGGTCGAGGACGTCAACGCCATCCTGCGCCTGCCACTGCTCGGCGTGATCGCCGACGAACCTGAGATCATCATCACCACCAACCGCGGCGAACCGATCGCGCTCCGGCGCGACGGGGCGACCGCCTCCGCCTATCACGCGATCGCTGCGCGCATCGCCGGCGACGACGTGCCCGCCCCGACCGTCGAGACCAAGGAGACCTCGTTCTTCGGCAAGCTCGGCGCGATCTTCGGAGGGTCGAAGGCATGATCGACTGGGTCCGAAAGTTCTTCGCACCGACCACCTCCAGCCAGACCGCCAAAGAGCGCCTGCGCCTGGTGCTGATGACCGATCATCTCTCGCTCGCGCCGGAGATGATCGAGCAGATGAAACGCGATTTCATCGACGTGATCGCGAAGTACGTCGAAGTCGATCGCGACAAGATCGAGATCAACTTCGAACAACAGGACAAGGCGCTCGCGATGCTCGCCAACGTCCCGATCCTGGCCGTCAACCGCAACTCCGGCGGCGGCGACGGCGGGAGCAAGAAGGAAGAACCGAAGGCGACCGAGGTCGCGAACGCGCTGCCGCGTCGCAAACGTCGTAAGAAGAGCACGGTCGCACCATCGACCGCGAGCCCCGCGCCTGCCGGCTGACTTTCGGCGGTATCTCCGCAACTTCAATTGGCCGCTGGTCCTCGCGTGCGTGCTGATCTCGCTGATCGGCGTGCTCTCGATCCGGTCGGCGGATCTGCATAGCGGGCATCCGGCCAACGAATACCACAAGCAGATATTCTACGTCATCTTCGGCCTGGTCCTGATGTTCGGACTTTCGTTCGTCGATTATCGGAACTGGCAGCGTTGGGCGCCGGGACTCTACGTCTTGAATTTGATCCTGCTGCTCGTCGTGATGCGCGGCGGGCACAGTGCGCTCGGCGCGCAGCGCTGGATCGACCTCGGTCCGCTCGGTACGTTCCAGCCCTCGGAGCCGGCCAAGCTGGTGCTCGCGATCTCGCTTGCGGCGGTGCTCTGCATGGGCACGTACGAGCGCTTGCGCGAGCTGTGGAAGCCGCTGCTCGTGCTCGGCATCCCCGCCCTGTTGATTCTCAAGCAGCCGGACTTCGGCACGACCCTGGTGTTGCTCGCGGTGTTGACGTCGCAGCTGTACTTCGGCTTACCACGGATCCGCGACTTCTGGATCTTCATCGGTGGCGTGACCGCGACCGCGCTCTTCACGGTCGGCACGAACTTCGTGCTCAAGCCGTTCCAGAAGTCGCGTCTGCTCGTCTTCCTCAATCCGAAATCGGATCCGCAAGGCGCCGGCTACAACCTCAACCAATCCAAGATCGCGGTCGGAAACGGCGAGTGGTTCGGACGCGGGCTCTTCCACGGCACCCAGACTCAGCTCAACTTCGTACCGGAGCACTCGCGCGACTTCATCTTCACCGTCTGGGCTGAAGAGTTCGGATTCGCTGGCGCGATGGCGCTGATCGTACTCTACGGCATGATGCTCTACGGCGGCATCCGCGCCGTGCTTGCGGCGCGCGACCGGTTCGGCTTCCTGTTGGGCACGGGCCTGGTCGCGATGCTCGCGTTCCACGTACTCGTCAACATCGGCATGACCATCGGCATCATGCCGATCACCGGCATCCCGCTACCGTTCATGTCCTACGGCGGCTCCGCCATCCTGACCAATTTCATGGCCGTCGGCGTCCTGCTGAACATCTATGGGCAACGCGACCGCGGCGTACTCGGTAACGCGTAGGAACTTGAAACCGAACTCGGCCGCGACGTCGAGATGCTCGGGCGTATGATAGAGCACGTAGACCCGGCCGGGAACTTCGCGGGCCATCATCTTGGCGAAGGTCGCTCGGAGTGCGTCGGCGTCGAACGGATTGAACAGGAAGACGACCAGATCGCCGCTCGGGAAGTCGAACGTGCGCGCGTCTTTGTTGACGAAACGCGCCTCGCGCGTTCGGACCGGAAACGCGCGCAGGTTGTGGAAATTTTCTTTGGCGGTCTCGTTGAGCGCGGCCGAGACCTCGACCCCGACGATCTTCTTGAAGGGCAGGCGCATCGCGAGGAAGACGGCCCGGCCGAGACCGCTGCCGATGTCGACGAACGTGGCGCCCCGGACGAACGTCTCCGGCACGTGCGCCATCAGCGCGTCGAAGTCTTCGACCGGGACGGCTTCATAGTGGGTGGCGTGCGCCGCCGCTTCGCCGAGATACTCGGCGTCGAGTTCGCCCAAGAACAGCAACGCCTCAGTGACGACGCCGTGCGCTTTATCGAAGCGCTGACCCTCCGGTCGTATGCCCATGGTACGAGTCTAGCATGAGGCGGCCATACCACGCAGGCGACACGTTCGCGATCCCGATCGTCGGTGGACGCGCCGCGCGCGGTGTGGTCATCGAAGCCGGCGGCGAAGTCGCGGTGCTCGGCCTCGGCCGCGATGTGGTCGCGCGCGTCCACGATCGCGCCCTACATACGCTGCGCTGGCCGCTGACGGGCCACGTTCCGGACTTCGATCGGGCGGATTGGCCGGCGGCGGACTCGCGCTACGTCGAATCGCCCGAGACGTTCGCGGATCGCGCGCGCGCCTTGATAGACGGCCAGACCTGGAATCGCCCGCGGATCGTCGTGCGCAACGGCTCGCTCGTCGAACCCGCCCCGGATCCGCGCCTGCTCCGCATCGTCGGGCGGCGGAGCCAGACGTTCGATGCGCGCTCGTTAGCCGGGCAGGAGGGCGTGACGGCGCTCGATCTGGCCGGCGTGACGCTTGCGCACCCCCGGGCGATCGCGCAGTCGAACGTGCGGGTGCTCCGCTTGGTCGACGTTCGCGCCGGTGACGATCTCGAGTGGCTCGCCGCGACCTTGCTCACGCATCTCTATCTGCATCGCGCCTATCGCGCGGCCAGCTTGGAGCCGCTCGCGCGGATGAAGGCGCTCCGTCATCTCGACGTCCGCGGCGCGTGGCAGTTCCGTCTCGACGCGATGGATTGGAAGGCCGCGTTCGGCCATCTCGAGGGCGCGACCATCGACCTCGGCAGCCGGCGCAAGAACACCGAACTCTACCGCACGTTTGCGCCGCCCTATCCGGAGCCGTTCGAGCGCGCGCTCGGCTCCCCCTAAGCCCGAAGCACCGCGACCGGATAGCGAAGTGAGGCGGCCTCGCCCGGGCAGGTCCCGACCTTCTCCCCCCGACCAGGGGCCACTGGCCGCACGGTCGATCCTCCTCGAAGGCGAGTATAGGGTCCCGGGCAGCCGAATAAGTTTCAAAACGAGCGCGCCGGTGCGCAGAAGCGTACCCGCTCGAAGGCGATCGCAAGGCTACCCCTGGTGAGGGAGTACTGCCGGCAGGGTCGCCCGCGGAGGAGTTCAAGCTGAACGCCGCACGCGCTCGCGCTAGTGTAAGGTTACAATTTGTCTACCGAGATCCTGATCTCGAGCGACCCCTGGGAGAACCGGGTCGCCATTCTCGAAGACGGCGCGCTCGCCGAACTCTACATCGAACGCGAAGAAAAAGTCATCGGTTCGATCTACAAAGGAAAAGTCCAAAACGTCCTGCCCGGCATGGGTGCGGCGTTCGTCGACATCGGCCTGGGGCGCAATGCGTTCCTCTACGTCGACGACATCAGCAAACAGCCGCTCAACATCGGCGACGTCGAGATCACCCAGGGCCGCAGCGGCTTCACGATCTCCGATAAGGCCAAACGCGGCGACGACATCCTGGTCCAGATCGTCAAGGAGCCGCGCGGCCTCAAAGGTGCGCGCATCTCCACGAATATCTCGCTGCCGGGTCGTTACCTGATCCTGATGCCGAACGGTCGCTTCTCGGGCGTCTCGCGCAAGGTCGAGTCCGCCACCGAGCGCGACCGCCTCAAGAACGTCATGAAGCGCATCCGCCCCGAAGGCATGGCGACCGTCGTCCGGACCGCCGCGACCGGCGTGAGCGAAGCGGAGCTGATCGCCGACCTCGGCGTGCTGATCCGCATGTGGCACGGCATCCTCGAGACGTACAAGCGCGCGGCTTCCCCGTCGCTCTTGCATAAGGACATGAACCTCGTCTACAAAGCGGCGCGCGATTTCATCACCGCCGATGTGGACAAGGTCCTGATCGACAACGAGGAAGAGTACCAGAAAGTCCGCGCGTTCCTGCAACTGCTCGGCCCGCAATATCTCGATCGCGTCGAGTATTACAAGAACGGCGACACGCTCTTCGACGACTACCACGTCAACGAAGATCTTGCGAAGCTGATGAAGTCCACCGTCAAGCTGCCCTCGGGCGGTTCGATCGTGATCGAGTCGACCGAAGCGCTGACCGTGATCGACGTCAACTCCGGCAAGTTCACCGGCGGCAAGAACCTCGAAGATACGATCACCAAGACGAACATCGAAGCCGCGGCGGAAGTCGCGCGTCAGGTCCGACTGCGCGATATCGGCGGCATCATCGTCGTCGACTTCATCGACATGTCGAGCGAAGCATCGCGCAACAAGGTCATCAAGATCCTCGAAGACGGTCTGCGCAAGGACCGCACGCGTTCGACCATCCAGTCGTTCTCGAACCTCGGCCTGCTCGAGTTCACTCGCAAGCGTATCGGCAAGGACCTGGGCGCGCAGCTGCGCGGCTCGTGTCCGACCTGCGCCGGCCTGGGCACCGTACTCTCGTCGCAGTCGGTCGCGATCGACACGTTGCGCCAGGTGCGCGAGATCGGCAAGAACGGCAAGCCGGTGGTGATCCACGCCGCCCCGACGGTCGCATCGCAGCTCGACTTCTGGTACGAAGACGAAACCGAAGCGCTCGCCAAAGAACTCTCGTGCGAGATCCACGTGCGCGTCGATCCGATGATTCATCCGGAACGTTCGCGCGTCGAATCGGTCGCCTCGTTCAAGGAAAGCGTCGGCGAGACCGTGCGCGTCGGCGACGAGCACACCGTCGAACTGCTCCACGGGCGTCTGCCCAACGCGACCTCGGCCGCCGCCGTCGTCGCCGGACACATCGTCGAAGTCGAGAACGCCGCGAACAACACCGGTGGTTCGGCTCGCATCAAGATCATCGACGTCGACGACGCCGACGACTATGTGCTCGCCGAGATGCTGACCGCGGGCCTACCTGCGGCCAAAGCCGAGGCCGGCGCGAAACGCAAGCGTCGTCGCGGCGGACGCAAGGCGCCGCTCACGGCCGCCGAGCAGACCGCGCAGCTGCGCGAACTCGCCAAGGAAGCCTCGGAGTTCGCGTCCGCGCGTCCGCCGATCGGCATCACCGCGATCTCCGAAGAAGAAGAGGCGCTCGACAAGAAGCTCTCGGCCGAAGCCAAGGGCGAGCGTAGCCCGGATGCGATCGTGATCGTCGAAGGCGAAGCGCAACATCACGGTGACGAACCCGAACTCGACGCGAACGGCGAACCCCGCCGCCATCGTCGCCGTCGCGGACGCGGCGGACGCGGACGTGGTGGCGCGGCCGCCGCGGCCGGCTCGAACGAGCAGCAGCCGCAGCAACAACAACAGCCGCAGCGTCAACCGGTCCGCGCCCAAGCGGCGGCGCCGGCTCCGGTCACGGATGCCGACGACGATGACGATCGCGACGAAGACGAATCGACCCAATCCGCCACCGGCCAACCGGCCGAAGGCGAAGCCGGTCGTCGCCGCCGCCGCCGTCGCCGTCGCCGTGGACGCGGAGGTCGCGGTGGCGAGAACGGTGCGGCCACGGCCGAGCCGGGTTCGCAGCCGTCACCGGCGGTTCCGGACCGCCACATCTTCCGGGTCGGCTCGGCCGGCGATGCCGAGCCGACCGGACAGGTCGCGCCTCGCGAGCCCTCGCGAGCAATCGCGACCTTGCGTCGCGCCCACCCGCCGGCCGTCAACGCGCCGCCGCCGTCCTTGAAGGCGCCCGAGGAGTCGGTTCAGCCGACCAAGCCCGCCCGTCGCCGCCGCCCGGAACCAACTGGACCGGCCCCGGAACTTTCGGCCAAGCGGATCGCGGCTCTGCCGCCCGCCGCGCCCGAGCCCGCAGCCAAGCCGAAGTCGACGCTCAAGCGCGTCGCCCCGAAGGCGAAGGAGGCTGTCATCCCGAGCGTAGCTGCGCGTAGTCGAGGGACCGCCGCCAAGGAAGCTCCCGCCAAGAAAGTCGCGCCCGCAAAGAAAGCGACGCCGGTGAAAAAGGCGGCTCCGGTCAAAAAGGCCGCGCCTAAGAAGACCGCGGCGACTAAGGCTCCGGCGAAACGCAAGACCGGCAGTACGGTTGCAAGCTCGCGCAAGAAGAAGTAGCCGTACTTGATGACAAAAGCGAAGGGCCCGGCAGTGATGCCGGGCCCTTTCGTCTGTCCGCGTCCGCGGTCCAACTACTGGTTGGTGCCCGTCACCGACGCGGGCGTATTGATGCTGAGCTTCGCGAGACGACCGTTGATGAAATCGATCGCTCGCTGGAGCTGGGCGTCCCTTTTGGGATCGCCGATCACCGACTTGGCCGGTTCGTTGACGACGATGTCGGGTGTGATGCCCTTGTGATTGATGTCGTGGTTGTGCGGCGTCAGATAACGCGCGATCGTGACCTTGATGGCCGATCCATCCGGCATCGGCCAAACATTCTGCACGACGCCCTTGCCGAACGTGCGCGTACCGATCAGCGTGCCGGCGCCGTTGTCCTGGATGGCGCCCGACGTGATCTCCGATGCCGAAGCGGTGTGCCCGTTCACGAGCACCGCGAGCGGAAGCGGCGGGATCGCCGTGTCGTCGGCTTCATACGTGGTGATGTTCGAAGCGCGCTGTTCGACCGAGACGATCGGTCCGGCCGGGATGAACTTGGAACTGACCGAGACCGCCGCGGTCAGGTAGCCGCCGCCATTCTCGCGCAGGTCCATGATGATCGCCTGTGCGCCGTCGCGTTGCAGGCGGTCGAGTGCGGTCGCCATCTCGGTGGCGGTCTCGCTGCCGAAGACGCTCAACTGCACGTAGCCGATCTTGTTCGGCAGCATCCGTTCGTAGACGCTCAGCTGATGGATCTTCGCGCGCGTGATCGAGATCGGCGGCATGGTCGCGCCGTCGCGCTGCACGATCAGGACGACTTGCGTGCCCGCTTTGCCGCGCAGATGCGTGCTGGCTTTCTGGATCTCCATGCCCTTGGTCGAGACGCCGTCGATGCTGACGATGACGTCGTCCTGCTTCACGCCCGCCTTGTCGGCCGGACCGTCGGGGACGAGATTCGTCACGTCGATCATTTTGGTCGCGTCGTCTGCGGCGATCACGATGCCGGTCCCGCCGAAATCGCTGCCGTCGAGATCGCCGTTGAGCGCGGCGTACTCCTTGGGGTCGAGGAAGACCGTATACTTGTCGTGGACCGAACCGAGCATGCCGGAGATGGCGGCGTAGGCGAGTAGATGGGACGAGACTTTCGCCCCCGACTCTTTGGCGGCCGCGTCGACCGCGCGGTTCACCGCGCTGACGTTGCCCTGCGCGTCCAGACCGGCGTGGATCGGTGCGAGCGTCGGCGCTTTCACGCCCGAGTGCTTCATCATCAGGATCAGCGTGTCGTGCGCGCCGTCGAGAATCGCCTGCGGGTTCGTCTTCTTGTAGTAGTCCTGCGTGATGTGGCCGTAGGCGACCGCGATCTCTTCGGAATCGAGCGGTGCGACGCCGGCGGCTGCGACCGAGGATGCGGGCACTTGGAGAAACGTAAACGCGAGGGCCGCCGCAAGGGCGATCGAGAGCGGTCGCTTGGTATTCATGATCTTCCTAACGAGCGAGTTGGGCTAAACGTGCCTCGGCGGCCTTGAGTTGTTTGTCGCGGGGTGTCCCGATCAGCGACGGGTCGTCGGCGTTCTGGTTCACCACGACGTCGGGGACGATGCCGCGGTGCTGGATGTCGCGACCCATCGGCGTGACGTAGCGCTGGGTCGTGATCTTGAGCGCGCCACCATCCGGCCATTGGTAGATGCTCTGGACGACGCCCTTGCCGAAGGTGGTCGTCCCGACCAGCGTCGCCAGATGGTAGTCTTGCAACGCGCCCGAGGTGATCTCGGATGCCGACGCGGTGTATTTGTTGACCAGGATCACGACCGGCTTGAGGCCGGCGATCTGGGTGCCGAGCGCGTCGTCGTCGACCCGGTCGCCGTCGCGCGAGATGGTCGAGACGATCGTGCCGCTCGGCACGAAGTAGCTCGAGATCTTCACGGCCGCATCGACCAATCCGCCGCCGTTGTTACGCAGATCGAGGATGTAGCCACGCACGTCGTGCGCCCGTCCGTTGAGCAGCGCTTTTTTGACCTCGTCGGCCGAGGTGGTACCGAAGTCCGCCAAGCGGATGTATTCGTAGCCGTCCTTGATCTCGGCATGCACGGTCGGGACTTGGATGGTCTGGCGCACGATCGAATAGGACTTGTGCGACCCGGGCTTCTTGAACGGATACGTGTCGAGGCGGACGGTCGTGCCGACCTCGCCGCGGATCATCTGCTCGACGCGGTCCATCGTGAGGCCGGCGACCGGGGTCGCGTCGACCTTGGTGACGACTTCGCCGATCGTCATGCCGGCGTGCGACGCAGGCATCTCTTCGATCGGCTGCAGCACGACGCGCTTGTCGCGGAGCTGGAAGATGTAGACGCCGATGCCGCCGAAATTGCCGCCGTCGAGCGATTCGTTTAGGCTGCGATTCTCGCGCGGCGAGAGATAGACGGTGTAGGGATCGTTGACCGCGCCGAGCATGCCGCGCATGGCCGCTTCGGCGAGAATGCTCGCGCCGTTCGGACCGAGCGCGCTTGCGTATTTGCGCTGCGCGTCGGCGAGCGTGAGCCCGGCCTCGGTGCCGTCACCGAGCTTCGCGTCTTCCGCGACCGGACCGGCTTGTACGCTTGCGGCCTTGACGTGTCCCTTGAGCGCTGCCAGGATGCCGTCGCGCTCGCCGTTGACGAGCGTTTGCCCGCCGACCCGTTTGTAGTAGACGTGCTGAAGTTGTCGGAACGCAAGCGATGCGAGTTGCTCGCCGGCCGGCGTGGACTGTCGCGCGACGATCGGAATGCCGGTCGCATCCGCGGTTCTCGCGGAACGTAGGCTGATGGCGAAGGCGCCGGCCACGGCGACGACCGCCACGAGCAGGGCGGCGAAAAGAGCGCGAACGATAGGACTCATTGCGCCCTATACTACCCCCAAAACCTTAAGATCGTTACAGCCGCGACGGTTAGACCTGCGTTAAGGCTTTGGTCTTGGGCCGCTAATGCAGGAACGGCGAGGGGTCGATAGGTTTGCCGTGGCGCCGGACCTCGAAGTGGAGGTGCGGGCCGGTCGAGGCACCGGTACTTCCGGAGGCGGCGATCGCCTGGCCGCGCTGGACCTGCTGGCCGGCGGAGACATAAAAGGCCGAGAGATGGCCGTAGCCGGTCGAGATGCCGCCGCCGTGATCGATCAGGATGTAGTTCCCATAGCCGCCGTAGTATTGTGCCATGATGACCGTGCCGCTAGCGGCCGCGACCACGGTCGTACCGCTACTGATCCCGATATCCAGTCCCGGGTGGAAGTCCGGCGCGCCGCCGAACGGGTTACGGCGCATCCCGAAGGGCGACGTGATCGGGCCCGAAGCCGGCCACATCAGTTGGCTCGGTCCGCCCGAAGATGGCGGTGGGATAACGCCGGCGATTCCGGCCGCACGCCGGGCCGCCTCGCGCTGCGCATCCAACTCGCGCTGGCGCTCTTGGATCAACGCTTCGAGGCGGGCCTCTTCGCCGGCCGTCAGGTTCTCGATCGTCGCGACTTGGGTCGCGACGCCGTGGCGCTGGACGTCGGCCATCACCACCAGGTTGGCGCGTTCTGCGGCAAGGCCCGCCAGTTGCGCCTTGGCGCGTTGCTGTTCGGCTTGCTGGGCCGCGAGCGCGATCTTGGTCTGCTGAAGCGAGGCCTGGACGCTTGCGACCTTCTTCTCGAGACTCTTGCGTTCGCGGACCGCGCGCTGATTGGCGACGATCAGCAGGCGCAGATCGGCCCAGCGCTCGACGAACTCGCTGAACGTATGCGCGCTCATGAGCACGTTGAGATAGCCGACGTCGCCATTCTCGTAGATCGCGACCAGACGACGCTTGAACGCGTCGTCGTGCAGGTGCAGAGACTTCTGCGCCGCGTTCAGCTGCAGGGTGTTCCAGTTCAGGCGCGCTTGGGTCGAACGTTCTTGCGCGTCGAGATCGCCGATGTGGGTGTTGACGACCGAGATCGCGCCGTTCGTCTGGTCGAGTTGGGCTTGCGCGTTGTAGACCTTGTCGGTAGCGGCGTGTAACTCGATCCGCTTCTGATGGAGTTGCGAGCGGAGCTTCTCGGCGCGCTGACGCTCCTGGAGGATCTTGTCGTGGAGCGTCGGCTTGGCCGGCTTCGCGAGCGCAAATGGCGTCGCGGAGAGGGCGATCAGCAGGGCCAGGGCGATGAGACGTTTCACGATTTGCGCTTTTCCTTGACGAAGACGGATCCGCCGATCGACTTCGCATAACGTTTGAGTTCGGCGGCGGCTTCGCCGACCTGGGCGTAGCTTTCGAACGGACGGTCCTCGTTCGAGAGCAGGGCGATCGAGATCGTCATGATCGGGAAACGGTTGAGCGTACCGCGTCTATCGCGCGTTTCGATATAACCCTGGCGGAGGTCCTGGGCGTTGTAGAGCGACCGGATCTCGACGTCGAAGGTAGCCACGATTTCGCGCGCCATCTCTTCTCCTCGATCCGGCACCGTGACCAGGATGAAGTCGTCGCCGCCGATGTGCCCGACGAAGTCGCCCGCGGTGCCGCGCCGCCGGACCACGTCGACCGCGATGCCGGCGACCAGCTGGATCGCCTCGTCGCCGTGCACGAAGCCGTAGATATCGTTGAACGCTTTGAACGAATCGAGATCCAGATAGAGCAGCGAGAACGGCTTGCCGGATTCGATCCGGGCGCGCAACTCGACCTCGATCGCGAGATTGCCCGGCAGTCGCGTGAGCGGAGAGAGCGAGGAGTCGGTCTCGACGCGCCGGATCTTGGCGCGCACGCGCGCGAGCAACTCCTGCCCGCCGAACGGTTTGGTGATGTAATCGTCGGCGCCGCTCTCGAAGCCTCGAAGCTTGTCTTCGGTCTCGCCCTTCGCGGTGACCATGATGATCGGAACGTGCGAGACGGTCGGGTTCGAATGCGCGCGGATGCGCTGCGCGACCTCGAAGCCATCCATGTACGGCATCATCACGTCGAGCAGGACCAGATCGACGGCGGACTGCTCGTCGAGGATCTTGAGCCCGTCGGCACCGTTCGAGGCCGTCAGCACTTCGAAACCGCCAAGCTCCAGGTTGGTCGCGATGATCTGGCGCAGATTGCGGTCGTCGTCGACGACCAGTACCCGCCGCGCGGTCTCCTCGAACTGCTTCACGAGCGCGCCGGCAACGAGAGCGTGAAGGTGCTGCCGCGACCCGGCTCGGAGCGGACGTCGATCGTGCCGCCATGGGCGCGCGCGAGGGCGCTTGCGATGAAGAGTCCGAGACCGCTGCCGTCCGAGACCGAAGCGAGCGCGTGGTCGGCCCGGTAGAAGCGGTCGAAAATATACGGAAGATGTTCGTCGGCGATGCCGATCCCGCGGTCCGCGACGGTCACGACGCAGCGGCCGTCGCGCCGTTCGCCGCGGATCTCGATGATCTCGCCGGGAGCGGAGAACTTGGCCGCGTTCTCGATTACCTGCGCGAGCGCGTCGCGCAGCAGATCCGGATCGCCGGAGATCTCGATGCCGTCGGTACGGCGGTCGATCGGGTGGAGTGACGCATCGAACGCGATCGCCGCCAGCGCCGCGTCGATCACGGCGTCGAGCGGGATCGTCTCGCGGCGTTTGAGCAGTTGTCCGGCTTCGACGCGCGAGACCAGCAACAGATCGTCGATCGCGCGCGCGAGCCGGTCGGCCTGTTCGCCCATCACGTCGAGATACTCGCGCGCCGCTTCGGGCGAAAGCGCGTGGTCGCGCAGCATCTCGACGTACGCCTTGATCGTCGCGAGCGGCGTCTTGAGTTCGTGCGAGATCGAACCGACCAGTTCGTTCTTGAGTTGTTCGATCTCTTCGAAGCGCTGTTGCGGCGCGAACGAGACCAGCCAGCCGTCGACCATTCCGCCGCGCACGATCGCGACCACCTGCGCGCGCGCCGGCGCGCGCCCGGAAGCACCGAAACTCCAGTGGACCGGATGCGCCGTGCCGTCGAGCGGAGTCGCTCGCAAGGTCTCCCAACCGCCGGGTACCAGCGCGTCGAGCCGGTTGCCGAGCGCGCGTTCGGCGGAGATCCCGCTGATCGTCTCGGCGGCGACGTTCCAGCGCGCGACCGTGCCGGCTGCATCGACGTGGGCGATGCCGTCGGCGGCGACGCCGAGGAGCGCGTCGAAGCGCGCTTTGGAGGCGACCAGCTCGTCGAGCAGGTCGGCGGTTACGTCCGGAGGTAGCGTCCGACCGATATCCACGAAGCGACCGCACCGACGACGGCACCGACCAGCAATAGTTCGAGCGCCATCGCGGTCCCGTCGATGTGCGCGTTGTTGAGCGAGAGCCACGAGAGGTTTTCGACCAAATGCGGCCAGACTGCGAGCTTGGCGACGGCGAGCAGGGCGAGCGCGACGAGCGCGCCCAGGATTCCGGCCAGGAGTCCCTCGCAGATGAACGGCATACGGATGTAGGTGTTGGTCGCGCCGACCAACTGCATGATCGCGATCTCGCGGCGCCGCGCGAAGACGGTCAGCCGGATCGTGTTCGAGATGATGATGCCGGCGACGACGATGAAGACCACGATCACGCCGATCCCGATCGAACGGAGCACGCTCCCGGCCTGCAAGAGACGCGCGACCAGGTCGGAGGCGAAGACCACGTTGCCGACGTTCGGAAGTCTCTGGATCGAGGCGGCGACGGCGGAGACGGTCTCCGGCGCCTTCACCTTCACGCGCAGCTTGTCCGGAAGCGGATTCTCCGTGAGCAGCGACATATCGATCGTCCCGCGGTTCTGGTTGCGGAAGTCCGCCAGGCCTTGCTTCTTCGAGACGAACGTGACCGAGAGCACGCGCGGGTCGGCGCGCAATGCGCTCTCGACGGTCGCGACCTGCGCGGGCGTGGCGTCGCCCGTCATGTAGGCGGAGATCTCGATCTGGTTGAGCACTTCGGTGCCGAGACCCGCGAGCGTCGCGCGCACGAACAGGAACGCACCGAGCAATACGATCGTCACCGCGACGGTTCCGATCGCGGTGATCTGCATAGCCGCGTTCCGCGTGAAGTTCCGGAGGACTTCACCCAGAAAGAATTTGGTCTTGCCCCAGTCCAAGGTAATAGTAGCCCCGTTCTTCGTCGGTGACCACGCGGCCGTCTTCCATGCGCACGACGCGGCGGCGCATGCGATCGACGACCGCTTGGTTGTGCGTGGCGACGACCACGGTCGTGCCTTTGAGATTGATCCGCTGCAGCAGTTCCATGATCTCGGTCGTCGTGGTCGGATCGAGATTGCCGGTCGGTTCGTCGCAGAGCAGCAGTTTCGGATTGTTGACGAGCGCGCGCGCGATCGCGGTACGTTGCTGTTCGCCGCCCGAGAGTTCGCCCGGATACATCCGGCTCTTGTGCGCGAGCCCGACCAGATCGAGCGCGCGCGGGACCTGGCGACCGACGTCTTTGCTGTGCGCGCCGGTCACCTGCATCGCGAACGCGACGTTCTCCCAGACGGTCTTCTCGGAGAGCAATTTGTAGTCCTGAAAGACGACGCCGAGGTGGCGGCGGAGCGCCGGGATGCGGCTGCGACGCAGGCGATCGACGCGGATGCCATCGACGGTGATATCGCCGCCCGTCGGGCCCATCTCGCGGTAGAGCAGACGTAGGAGACTCGTCTTGCCGGTGCCCGAATGGCCGACCAAAAAGACGAACTCGCCCTTCCCGATCTCGAGGCTGACGTTGTCGAGGGCGCGCGTCCCGTTGGGGTAAGCGAGCGAGACGTTCCGAAGGGAAATCATTCCGAAAGGGTTTTTCCGGGACCTCGGACCTATACCTGTTGGCGATGAATTTCGATCTCAACGACGAGCAAAAGGCGATCCGCGATCTAGCTCGTGAATTTGCGCAAGGCGAGGTGAAGCCGCTCGCCGAGGAGATGGACCGCGAGGAAGCGTTCCCGTACGGGCTGGTCGAGAAAATGGCGGCCCTGGGTTTCATGGGCCTACCGTTCCCCGAGAAGTACGGCGGTGCAGGCGCGGATACGGTCAGTTATGCGCTCGCGGTCATGGAGTTGGCTCGGATCGATGCGTCCACCGCGATCACGATGGCCGCGCACGTCTCGCTCGGGAGCACGCCGTTCTATCTGTTCGGTACCGAGGCGCAGAAAGAGAAGTACCTCGTACCGCTCGCGCAGGGCACGATGCTCTGGGGCTTCGGCCTGACCGAGCCGGGCGCCGGCAGCGACGCGGGCAACTGTCAGACCAAGGCCGTGCTGCGCGACGGCAAGTGGATCGTCAACGGCACCAAGGCGTTCATCACCAACTCCGGCACCACCATCAGCGGCGGCACGACCATCACCGCGACCACTGGCGTGCGAGAGAACGGACGGCCGGAGATCTCGAACCTGATCGTTCCGCAAGACGCACCCGGCTTCACGCGCAGCAAGAAGTACAAGAAGATGGGCTGGCGCGCGTCGGACACGCGCGAGCTGGCCTTCGTCGATGCCGAGATCCCGGAAGAGAATCTCTTGGGCGTACGCGGTCAGGGCCTCCATCAATTCCTGACGATCCTCGACGGCGGACGGATCTCGGTCGCCGCCCTTTCGGTCGGCCTCGCGATGGGAGCGTACGACGAAGCGCTCGCTTACGCGAAGGAGCGTAAGGCGTTCGGCAAGTCGATCTCGCAGTTCCAGGCGATCCAATTCAAACTGGTCGACATGTTGATGGAGATCGAGCACGCCAAGCTGATGACGCTCAAAGCGGCCTGGGAGAAAGACCAGAAGCGCGACTTCTCGCAGACCGCCAGCTTTGCGAAGCTCTATGCGGGCGAGGTCTCGCGCCGGGTCGTCAACGAAGCCGTGCAGATCCACGGCGGCTACGGCTTCATGGACGAGTATCCGGTCTCGCGCATGTATCGCGATCAGAAGATCAACGAGATCGGCGAAGGCACGAACGAAGTCCAGCGCGTCGTTCTCGCGCGGATGATGGGGCTCTAGCCCCGGGAGGCCCTATGTTCACACGGTTCCTCGCCGCCGCGGCAGTTCTCGCGCTCGCGCTCACAGCGCCCGCGCTCGCGGCGCTGAAGGTCGGCGAGAAGGCGCCCGACTTCACGCTCCAATCCTCGCTCGGAGGCAAGGTCTCCACGTTCCATCTGGCCGACGCGCTCAAAGCGGGTCCGGTCGTGCTCTACTTCTATCCGGCCGCATTCACCAAAGGCTGCACCATCGAGGCGCACGAGTTCGCCGACGCGATCCCCGATTACAAGAAGCTCGGCGCGACCGTCATAGGCGTCTCGCACGACGGAATCGAGAAGCTCAACAAGTTCTCGGTCAGCGAGTGCCGGAGCAAGTTCGCGGTTGCGGCCGATACGGACCAGATCGTGATGAAGGCGTACGACGCCATCCTCACGCAGGCGCCACAATACGCCAACCGGACCTCGTACGTGATCGCACCGGACGGCACGATCCTCTACACCTACACGGACCTTGAGCCGGACAAACATGTAGAGAATACGCTCGCGGCGCTGCGCACCTATCGGGCCGGAGGCCCGCACTAGCTCGGAGCGGTAAACGGTCGACGTTGCGAGAAGACGGTCGTATGAAGATACGCCGCATCGCCCCTTTGGCCGTTCTCGCGCTGGCGCTCGTCGCGGCGCTCGCGATCCCCGCGCAGCCGGCGCGCGCCGACGCGCCGCTCTACCAGGCGCTCACGTCGTTGCGCAATCTGAGCAGTGGCTCGTTCGAAAAAGTGGTGATCTGGGCCCGCAACGGTTCGCCGCAGGTGTACGCGCCGATATGGGACTACCAGAACGCCGAAGCCGGGATCCTTTCGTTGCCGAGCGACGAGCGCCATGCGGTGCGCCAGTGGCTGATCGGAAACGGTCGTAGCGCGCTCTACTCGCTCGGCGTGAGCGACCATGCGATCGGGCCGCGCCGGCCCGGTGCGGACGTTCCGCTCGCGACGCCGACGCCGGATCCGTGGCGGCAGCTCCAGTTCGCCACCGATTCGTTCTCGGACGCGCCGACCGGCCCGATCCAGGTCGGTGCGGGCATCGCCGCCGCCAAGCGGGATGGGACGAGCCTCGTCGCCTGCGTCACCTTCACGAACACCGCGCCTCAGGCCGCCACGAGCGTCTCGTTCGTCTTCACGCTGAAGAGCGGGAACGGCGATGCGGTCGGCACGATCGGCTTCGTACGCAACGGCACGTTCTCCACGGGCATCGGCATCCACACGTGGGATTCATATGCGTCGTGGCGCCAACAGAGCGGGAATCGCGGCTATAACGACAACTGCGTCACGAAAGAGACCGGCGTCGCTGCATTGCCGATCCTCGAGACGCGCTTCGTGACCTACGCGGTGAAGAGCGTCACGTTTGCCGACGGCACGTCTTGGAGCGCTCCATAGGGATCTAGCCCGACGACTTTGATTTGAAAGGAGTCTCTCGATGAAAAACGTGCGCATGGGCTTCCTAGCGGTGCTGGCATTGTTAGCGCTGAGCACCCTGCCCGCCTTGGCGATCAACCTCCATAATGGCTACGTCGCCATCAAAAACAACGGCCCGCGCCCGCTCATTATTGAAATCCAGCACAACTTTACGGGTTCCGGAGGTGCCAGAATCCAGCCAGAAGTCGAGATTCAGCCGGACACGACGTTTATCGCTAACGAGTGTTGTTACGCCGCAGGGTCGGTCTATATCATGTATGCGCATTTTAAAGGATACGGCAACATTCGACAGATGAATTTCATTCCGCGCCTCTGCAACGTCAATGCGATTCCACACGGGTTTGCTGCATTCGCCATTCGCCAGCATAAAGACGAGCATTCCGGCCGGGTTTACGTCGTCGACTCTCGCGTCGATACGAGCTGCCCCTGAGGGGCCCATCCGATCGCGCCGAGAAGCCAGCCGCATGGCGACCAGGCGGCAGCAGCGCACTACGGATCGGGCGTGCTTCAAATTCAGCGGTAAGCCCAAGGCCGCATACGCGACGAAAGAAGACGCCGAGCGGGCGATCGGGGATAATCGGATACTGATCGCCCGCGCCTGTCCCAAACACGGCTACCACGTCGGGCACCGCGAAGCCGACGACCCGTTCGAGCGCTTCGACGATTAGGCTCTGGCTAGGCGCTCTCTTCGTGTCCGCCGAGCGGAAGTTGTTGCGTGCGGGCGATCCGCGCGGTCGGCTTCTGAACCGCGTCGAGAGCGGTGATCGCGCGGGCGGTCGTATCGATCACGCCGATCTCCGGCAGATCGTCGTCCGAGAGAGCGGCCTCGTCCTTGAGCTTGCGGCCCTGCGGCAGTAACCGCGTCTCGTACGAACCGACTGCGCCGTTGAACGACTCGACCGTGCGCTCGAGATTCTTGCGCACGCCGGTCAGGTGCTCCGCGAACTTCAACGCCCGGTCGTAGAGTTCGCGACCGATCGAAGCGATCCGTTTGGCGTTCTCTTCTTGGCGGACGGCCTGCCAGCCCATCGCAAACGAACGTAGCAACGAGATAAGCGCAAGCGGTCCGGTGACCAGCACGCCCTTGTCGAGCGCGTACTCGATCAGCATCGGATTCTCGTTGCAGGCGGCGCTCAAGAACGATTCGCCGGGCACGAACATGATCACGAAGTCGGCCGAGCCTTCGGCGCTCTGATAGTTGCGCTTCGCAAGCGCGTCGACGTGCTCTTGGAGCGTCTTGGCGTATTGCTTGACGAGGGCTTTGCGCGTGTCGTCGTCGTGCGCGTCGAGGGCGGTCTGCAGCGCATCGACCGGCGCCTTCGAATCGACGAAGACGCGCCGGTCGTCCGGCAGGTTGACGGTCATATCGGGTCGAGCTTTGCCGGACTCGAGCGAGATCGTCTGCTGTTCGGCGAAGTCGCAGTGCATCTGCATGCCGGCCTTCTCGACCACGTTGCGCAGCTGCATCTCGCCCCACTTGCCGCGCGTCGTCGGATTGCGCAGGGCAGTGACGAGAGTAACGGTCTGGGTGGTCAAGCTGGTGGTTGCGGTCTCGAGTTTCTCGGTCCGCGTCAGCAGGCTCGAGAGCTGTTCGCGCAGACTTCCCGCATCGGTCGCGCGCAACGTCTCGAGTTTCGAGACGAGCGCGTTGAACTCGGCGAGCTGTTTGCTGACCGGATCGACCAGGTTGCCGACCTTCTCGCTCGCGCGCGCGGCGGCGGTATCGCCAAGCTCGTTCTTGGCGCGTTCGACCAGCGCCTCGAGCGCGTGCGTCTGCGCCTGCGAACGCGGTGCGGCGATCGCCCACGCGACGGCGGCCCCGACGATCAGACCGATCGACAGCGCGACCAGGATCGCGGTCATGCCGGCGCTCCGACGTATGTGCGGAAGAAGCCGACCGTGCGAACCCAAGCGTCTTCGGCGGCGGACGCTACGTACGCGGAGCGCTGATCGTCGAAGAACGCATGTCCGGCTTCGGGATAGATCTTGATGTCGTGCGGGACCGTCAATGCATGCCCGAATGCGAGTACGTCTTCCGACGGGATCGAGGTATCGCGGCCACCGTAGCTGCCGCAGATCGGCACGCCGACCTTGACGGGATCGATATCTTCTACGGCCCCGTAGAACGGCGCGGCGGCGGCGAAGATATCGGCGTTCGCGATCGTCTGTTGCAGCACGAGCGTGCCGCCCATGCAGAACCCGGTTATGCCGATCTTGGCGAGCGGGCGCGCGACCTGACACCAGAGCGCGGCGGCGCGCAGGTCGCCCGCGACCTTCGCGGGCACGAGCGTTTTTGCGAACGGGCGGAAGATGGAGACGTCGCTCACGCCGTCGCCCGACGGTTCGTTCCCGCGCGCGTAGAGATCCGGCGCGATCGCGACGTAGCCCAGACGTGCGTAGCGGCGGACGACGTCGCGGATCGAGGTATCGACGCCCCAGATGTGCATGGTCACGACGATCGCGGGCGTGGTGACGGTCGCGCGCTTGGGCCAGGCCGCGTAGGCGGGCAGTTCGATATCCGGTCGGCGCAACCTCAGGCGCTGCGTCTGGATCGACGGATCGTTCTCGGCGACCAGCGGCGGATGGGTCGTGCCGAGGTCCGCGCCGGTCGCACGGCCGCCGGCGGCGAGGCCGGCAGCGGCTGCGGCCGAGAGTCCGACGAAGGTGCGCCGGTCGAAGCCCGGGTTGGTGGAGCGCGTCGGGTCGATCTCGTCTGCCACAGTAGTGTCCTCGCCCCTCTCTTCGCGCTTCGAGCGCCCGTTCCGGCAGGTTTGCGGGCGCGATGCCGCGCAGGCCCGCGTATGCGGACAGAACGTCTGACCCTCGTCATCGGTCTCGCGTTCGCGGCCGTCGCCGCGCTCGACGATCCGGCGGCATTGCCGGCCGGCCACGATCTGATCGAGAACACCCACGCTAAGAACCGCGCGGTCTCGTTTCCGTCGCAGCCGGCCTCGTTCTTCTAGCGCATGAAGCTCGTCCCCGGCTTGCTTGCGTGTATCGGCGTCGCGATCGTCGCGACGTTGCTCGGGCTGCGTTTGCCGGTCGTCGGCGGCGCGGTCTTCGCGATCGCGATCGGCTTGATCATCGGCCTGCTGGTGGCGGCCTTGCGCGCGCCCTCGGCGGCGATGCAGCCGGGAATCGCGTTTGCGAGCAAAGTTCTGCTGCAGGTCTCGATCGTTCTGCTCGGCGCGAATCTTTCGATCGGACGCGTTATCGCGAGCGGTGCGCGCTCGTTCCCGGTGACGATCGTCACGCTCGTGCTGGTGCTGGCCGCCGCATACGCCGTCGGCAAGCTGCTCGGCATCGATCGCGATCTGCGCCGTCTGCTCGGCGTCGGCACCGGCATCTGCGGCGGCTCGGCGATCGCGGCGGTCTCGAGCGCGATCGAGGCGGACGGCGCGGCGATCGCCTATGCGATGTCGGCGATCTTTCTCTTCAACGTGGTCGCGGTGCTCACGTTTCCGTGGCTCGGCCACTTGATGAACCTCTCGCAGCACGCCTTCGGACTATGGGCGGGCACGGCGATCAACGACACCTCCTCGGTGGTCGCGGCGGGCTACGCCTACGGGCACGACGCGGGCGACGAAGCCGTGATCGTCAAGCTTACCCGGACGTTGCTGATCGTGCCGCTGGTCGGATTCTACGCCTATAAGCGGATCGCGGCGGCACGCGGCGGCGATGCCGTCGATTGGCGCGCGGTCCTGCCATGGTTCGTGCTGTGGTTCGTGCTGGCCGCGGTGGTCAACGGACTCGGCTGGATCCCCGCGGTCGCGCACCCCGCGCTGCAGACGCTCGCGCTGTTCTGCATCACGGTCGCCCTCGCCGGGGTCGGACTCTCGGCCGACTACGCCAAGATGCGGAGCGCCGGCTTGCGGCCGCTGCTGCTCGGCTTCATTCTTTGGGTGACCATCGCGGTCTCGAGCCTGGTGGTCGCTAAGCTCACCGGGATCGGCTAGCCCTGCCCGGTCGCTTGGCTTGCCCCCCAGGTCGTACCTGGCGAGGCGGTGCGGGGGTAGAATGGTGGCCTTGAGGAACCTCATCCTCTCTAAAATCGCGCACGGTTTCCAGGCGGACGGAGCAACGAGCACAGGTGTCGGACACGACGGTCAGCGTCACCCTTCCCGAGATGGGCGAATCGGTCAGCGAAGGCTCGATCGTCGAGTGGCGTAAGAAGGTCGGCGATTTCGTGGCCGAGGGTGACACGCTGGTCGACGTGACCACCGACAAGGTCGACGTCGAAGTGCCCGCGACCGCCTCCGGCGTGATCGCCAAGATCCTCGCGGGCGAAGGCCAGACGGTCGCGGTCGGCGCAGCGCTTGCCGAGATCACCGTGTCGAGCAATGGCGCCGTCCCCGCGCCGGCAGGGCCGGCCGCGCCGTCGGGACCGCCGCGGTTGGTCGACGTGACGCTGCCCGAGATGGGCGAGTCGGTGACCGAAGGCTCGATCGTGCAGTTCCGCGTCAAGGCCGGTGACTTCGTGAACGCAGGCGACACGATCGTCGACGTGACGACCGATAAGGTCGACGTCGAAGTGCCCGCGCCCGAGAGCGGCGTCGTCACCGAGATCAGCGCGAAGGAGGGCGACACGATCGCCGTCGGCACGAAGTTGGCGGTGTTAGATGCGTCCCTCGACTCTGGTCGCGTTGCTCTCGACGCTCGGGATGACATGGAAAGTAAGGCGGTCGCTGCGGCTCCCGCGGTGACGCAGCAGAGCGTTCCGCAGCGTGCTTCCGGTGAGGTGGTGGCTTCGCAGCCGGCGCGTCGGATGGCGGGGAAACTGGATATCGATCTCGGGTTCGTACGCGGGAGCGGTCCGAACGGACTGATCTTGCGTAACGACGTCACGTCGCAGGCTTCGCAGGCGAAGCGCACGCACGGCGCTGCGGCGCAGCCGCAACCGCCGCTGGCGGCCGGCGCGAAGCTTACGACGCTCAAGGGTCCGGCGGCAGCGCTTGCGGCCTACATGGAACAGAGCCTGACGATCCCGACCGCGACCTCGTTCCGCACGCTCTCGGTCGACGTGCTCGACGCACGTCGCAAAGAACTCAACGGCGCGATCAAAGCGGCCGGACGCGGCGAGAAGATCTCGTTCACCCATATCATCGCGTTCGCGCTCGCGCAAGCGGCCCGCGAGTTACCGTCTATCACCAACTCGTTCCGGCGCGAGAACGGCCAGCCGACGCGCGTCGAACCGGGCGTACATCTCGGCATCGCGGTCGACACCGAACGCAAAGACGGCTCGCGCTTCCTGATGGTTCCGGTCATCAAGAACGCCGGCGACCTGGACTTCGTGCAGTTCCGCCTCGAGTACGAAGCCTTGATCGCCAAGGCGCGCGAGAACAAACTCACCGCCGACGATCTGCAAGGCGCGTCGTTCACGCTCACCAATCCGGGCGGCATCGGCACGGTCGCGTCGGTCCCGCGGCTGACGGCCGGCCAGGGCGCGATCATCGCGGTCGGCGCGCTCGGCTATCCGCCGGGCTTCTCGGGTGCGAACGAACAGGCGCTCCGCTCGCTCGGCATCAGCAAGATCATGCAGATGACGAACACCTACGATCATCGCGTGATCCAAGGCGCGCAGTCGGGCGAGTATCTCCGTCGCGTCGACGATCTCTTGCACGGCAAGGACGGCTTCTACGAAAACGTCTTCGCCGCGTTCGGCCTGGAAGCGGCCGCATCGCCGCACGTCGCAACCGCCGCACCGAGCGTCGCCGGTAGTGCGCAAGCCGCGCCTTCCGATGAGATGCTCCGCGCCGTCGCCGCCGGTATGGCGATCGTCGCGGCCTATCGCACGTACGGCCATCTGGCGGCGAATCTCGATCCGCTCGGATCGAAACCGCCGGGCGATCCATCGCTCGAACCGGCGACCTGGGGCCTCACGCCCGCCTTACAGAGCGCGATTCCGGCCTCGGTTCTGCGCGTCAAAGTTCCGGGCAACACGCTCGCCGAGGTGCTGCCGCGCCTCAAAGAGACGTACGCCTCCACGATCGCCTACGAAGTCGAGCACATCTCCGATACCCAGCAACGCGAATGGCTGCGCGACCATATCGAAGCGGGTCGCCATCAAGTCGCGCTCTCGCGCGATCGCCAGGTCGAGTTCTTGCAGCGCCTGACGCGCGTCGAAGTGCTGGAGCGCTTTCTGCGCAAGAACTTCCTCGGCGCCAAGACGTTCTCGGGCGAAGGCCTCGACGTGATGGTTCCGATGCTCGAGGAGACGCTTGAGATGCTCTCCGCCGAGGGCGTGCAGTGCGCCGTGATCGGCATGGCGCATCGCGGCCGCCTGAACGTGATCGCACACGTCGTCAACAGCCCGTACGAAGAGATCCTCGGCGAGTTCGAGGCGGCCCACCGTCGCGGCGAAGGTGTCGGCGACGACGACGTGACCGGCGACGTGAAGTACCACCACGGCGCGAGCGGCGTCTATCAACTCGCCAACGGCAAGACCATCAGGGTCCGGCTCGCGCACAACCCGAGCCACCTCGAAGCGGTCGATCCGGTGGTCGAAGGTCGCGCCCGCGCGCTCCAGACCGATCATTCCACCGGCGTACCGACGACCGACGTGAAGAAAGCTGCACCGATCCTGATCCACGGCGACGCGGCGTTCACCGGCCAAGGCATCATCTCGGAGGTCTTGAACCTGCAGTCGCTACCGGGCTACACGACCGGCGGCACCCTGCACGTCATCGCGAACAACCAGATCGGTTTCACGACCGATAGCGGCGACAGTCGCTCGACGCGCTATGCCTCGGATCTCGCCAAGGGATTCGACGTACCCATCATCCACGTCAACGCCGACGACGTCGACGCCTGCATTTCGGCCGTCCATCTCGCGATGGAGTTCCGCAAGCAGTTCCAGCGCGACGTGCTGATCGACTTGATCGGCTATCGCCGCCTCGGTCACAACGAACAGGACGAGCCGGCCTACACGCAACCCTCGATGTACGACAAGATCAAGACGCATCCGAGCGCGCGCGAACTCTTCGCGAACAAGCTGATCGCGCAAGGCATCGTGACGGCCGATCAGTCGAACGAGATGGTCGCGACCGCGACCGCGCGACTGACCGAGGCGCTCAAGCGCGTCAAGGCCGAAGATCAGGCCGGCGCGATCGCCAAGCTGCGCGAGAAGAAGCTGCCCGAGCCGCCGGCGCTGGCGCCCGTCTCGAAGGCGCAGTTGCTGGAGTGGAGCGAGCGGGTCGTCTCGGTGCCGCCGGACTTCCAGATCAACAAGAAACTGCAGACCCAGTTCGAGCGTCGCCGAGGCGTGATAGCCGAGAAGAATCTGGCGGACTGGGGCATGAGCGAAGCGCTCGCGTTCGCGTCGTTGGTCACGGCCGGCTTCCCGATCCGCCTCACAGGTCAGGATACCGAACGCGGCACGTTCAGCCATCGGCACGCACTGCTCCACGATCCGCGCACCAACGCGGAGTACGTGCCGCTACAGCACGTCGGAGAGAAGCAGGCGTCGTTCGAGATCCGGAACAGCCCGCTCTCCGAGTACGCGTGCGTCGGCTTCGAGTACGGCTACTCGGCCGCGGTGCCGGTCGGCCTCGTGCTCTGGGAAGCCCAGTTCGGCGACTTCGTCAACGGCGCGCAGATCGTCATCGATCAGTTCATCGTCGCGGGTCAGGCCAAGTGGGGCCAGCTCTCGCGCCTGACGCTCTTGCTCCCGCACGGCTACGAAGGCCAGGGACCGGAGCACTCGAGCGGGCGTCTCGAACGCTTCTTGCAACTCGCCGCCGAGGGCAATCTGCGGGTCGCCTATCCGTCGAACGCGGGCAACTACTTCCACCTGTTGCGCCTGCAGGCGAGCACGCCGAACGCGGTGCCGCTGGTGGTGATGACGCCCAAGTCGCTGCTCCGCTTGGAGACGGCCTCGGGCGATCTCGACGACATGGCGACCGGCACGTTCAAGCCCGTCATCGACGACGCGCGCGTGGCCGATAAGGCGACGATCGAACGCGTGATCCTGTGCTCGGGCAAGATCTACTACGATCTGGTCGGCTCGGAACTCTACGGCAAGACGAGCAAGACCGCGATCGTGCGGATCGAGATGCTCTCGCCGCTTCCGTTCACCGAGATCAACAACGCGATCGCGAGCTATCCGAACGCGAAGAAGCTGATCTGGGTCCAGGAAGAGCCGAAGAACATGGGTGCCCGCGCCTACGTCCGCCGCCGCCTGCTCGAACACCGCGACGACCGCCTCGACATCGAGTACGTCGGCCGCGGCTACCGCGCCTCACCCTCCGAAGGATACGCCGGCGCCCACGCCGTCGAGCAAGAGCGCATCATCGCGCAGGCGTTGACGGAGTAGTCGCCTAAGCGGGTCGCTATGAGGGTGACCCGCGAGTACGTTCCGCCGGGGGACTTGCAGTGAAGCTTTCGTGGTTGAACGTGACGGCCCGAACGGCGCCGCTTGTCTTTGGCGTGATGACGGTGGCCGCACTTGTCATCGCCGTACTCTCGTACGTTCGCTACGCGGATCCGCACGGTACGCGCTGGACGGTACTCTGGATCGATCTGCCGTGCATGGTTCTGATCTTCCTCGGTTTCGATATATCCATGTTCTCGTCGGCGGCTCTCCGACGTGCCGAGCCGGACCGCGCGGGATTGGCGTCGGCCGGCAGACTGGGCATTATTTTCGCGGTACTCGGTTTCGGCGGTATGCTCGTCCTGCTGGCGCTCGAGTGGAACGCCGATCCCTCGCAGTACGCCGCGCTCGTGACTGCGACCGGTCTCGGGTTTTATGTCGCCGCTCTCGGCCACCTCGCGTTGGTCCGTCGTTTTGGATAGCGACAAATTCGCCCGCGGCGAGGAGATGATGCGGCTCGTCGACGGAGACAGAGTGACCGACCATCTGCTCAAGCGGTACGAGGACATCGCTCCGGACTTTGCGCGGTATCTTGTGGAGTTCGTCTTCGGCGAGATCTATGCGCGCGAGGGTGATCTCAAGCAGCGCGAGTTGGTAGCGATTTCGTCGCTCGCGACGATGGGCGGGTGCGATCCGCAACTCGAGACGCATGTGAACGGCGCGTTCAACGTCGGCCTAACCGAAGCCGAGATCGTTGAAGCCGTCATGACCTTAATCCCCTACATCGGCTTTCCGCGTGCGCTGGTAGCAATGCGGATCGTTAAGCGCGTGGCCGATGCGCGGCGGGAGTCCGCACCGTAGTCCCTGCTTGCATGTCCGAAAACGGCTAGTGTAGTTCGGTTCGGGGGCGTATAGTCGAGGCATGCTCCCGGATGGCGATGCCTGTTATCGCGCTCTGCGTACCCACGATGCCCGCTTTGACGGGCGGTTCTTTGTGGCCGTCACCTCGACGCGGATCTATTGCCGGCCGATCTGCACGGCCAAGCCGGTCAAGCGCGAGAATTGTCGCTTCTATGCGACGGCGGCCGAGGCCGAGGCGGCCCGCTATCGTCCGTGCCTGCGCTGTCGGCCGGAGCTTGCGCCAGGAAACGCAAGTGTCGACGCGAGCGCGCGCCTCGCGCACGCCGCGGCCATCGCGATCGAGAACGATACGTATGGCGACGGCGGCTTCGAGGAGATCGCGCGCCGGCTCGGCGTGACGGACCGGCATCTTCGTCGCGTCTTCGGAGCGGAGTTCGGCGTATCGCCGGTCGCCTTCGCGCAAACGCAGCGCTTGCTCCTTGCGAAGCGGCTGCTCACCGATACGGCCATGAGCGTGACCGAAGTGGCGTATGCGAGCGGCTTCTCGTCGCTGCGGCGCTTCAATGCGCTCTTCGTGGAGCGCTACCGCTTGCGTCCGCTCGAGTTGCGCAAGCGACGAGTGGCCGAGCCGCGTGGCGGCGCGGACGCGATCGAACTGAACATCGCGGTCCGCCCGCCGTACTCGTGGGAGACACTCGCGGGGTTCCTTGCATCGCGGACGATCGACGGCGTCGAAGAGATCGACGAACGCTCGTATCGGCGCACGGTGCGGATCCAACGCGGCGAACGGACGTACGCCGGCTGGATCGAGATCGCGCCGGTCAAGAACAAGCACGCGCTGCGGTTGCGCATCTCCGGCTCGCTCACCGGCGTATTGCCGGCCGTCCTCGGGAAGGCCAAGCATTTGACGGACGCATCGGCCGACCCGATCGCGATCGCGACGACGCTCGGAAAGCTCGCGAAGAACGAGCCGGGCCTTCGCGTGCCCGGAGCGTTCGACGGGTTCGAAGTCGCGGTCCGCGCCGTCCTCGGCCAGCAGATCACCGTGAAAGCGGCTCGTACGCTTGCGGCGCGGTTCGCAGCCGCGTTCGGGGCGCCGATCGAGACGCCGTTCGAAGGGCTGCGTCTGCTCTTTCCGTCGGCGCACGAGATCGCCGGCAAGACAGTCGATGAGATCGCGCGCCTCGGCATCATCGCCTCGCGCACGCGGACGATCATCGCGCTTGCCGGGGCGCTCGACACCGGTGCACTCCTGCTCCAACCGGGCGCCGACGTAGACCTGACTCTGAAGGCGCTTCGCGCCCTTCCCGGCGTCGGTGAATGGACGGCGCAGTACATCGCGATGCGCGCGCTCGCCTGGCCGGATGCGTTCCCGCACACCGACCTCGGCGTGATGAAGGCGCTCGGCGAAAAGAACCCCAAGCGCGTCTTGGAAGCGGGCGAAGCCTGGCGTCCGTGGCGCGCCTACGCCGTGATGCATCTCTGGAGATCGCTATGAGCCGCGCCTATCGCTACTACGACGCCCCCACCGGGCCGTTGCTCCTCGTCGCTACCGAGGAGGCGGTCTGCGGGCTTTACTTCGCCGGCCCGCAACGCAAGCGCGAGATCGTGCCGGACGGCATTCCCGACGACGGCCGCGAGATTCTGGTCGCCTGCGCGCGCGAACTCGACGAGTACTTCGCCGGTGCGCGCACGGTCTTCGATGTGCCGGTAAAACTCGAGGGTACGCCGTTCCAACTGACAGTCTGGAACGAACTGGCCAAGGTCGGGTACGGCGTGACCATGTCGTACGGCGAGTTGGCGCGCCGCGCCGGCCTTCCGAAAGAGGCCGTCCGCGCGGTCGGCTCGGCCAACGGCAGCAACCCCGTCTCGATCATCATCCCGTGTCACCGCATCATCGGTGCCGACGGCAGCCTGACCGGTTACGGCGGCGGCCTCGAGAACAAGCGCATGCTGCTTGCCCTAGAATCGCCCGAGCGACCACTGCTATAGGGAATAGCCCTCGCGCCGCTAAGCCATATCGCATGAAGCGTTTGGTTGTTGCGTGTGCCGTAATTGCGGCACTTCTCGGTCCGTGCGTGGCGGTCGCCGCAAGCACAATCGTCTACCCGGCCGCCCCCAAGGGCGACGTGACGGACACCTATTTCGGGACAGTCGTTCCGGACCCGTACCGCTGGCTTGAGACGTACTCGCCGCAAACGATCGCCTGGATCAAGGACGAAGGCGCGCTGACGCGTTCCTACCTCGACGCGATCCCGCAGCGCGCCGCGATCGCTACGCACTTACGCAAGCTCGCGAACTACGAGAAGATCGGCGCACCGTCGCACGTCGGCAATCAATACTTCTACTACTACAACTCCGGCCTGCAGAACCAGGCCGTGCTCTACACCATGACCGGTCCGCACGGCAAAGCGCACATCTTGCTCGACCCGAACGCGTTCAGCTCCGACGGTACGGTCGCGCTCGGTTCGACCGCGACCACCGACGATGCGAAGTACATGGCGTATTCCACCCAAGCCTCGGGTTCCGATTGGCAGACCTGGCACGTGCGCAAGGTTGCGACCGGCAAGGACCTCGCCGACACGCTCGTCTGGAGCAAATTCTCCGGCGCCTCGTGGTTGCCCGACGATAGCGGCTTCTACTACGACCGCTACCCCGCACCGAAAGCCGGTGGCACGTTCAAGGCCGCACTCACCGGGCAGACCATCTACTTCCACAAGCTCGGCACGCCGCAGTCGGCGGACACGCTCTTCTACAAGAGCGCGCATCCGGAAGATTACGTCGGCGCGTTCGTCACGCTCGACGGACGTTACGTCGTCATCAGCGTGAGTGGCGGTACGACGATCAACAGCGACGTCTACTACGTCGACCGCAAAGAAAAGGGCCGGCCGGTCCACGCGCTCTTCGCCAAGCGCGACGCGCAGTACGGCTACGTCGATAACGTCGGCACCCGCTTCATCTTCACGACCACGCGCAAGGCGCCGAACACGAAGGTCATCGCCGTCGATCTCCGGAGCCCGAGCGTCCTCGCGACGATCGTCCCGCAGGCGAAGCAGGCGCTTCAGAGCGTATCGACGGCCGGACACCGGCTCTTCGCGCAGTACCTGACCGACGCGCACTCAGCGGTGAAGATTTACGATTATAACGGACGCTTCATCCGCGACGTGGCGTTGCCGGGACTCGGCACGGCCGGTGGCTTCGACGGTTGGCCGAACGACCGCTCGGTCTACTACTCGTATGCCGGCTATACCTCGCCGCCGGTCACGTACGCCTACGACATCGCCTCCGGGAACAGCAGCGTCTATCGCAAGCCGAAGATCGCGTTCGACGCGCCGCTCTACACGACCAAAGAGATCTTCTACACGAGCAAGGACGGGACGCGCGTCCCGATGATGATCTCATATAGAAAGGGTCTCAAGCTCGACGGGACCAACCCGACCATCCTGTACGGCTACGGCGGCTTCGATGTCCCGATCACGCCGCATTTCTCGACCACGATCGCGACCTGGCTCGCCATGGGCGGCGTCTATGCAGTCGCAAACATCCGCGGTGGTTCCGAGTATGGCGAGGCCTGGCATCGGGGCGGCATGCTCGCGAACAAGCAGAACGTCTTCGACGATTTCATCGCGGCGGCCGAATATCTGATCGCCAAGAAGTACACCTCGACGCCGAAGCTCGCGATCAACGGCGGATCGAACGGCGGCCTGTTGATGGGTGCGGTCGAGAACCAGCGCCCGGATCTCTTCGGCGCGGTCGTTGCTCAGGTAGGCGTGATGGATATGCTCCGGTTCGACAAGTTCACGGTCGGCCACGGCTGGGTCTCCGACTACGGCTGCTCCACCTGTAGCGCGGCGCAGTTCAAGACGCTCTATGCCTACTCGCCGCTCCACAACGTCAGACCCGTCGCGTATCCGCCGACGTTGGTGATGACGGCGGATCACGACGACCGTGTCTTCCCGGCGCACTCGTTCAAGTACACCGCGGCCATGCAGGCGGCCCAGACCGGCGCCGCGCCGATCCTGCTCCGCGTCGAGACCAAGTCCGGCCACGGCGGCGGCGCTCCGATCGCGATGACCATCAACGAGTGGGCCGACGTCTACGCGTTCCTGGTCAAGAACCTAAACGTCACGGTTCCGAAGAACTTCTAACCGGCGTTCAGCTTGGCGGCGGCTCGGACGAGGGCTTTGAAGGCCGGCTCGTCGAGCTTGTCACCTTCGAAGAGGTCGATCGCGCGGCGCACGTTCCCGTCGAGACTGGCGTTGAAAAGGCGCTTGGGGTCTTTGAGCGATGCGCCCTTGTGGAAAGTGACCTTGACCTGCATCTTGTACGATTCGCCCGTACAGATCAGTCCGTTCTCGTACCAGCACGGGACGCCGCGCCACTTCCACTCTTCGGTCACGTCGGGGAGCGTCTCTTTGATCAGCTTGCGGATGCGGGCGAGCATCTCGCCGCGCCAGTCGCCGAGTTCGCCGATCCTGGCCGTGATGAGTTGCGAAGGGGTTGCGGCCTTGCTCACGCTAGCGCCTTCGGTGGCTGGCGCAGTGCGTAGGACTCGCCTCCGGTGAGCTCGCGGAAGAATTGCTTGGCCGCGGTCATGTCCACAGCCGGGGAGAAGATCATGGAAACGTCTTTCAAGATCGGGACTCCTCTGTTAGAGGTCGATGCTGTAGAAGATCTCGGGATCGCCGGGATCGAGGTCCAAGTCGCCGCGGCGGACATAGCCTCGTTTACCCAGGAGCGCATGCATCGCGGTGTTCGTCTCATTCGTCGACGTATAGAGCCGCGAACCGCGCGCGTCGTTTTCGACGTGCGCGAAGAGCAGCTCCGCCAGGCCCTGGCGACGTGCGTGCGGAGCGACCGCGATCAGCCACACAAACGGCCGGTCGAAGAACTCGCGGTTCCAGACGACGAACGCGATCGGTCCGGCCCCCTCGTCGATCACCGCGACTTCGTTATTGAGCGTCGCCGCCCGGAGAAACGCGGACTTCTCCCAGGGCGTATCTGCGAGGATCGCGATCATGTCCGGCACGTCGGACGGCGTCGCGACGCGGATGCCGGTCACGTTAGCGCATGCTCGCGAGCAGCGCGTCGATGGTCGGGGCGGTCGCGATCAGCGCGCGGGTGCGCGCGAGCACCATGCCGTCCTCGAGCATCGCGTCGAAGAGCGCGATCAACCGGTCGTAGTAGCCTTCGTGGTTGAGCAGGCCGATCGGCTTGTCATGGATCTCGAGTTGGCGCCAGGTGACGATCTCGAAGAACTCGTCCATCGTACCGAAGCCGCCGGGCAGCGCGATGAACCCGTCGCTCAGGTCGGCCATCAAAGATTTGCGTTCGTGCATCGTCTGCACGACGTGGAGCTGCGTGACGCCGCGGTGCGCTATCTCGGCGGTCGCGAGCGAAGAGGGGATCACGCCGATCACCTCGCCACCTGCGGCCAGGGCCGCATTGGCAAGCACGCCCATCATCCCGACTTGGCCGCCGCCGAACACGATGCCGATGCCGCGCTCGGCGAGCGTCGTTCCGACTTGGGCCGCGAGCGGCAGATAGGCGTCGTTGCGGCCGCCGCGTGCACCACAAAAGACGGCGATGCGCTTCATCGCGGGATCAGGCTCGAGAGGCGTTCGGAAGGTGGAAACATGTAGGCGCGATACGCTGGCTCGGGGCGTTTGGCCTCCGCCACGATCCGGCGCTTGGCCGTCATCTCGACGACCCTCGCGCGCATGCCGATGATATAGTCCGCGACGCCCGGCGTGATCGGCTCGAAGCCTCCTTCCGGACGGTACTTCTCCAGCAGCTCGTACTGCTGCCGCTCGATCGCCGCACCGTCGCGTTCGATCTCGACCACGCACCGCGCGACCACGCTTTCGAACTCGAAGCTGGTGTTCTCGGCCTCGGGCGCTTTCAGGAACGAGATCGCCTCGTCGACGACGACGCAGATATGCGGATCGCGTTCGACCGCGCGCGCGAAGTGCCCGAACCGGCTGGTATGCAACAAGAACGCATCGCCGTGCTCGGCGTCGAGCACGAAGCGGAAACTGGTCGGCACGACGTACGGAAACGGGTCGCCGTTGAGCGCGACGCGGCAGACGACCCGGTCGTCGAGGAACGCGCGGATCGCGTCGAAGTCGTCCCAGGAGCGCTCGCTACGGCGCAGGTCGCGGCTGAAGTAGTGCGGTAGGTCCATACCCGGCAGTATAGACGATAGGAACAAGAGCGATACCCGATGCCCGACGATAATCGACGACTGGTCTATTCGAGCGACGCCGGCATGCTGGCCGCTCCGACGCGCGACCGGCCCCAGCAGAAACAGACGAACGCGACCCCCGATGACGGCATCGTGCGGGTTGCGCGCTCGCCCCGGCGCGGCGGGGTCTCGAGCGTCGTGACCGGTCTTGCCGAGAAAGAGATCGCCGAGATCGCGAAGCAACTCAAGCGCCTGTGCGGCTCGGGCGGCACGGCCAAGAACGGCGCCGTCGAGATCCAGGGCGACCATCGCGACACGATCGTCGCGTGGTTCGAAGGGCAAGGCCGAAAGGCCAAGAAGGCGGGCGGCTAATACTGCGTCGCGGTTATGCCGTGACCAGCGCCTGATCGCCGATGCCGGCGTTGCGAAGAGCCTCGTGGATCATCTGATCTTGGATCTCGCGGACGGCCCAGCGTGCCTGGGCGTCGGCCGCGAGCCTATCGATCGGGTCGAAGTACAGGAACGCCTTGCCCGGCTTGACGCTCGGCGCGGCGTAGACCGCGATTCCGTTCGCGCGATCGTAGTACTCGTACGAGTGGACGTCGCGCTTCCCGCCGCCGCCGGGCGCGTCGCACACGAACGTCGGCGTGTTGAAGCCGGCCGTGCTGCCGCGCACGAACTTCTCGATGTCGGTCGCGGTCTGGATGGTGGTGCGCAGCTCTTCGACGCCCTTGACCATGTCGTGCATGTAGACGTAGTAGGCGTGGACGTTCATCATGCCCAGACGCTTGACGAGCAACTGCATCCGCTCGGCCGTATCGTTGACGCCGCGGATGAGCACCGACTGGTTGCGCACGAAGATGCCGCGTTCGAAGAGCATCCGCATGGCGCGTTGGGTGATGCCCGTGATCTCTTCGGGGGCGTTGAAATGGGTGTGGAGAACGACGTCTTTGCCGAGCTTGCGGCCGCGATCGACGACCTGCGTTATCGCATCCAGCCACTTGGTGTCGGTGATGATCTTCATCGGCATGATGGCCGGGCCTTTGGTCGCGAAGCGCATCCGGCGCACGTGCGGGATGTCGAGCAGGGCGTTCCCGATCAGTTCGATGTTCTTGGGCGGCAGTTGATACGTGTCGCCGCCCGAGATCACGATGTCCTCGAGTTCGGGACGCTCGGAGATGTACTGAAACGCCTCTTGCCACTGGGCCGGCGTCTTCGCGAGCGAGACCTTGTCGACGTTCTCGGTGTCCGGGCCGATCGCGTACGAACGCGTGCAGAAGCGGCAGTAGACGGGGCAGACGTTGATCGGGAGGAAGAGCGCCTTGTCGACGTAGCGATGGACGAGGCCGGGCACCGGGCTGTCGTCCTGTTCGTGGAGCGAGTCGAGCGTCAGACGCGGATGATCCGGGAGCAGTGCGGAGGCGACCGGCACGAACTGACGGCGGATCGGGTCGTTGACGGGGTCGTTCCAGTCGATCAACGAGATCGCATACGGCGAAACGCGGACGGCCATCGGCGCGCGCGCGAAGCCCTCGGCGACGTCGGCGAAGAACTCGGGCGAGCAGAGATCCTTGATCGTCTCGAGCAGTTCTTCCGGCGTCTTGACGGAGTTCTTCTGTTGCCAGAGATGATCCATGAAGGTCGCGTCGTCGACGTCTTTGTAGGCCGGGACGTGACGCCAGAACTCGCCTTCCTTGAGGTTCCGGTATTCCAGCACGTCGTCGTCGACGGCCGGTTTCTTGTGCGCGATGTCGGACATGGTCTAGGCTCCCTGATATTTTGCGTTGAAGTAAGCGTGGATCGCTGGGTTCTCGCGCAACGTCTGCAGCGCGGTGTCGGCGTGGCCTTTGCAGTAGCCGTTGCCGACGATCATGGTGACGTCCTTACCGACGCCCTCGGCGCCGAGCGCGGCGGCCGTAAACGAGGTCGACATCGAGAAGAAGTAGACGATGCCGTCGTCCTTCGCGCACAGGATCGAAGCGAGTTCGGTACCCGGCACGTTGACACAGTTGATGACGACGTCGGCCAGTTCCGGCACTCGTGCTTCGACGGCGGTGCTCGTGCCGAGCGCATCGCGCGCGTCGGCGCAGATCAGCGCGTCGACCAAGCCGGCGTCGCGGAGCAGTTTCGCGGAGGGCGTCTCCAGATTCGGTGCGATGCCGATCACGCGACCGCTCGGACCGACGCGCGCTTTGGCCTGCGCGCACGAGAGCAGGCCGCTCTTGCCGTCGGCCCCGATCACGACGACCGTCTGGCCGGACTTGACCATGCGTTTGACCTGGGCGGGCGCCCCTGCGACGTCGAGCACGGCGAGCGCGACGTTCTCGTCGATGTCGGCCGGGAGCTTCGCCCAGAGGCCGCTCTCGAACAGGATCGCTTTGGCTTTGACCCAGATACGGCCGGTCGTGACGTCGACGCGCTCGATCGATTCGAGATGCAACGGCGTGAGCGTCAGCGAGACGAGCGAGGCGATCCGATCGCCCGGGACGATGTCGACGCCGACCAGTGCGCGCCCGACGTCGAGCACGCGACCGATGAACATGCCGCCCGAGCCGGTGACCGGATTGTGCTGCTTGCCGCGTTCGCGCACGATGCGCTCGATGTGCGCGGCGATCTTCCGTGCGTCGCCGCCTTCGGCGTCGGCGATCTGTTTGAACGAGGCCGAATCGATGTTGAGGGTCTCGACCTCGCACAGGATCTCGTTCTCACAAGCGACCGGCGTGCAGTCGATCTTCCAGGCGCTCTGCGGCATCGCGCCGGCGGGTTCGATCACGCGGTGGGTGCCGAGCGCGTGCGGGCGTTGGAAGGTCACGTTCACAGCGCTACCGGAATGCCGCCGCGTTCGAACGGCGAGGAGAGGACGATGGTGGTCTTGGTGCGCGCCATACCGGGAACGATCTTCAGGCGCGTGAGTAGATCGTCGAGGTGTTGGGTCGAGCGCGTCATCGCTTTGCAGATGTACGCCTCTTCGCCGGCGACGCTGTGGATCTCGACGATCTCGGGCATCGCACCGAGCACGCTCATGAAGGGTTCGTACGCACAGTCGGGCGTCGTGTAGCAACTGATGAAGGCGACGAGTTCGTAGCCGAGCCGTTTGGCATCGAGTTGGGCGGCGTAGCCGCGCACGAACCCACGCGTCTCGAGACGCTTGACGCGATCGTGGACGGCGGGCGGCTTGAGGCCGACCAGGATGCCGAGTTCGGCGAAGGTCGAGCGCGCATTCCGCTGCAGGGCGTCGAGCAGACGGAGGTCGAGTACGTCTAGGTCGGACAGTTCTGAGCGACTAATCATTCGGAAATACCTACCTCCCCCCGAAAATCATTCGTTTGCCAGGGGTTATTATACCCCGTTTGTTCGGAGATGACTAGAGGGGTGACGGACCTCGGCGAGCGGGAGCCGTACAGGGCGAGGGTGAGGATCGCAGCAATCGCCCGTTCCGCCCTCGTGCTGGCGGCCACCCTCGTCGTCGCCGGCTGTGCCGGCTCGGGCGGCCCGGCGGCGGACAAGCACACCATGCGGTTCGATCTGGCGGCCGACCCGGCCAACCTCAACCCGCTCTTCCTCCACCAGGACGCCGCCTCGGTCGAACAGCAGCTCGCCCGCCTGGCCTTCGAGCCGTTCGTCGATCTGGACGGCAAGGGCCGCCCGGTCCCCGGCCTGCTCGCGGTCATCCCGACGCGCGCCAACGGCGGGATCTCGGCGGATGGCCGGACGATCGTCTATCACCTGCGCCCGGACGTGAAGTGGAGCGACGGCGTACCGGTGAGCGCGGACGACGTGCTCTACACCCTGAACGCGATCTTGGATCCGAAGAATCCGGTCCGTTCGCTCGAGGGCTACGATCTGATCGACCAGGCGAAGGCGCGCGACGCGCACACGGTCGTCTTTCATCTGCGTCGCGCATGGGCGCCGGCGGTGATGACCTACTTCTCGTACGGCTTTGCACCGCAGTTCGTATTGCCGGCACACGTGTTGCGCAAACAGGAGCCGCTCGCCCAAGCCGCCTTCAACGCGGCACCGACCGTCGGCGACGGACCGTACTCGTTCGTCTGGTGGCATCGCGGCGATGGGCTGCGGTATAAGGCGAATCCGACCTACTGGCGCGGCGCGCCGAAGATCGCGACGTTGGATATCCGCTTCGTGCCCGATCCGCAGACGAACCTGGTGATGCTGCAATCCGGCTCGATCGATTGGAATTTGATCGCTCCCGTTCAACAAACGAATCTCGAAGGCGACCACGACATCGCCTACGTGCACACCCCGACCTCGGTGGTTGCCGGACTCGCGATCAACACCGCGCATCCGCCGTTCGACGATCGCAACGTCCGGCGGGCGATCGCGATGGCGATCGATCGCCCGACCATCTCGCAGAAGATCACGCGCGGCGCCTATCCGGTGACGGATATGATCCAACCGCAGTTCTCGTGGGCGTACGATCCGACCGTCAAGCAACCCGGCTTCGATCCGAAGGGCGCGGATGCGTTGCTCGATGCGGCCGGTTGGAAGCGCGGTGCGGACGGAGTTCGCGTGAAGAACGGCAAGCGGCTAACGCTGCTCTACGTGCAGTTCCCGGAGACGACCACCGGCGTGCGGGTCGCGACGTTCGCGCAGGCCGAACTCCAAAGCCGCGGCTTCGACGTGACCTTGAAATCGATCAGCAACGCCCAGCTCTTCCTGCCGAAGACCGGGACGCTCGCCGCCGGGAAGTTCGACCTGGCCTACGTGCCGTTCACGATGGGCGCCGATCCCGACGACTCCTCGATCTTGGGTTGCCGGGGCGCCTCGAACTACATGCGCTGGTGCGACCCGCGCGTCGACGCGCTCGAAAAGCAGGCGCTGGCCGCGACCACCCAGGCCGAGCGCAAGAGGCTCTACGCCAAGATCGGCTGGATCGTGGCCGACGAGGTTCCCGTGCTCTATCTCTTTAACGCATACTATATCTACGCGTATCGCACGCGCGTGAGCGGCTTCGCACCGAACGCCTTCCTCCCGACGTGGAACGCGTCGACCTGGTCGCTGAAGTAAGGGGGTACCGGAACGATGGGCATCGCAGCGGCCATCTCGTGGATCTTCGCCAACACGCCGGTGTGGCTGTTCCTGGTCGCGGTGATCGTCACCGCCGTTAAACTACGCCGTGCACGCTTCGCACGCCGGGTGGTGACGGCATCCTACGTGTTGTGGGGCGAAGTGCTGTTCTACACGCTCGGCATCGGCTTCGTCTACAT
>JBBRTL010000002.1:0-43100 GCA_038244445.1 Vulcanimicrobiales bacterium
CGCGACCGTCAAGAGCCACGTCAATGCGAGCAGTACCGCCAGATCCGTCAGAGCGCCGCCGGTACCGAGCGCACCCATCGTCAGCGCGACGACACCGAAACCGAAGAGTACGGCGGCGCAGAGTGAGATCGCCAGCGAGATGATCTTGGAAGCGAAATAGTGTGCGCCGGATATCGGTTGCGCGAGCAGATAGGCCACGATGCCGCGCTCGCGGTCGCGAACGATGGCTTGCGCTCCAAGCGTCAGCCCCATCAGCGGCGAGAAGAGCATCACGAGCACGATGAACTGCGCGACGACCGGCCCGAATCCACTCGTGCCCGTAATGGCGGCGGCCGCCGCCCCACCCCAAGCGACGAGCGCCCCAAGCGCGGCGAACGCCGCCGCGTAGACGTGCAACCAGCGATTGCGGATCGATTCCCGCAAGTCGCGGATGACGAGCAGAACGAGCGCGTTCACGATGCCTCCCGGTACCGATCGATCATCTCGATGAACTCGGCCGGCGTGGCGATGCCGGTTATACGTCCGCGCTCCATGATCGCGATTCGGTCGGCGATCGCGGTTACGTCCTCGGGAATGTGGCTGGCAATGACGATCGTCTTGCCGGCCGCCTTCGACTCTTTCAAGGAGTGCAGGATCGCGTTGCGGCTTCTCAAGTCGAGGCCGACCGTCGGCTCGTCAAGCATCAGCACGTCCGGATTCCCCAAACCGGCAAGCGCGATCGCCAAGCGCTGGCGCTGCCCGCCGGAGAGTTCGGCGATGTTGCGTGCGCAAAGATCCGCGAGATCGGCGCCTTCCAGTGCGAGGGCACATTCGGCATCGGGAACGCCGTGCAATCCCGCGATGAGCCGGGCGAGTTCGCCGACCCGCATGTCAAAAATGGGAAGCTGTTGGGGAACGTACCCGACGTCTGCGCGAACCACGACGCGTCCGCGATACCGGACGACGCCGAGAAGGCTGCGCAGAAGCGTTGTCTTGCCGGATCCGTTCGGTCCCCAGAGCGCCAGTGCTTCGCCCTGCGGGACCTCGAGGTCGACTCCGTCCAGGGCTTGGGTGCGCCCGAACTCCTTGTAGAGACCGCTTACCTCGATGACGAGACGCGACTTCGGACCGTCCATATGCCTCCGGACCCCGATGGGCCTGCGCACGCGCGGACGAAATGGAACGAGTATCCCGAAGGCGGCGCCGAGCGCGATCAAACCCATCGCTTCGTACGCTAGTCGCGGCTTCGGCGCTCCCGACGACGGAAGACCTTGCGGATAGGCCGACGCCATCAGCGGCGCGTTGTCGATGACGGTAGCGGGCGGCGCGAAGATCGGCAAGGCTTTTGCCGCGAAGTCGAGCGCCTTGGCGGCCGGGCTATACGTGAGGAGCCCCAAGCGCGAATCGACGTCGGCGAGCGTTCCGTACGCGCTCCGATCTTCGTAGCGAACGTCGCCGATCCCATCCGCGTTCCGGTCGTAGCCGGCGTAGTCGCTCCAATAGTTCCCGCGCCCTTTCTCGGACCACGTGAGCGCGGTCAGGGTGCCGCCTCCGAGCACGCTGATCTGCCGATAGTTCTCCACGAACGAGTTCGCCAGCAAGACGTCGTCGCGAGACGATGGCAGGCCTGCGAATCCAACCTCGTTATAGGCGAACAGATTGCTTTCGAAGCGATCGACCGACCCTTCCTGGGAAGGGGAGTTGTCGACGTATACTCCGAGATGGTTCGAGACGAACGCGTTCCGATCGACGATCGCATCGTCGATCGATTTCATCCCCACGCCGTATCCGGTCGAGCCGCGATTGTTGGAGAACACGTTACCTTCGATGCGGACGTTCTTGCCGTACATGATGTACGAGCCGATCTCGCAGTCTTGGACGACGTTCGAAGCGATGGTCATCCCGTTGGAATACATGGAGTGGAAACCATAGCGGCCGCCGCGGACGTGGTTGTGCTCGAACCTCGCTCCCGGCGAGAACCAGATCAGATCGTCGCGCGCGTCGACGATGCTGCTGTTCGCGATCCGTACGTTTTTTGAGTACCAGACGCGCACGGCGTCGCCTCGGAGCGGGATCGGTATCGAACGGCGGCCTGCGATCTGCGCGCCGTCCACGATCGAGTCGTCGGAATGGGCGAGATAGATGCCGAACAAGGTGTCCGCGACGCCGACGTTCCGGATCGTCGTACGAGCGGCGTTCGAGCGGATGCCTGCGTCCATCGCGACGAAGTCCGATCCGCTGCCGCGCACGGTAAGATCGCGAATCGTGACGCCCGGAGCCTGCACGAGAAGGACGGTCCCACGGCCTTCCCCGTCCAGGACGGCGCCGCCGTCTCCGGTGATCGTGACCGGCGTTTTCACGACGAAGTGACCGCGCTGTTCGCCGTGGACGACGATGGTGATTCCGGCTCGCGCCGCGCGCAGGGCGTCGGATAGACTGCGCATCCGGCAGCTATCGCAGACGACGATCGCGGGAGGCGTGGACGCGGCGATCACGCGCGTGCCCACCGGCCGCGTACGGCACGTACGACGATGACGATCGCGCAAATCGTGGCGGCCGCCGCGAATAGGAAGCCCGGATCGAACATGGCGAACGTCCTGAACTGGCCCACGCCTCCCGGGCCGAGGAAATTGGGCGTCCACGGCGAGATGCTGTTCGAAAGCGCCGCATGGGGATCCAGATGGTGCCCGGCATACGTCATCCACGTGACCAGATCGACGACGAAGACCGGTGCGATGACGGCCGTCGGGAGGACCGTTAGCCACGCATACTTCCGCCTTGCAAAGAGCGCTCCGAGCAGGGGGAGCAGCGCGGCCGGAATAGCCAGCCACGCCATCTTGCGCTCCGTGGCCGCGATGGTATCGAGCGGGCGAAACCCGATGTAATGGTTGAGATCGTCGATCTCCGCGGTGTCGCCCGACACGTTGAACAGGCTCACCGAAACGCGCAACCCGTCAGGGTACTGCGGCGCGTGCATCGAGATATACCACCACGGGATCAGGAGCGAGAGCAGGGCGAATGCGGCGGTCGCGAAGAGCAACGTCCGATCGCTCGGTCGGTGCATCGTCATGATACTAGGAAGTATCCCATGATCTCGAGGTGGAGTGCGGAACAGAAGTCCGTGCAGTAGAACGGATAGACTCCCGGCTTGTCCGCCACGAACCGGACGACTTGCTCGGAGCCGGGCTCGGAACTGACGCTGATGTTGTACCCGGGGAGAGCGAACCCGTGCATGGCGTTCTTGGCCCGTTCGACATTGGTGATGCGCCACGTGACCTTCGAACCGGCGGCCACCTTCACGACGTCGGGCTGGAAGTGACTCCGAACGACGGCCATACGCACGTCCACGCCGTCGGCCGTGGTGTGGACGCCCGTGTCGGCGAGCAGGAGCGTTTTCGGAGCTTTGGGATCGACCGCCATCGCGACGGCTTCGAAGCCGACCTCCGGATAGACGGCCCAAGGCTTCACGAGCGAGGCCTCGATGACCTGACTGTAGTGCGGCTCGGCCTGACCGATCGGCATATCGTACAGCATCTGCATCTTGTCGCCGGTGGTGTCGATGAGTTGGAAGTTGCGAGGGTAGAGCGGGCCGACCAGGGCGAACCGGTCGAGCGACCATTTATTGAACGCCATGACGTAGCCGCCGCGCGGTTTGGTCGTGTCGCCGTGCGGTGCGCCGAGATGGCCGATGTTGTATTGCGTCGGGATCGTGTCGACCATGGTCCAGCCCTGACCGTTCTCGTCACCCATCTTCCATCGCGCGATCGCCGAATCGAGGAACAGGCTCGTGTAGGCGTAGCCGCGATCGTCGAACTGCGTGTGGAGCGGGCCGAGCCCGACCTTGACCTGCGCGATGGAAGCTTTCTCGAATGGGACGATCGGAATGCCGTAACGATCCTTGTGCAGTCCACCCTTCGCGATCGCGTCCTGGAAACGCGCGAAGCTGTAGATGGTGACGTGCGGGTCCAGCTTTCCCGCGACCACCATGAAGCGCCCGTCGGGGGAGACGTCGACGCCGTGCGGGCTCTTGGGCTCGGGCAACAGGAACAGAATTCCCTGCGACGCCGCCTGCTCGAGCGGAATGAACGCCATGCCTTCGCGCCGCTGCGCCGCGCCGCTCTTGACCAGAGCTTCGGCCTTGCGCCAGTTGATGACGTGCATGAAGTCCATGTCGTTCTGCGAGGCTCCGACTTCCAGCGGCGGGCCGCCTTTGTAGTCCAGCGGGGTCGCGAGTTCGCTATTGAACGAATTGGTGAAGGACCAACCGTCGCTTGCGAGTTTTCCGGCGTCGGTCAGATCTTGGAAATAGGGCGGCAACTCGATGGTGAACGACTTCGTCGGATCGATCTTCCCGGCTTTGCGGTCGAACTTCCAGTAGGTCGCCGCCCCGCGATAGGCCGTCTTGAACTCGGAGAGCGGAGCGTAGCCCCAACCGAGCGGAGTGGCGTACTGCGACGTCTCGATCACGTAATCGGTGTTGGGCGTGACGCACGTTCCGTGGTTGGAGATGATGAACGGGTTCTTGACGATCTGCTTGCAGCCGAAGTCCTTCAGGCTGATGACGGCGATCCGAGCGTTGACCTTGTCGTTGATGAAGACGAACTCGCCATCGTAGTCGCCGTTGGTCTCGCTCAATGCGGGATGGTGCGTATCGCCGTGCGTTATCGTCTTGCCGTTCACCCCGGCGCCGGCCAGCATCTCTTGCGACGGCACGTTGTAGCCCCAACCGTCGTACGGATCGGGCGTGAAGACCGGGATCGTCTTGAGCAGCCGCATCGACGGGACCCCGATGACCAGAACCTGACCGCTGTGCCCGCCCGAGGCGAACATGTAGTAGTCGTCGAGTTTTCCCGACGGCACGTAAGTCTTCAGCGCGGCGGTGACGTCGGAAGGGCTGAGATTGCGCGCCGAGATGATGCCGTGGGCGTCCGAACCGAGCCCGGCGATCGATGCGCTCGATCCGGCAGACGAACCGCTCTGAGGCGTGTTGCAGCCCGCGAGGAGCGCCGCCGCACCTCCCACGCCCAGTGTCGTCACGAACTCTTTGCGGCCTACGGTGCTCATCGCGTTCTCCTTGCAGCGTGCAGAATTGCTCCGCTTTCGATCCAATGATAAACGGACTCCGGGAAGAGCGAAGGTACCAGCGGAGAAGAACTCGGGAAATGCGACAAACGTCAGCTGCCGCGACGAATCGTGGAGAACGAATCTTCCTAATGCCTTCCTATGGGAGCGCTATCATCACGGTGCTATGACGAGAATTTGTGTGAGCACTCCGATCGCCTCGCCGGTCGAGGTTACCGAACGGCTACTCCTGGCCTACATGAACGAACGTGCCGGTAGCGACGGGGGCGTCGCGCTTTCGTTGCGGGTTCCCCTGACCCGCCGGATCGGAGATCTCGCCCTCGTCCACGACGTCGTCGCCCGAGGCCATTGGGGTCGCGATAGCGACAACCTCAACCAGAATCTTGCCATCACCTGGAGTTCCGCCGGCGGTGGGCCGTATCCGAACTTCGGCGGCGTGATGAACGTTTATGCCGAGCCGGATCGGCGAATGTCGCGGTTGGAGATCGACGGGACGTACGAACCGCCGGGGGGCCTGGTCGGCCGCGTATTCGACGCATTGGTCGGCTCGCGCATCGCACGCGCATCGCTCGCCGGCCTGGTCGATGATATAGCGCGCGCGATCTCGCCCGTCACGTCGTCGGGGTCGCGACGCTGATCCGGAGGCGTGCCCTCAGGTCGGGTTAGCCTTCGCCGCTTCCACTTCGTGGTACCGAGCGACCAGCCGGTCCCCGATCTCCGAGAGCAGCGCCTTGGCCGTGCCGGTCGCGATCCGCGAACCGAGCACGTGATCGAAGGCCGCGCCGACCGCTCCCATCGGCGGCGCATACGTGCCGGACAGCTCGAGCGCCGCGACGTTCCAATCCTCATCCGCACGCACGGTAAGCGTGCCGGTGAACGACGGGAACGGTCCCCCACCGTGAGGCTCCCACGTCACCGCCCATGGTTCGTCGAAATGCATGGGGTCGACGGCGCGCGAGACCCGGACGTCGACTTCTTTTGCAAGGTCGAGGCCCTTGGGCGTCGGCGGCTTCAGATGCAGCAACCATTCGAGGTGACCGCTATCGGCCGGAAAGAGTTCGTCTTGGAGAAAGCTCTTCGCAAGACCGTACGGGCACGGGATGAAGTGACGGTTGAAGATGCTGGTCATGGGATCTATTGTGCGCTCCCCGTGGGAAGCGGTTGCGAAAGGCCCGGGAAAAGTCGGAGCGGTGCCGCTTCTCCACCAGGCGAAGGCGCGCGGTTCGCGCCCACGAACGCCTCACGGATGGACGCCGAGGAACGCCTGTCATACGAAACGCGGATGTTCCGCGGTCTACTCGAATCGGCGCCCGACGCGATGGTGATCGTCGACGCGCGCGGAGAGATGGTCCTCGTAAACGCGCAGGCCGAGAGCCTGTTCGGATACAGGCGTGAAGAACTGCTCGGCCAGTCGATCGAGGTGCTCGTGCCGGAAGAATTCCGTGGGCGACACCCCGCCCATCGCACCGCATTCTTTGGCGACCCGCACGTGCGTCCAATGGGTGCCGGACTCGAGTTGCGCGGACGCCGAAAAGACGGCTCGGAGTTCCCCGTCGAGATCAGCCTGAGTCCGATCCAGACCGACGAGGGGATGTTGGTCGCGAGCGCGATCCGCGACAGTTCCGAACGCGAACGCGTACGCCAAACGCTCGAGCAGAAGAACGTGGAACTCGAGACGGCGAACCTGGCGAAGGATCGTTTCCTTGCGAGCATGAGCCACGAACTGCGAACGCCGCTGAACGCGATCATCGGGTTTACCGGAACGCTCCTGATGGAACTCCCAGGGCCGCTGACGCCCGAACAGGAGCGCCAGCTGCAGATCGTGCAGACGGGCGCGCGACATCTGCTCTCGCTGATCAACGACATCCTGGATCTCGCCCGGATCGATTCCGGCAAGGCCGATATCCGGGTCGAGCAGGTGGCGCTCGGACCGATCGTCATCGAAGTCGCGACGACGCTTCGACCGCTCGCGGCCGATAAACGCCTCGAACTCACGACCGACGTCTCGAACGGACCGGTCGACGTCCGATCGGACGGTCGTGCGATCCGGCAGATCCTGATCAACCTCGCGAGCAATGCGATAAAATATACCGAGCGCGGATCCGTGCGCATCGAGTTGCGTCGCGAAGGCGCGAATGCGGTGGTGCGGGTGAGCGATACCGGCATCGGGATCGCGACGGCGGATCTGCCGCGACTGTTCTCGGCCTTCGAGCAGCTCGATGCGTCGAACACGCGTCGCGTCGAAGGTGCCGGTCTCGGCTTGTATCTGAGCAAACGTCTCGCGGACCTGCTCGACGGAACGATCCGCGTCGAGAGCACGCACGGTAGCGGGAGTATCTTCACCCTGACACTTCCGGGCGAATGATGCGCGCGCGCATCCTGGTCGTCGACGACAACCCCGCTAATCTCGACCTGCTCCTCTATCTCCTGCGCGCATTCGGCTACGAGGCGGACGGCGCATCGGACGGGCTCAGCGGATGGGACATGGCGCGCGCGCACGAGTATGCTCTGGTGCTGACCGACGTACTCATGCCCGGGATCGACGGTTACGAGTTGGCGCGCCGTCTCGGCACGCTGGAGCGACGTCCGCGCGTCGTCGCCGTGACCGCTCTGGTGATGCGCGGCGATCGCGAACACATGCTCGCCGTCGGATTCGACGGCTATTTCGCGAAGCCCATCGATCCCGCCACCTTCCAAGTACAGATCGAGGCAGAGCTTGGCGATCATTCTCGCGATTGACGACGATGCGGTGAACCGCTTGCTCCTGGCGACCCTCCTTCGACCGCTCGGACACGACGTGCGCGAAGCAAGTTCCGGAGAGGAAGGGCTGCGCGAGATCGCGCGCTCGTCGCCGGATCTGGCGATCCTGGATCTCTCGATGCCCGGAATGAACGGCGCCGAATTCCTCAAGGTGCTACGAGGCGACCTGCGATCGACGATCCGCGTCGTGCTCTATACGGCGACGCGGGCAGGGGCGGCGATGCGGGATTTCGCCGACCTCTTCGGCGTCGTCGCGATCCTCGAGAAACCGTCGGAACCCGCCGATATCCGACGCATCATCGAGGCCGCGCTGGCCGCACCGTCAGGGCTGACGGAGCCCTTCGAGTAGCGCACCGGCCGATGCGAGCGCCTCGCGCATGCTCGCGAGCCGCGCACCGCTCGGCTCGAGTACGCCGTCGATCACGCCCTCTAGGTTCGCCTGAACGATCGCAAGCGCGTTTCCGATCTCGTGACGCAGCGTTGCGTTCGAGCGCCGTCGATCATCTTCGCGACGCTCGATGTCGGCGATGAAGGCGAGCAAACGCACCGCCGGCAGATCGTCCGGCGGCTGCAGCGCGGCTCGCGCCCCATCCCAGTCCGAGGCCGCCGCACGATCGAGCGCGCGGATCAACTGATCGCTCACGGGTCGCGCGGCCGCATCTTGTAGCCGACGCCATAGACCGTCAGCAGATATTCGGGATTATCGGAGTCAGGCTCGATCTTCTTGCGTAGATTGTTGATGTGGCGATCGAGCGTCCGTTCGAAGATCGCGCCGTCGTCGTGCAGTGCGTCGAGAAGCGCGGCGCGGCTGAACGCCTGCCCCGGATGTTCCGCGAAGACGCGTAGCACGCGGAACTCGGTCGCCGTCACGCCTGCATCGCGACCACCGATCCGAACCTCGTGCGCGTCGACGTCCATCTCGAGGTCCTTGATCCGGATCGCGCCATTCTGGCTACGCGGCGCACCGGCGGCGATGTCGGCGCGCCGCATGACGGCCCGGACGCGCGCCACGACTTCACGGGGCGAGAACGGTTTGGTGATATAATCGTCGGCACCCATCTCGAGGCCGACGATCCGGTCGACCTCCTCTGCGCGCGCCGTCAACATGATCGCCGGTGTCCTGGCGCCGTCCGTCTGCGAAGCGCGCAGGATGTCGAGCCCGCTCCCATCCGGGAGCGTGATGTCGAGCAACATCAGGTCGGGCGAGACGTTTCGGTATGCGTCCAAGCCGGCCGCACACGTCTCGGCCACGCTCACGTCAAAGCCTTCGCGTTGCAGGTACGCTTTGAGCGCTTCGCCGATCGCGGGCTCGTCATCGACGACCAAGACCCGTTTGAGCCGATGTGTCGTTACCATGTCCTCATGCCGGGAGCGAGAAAGTCGGGATGCTTGAGGAGTTCGCCCAACGGCTCGGAATACGCTGCCGCGTGCGCAGCTCGGACGAGGAAAGAGTCGCTAGCCATACAACTGCCGACGTATGAGAATCGGGTCGGTGCTTGGGCTCTTTCTGCTCGTCGGATGCGCGGCCGCGACGCCGCCGACGGTGGTGAACGGCGAGAAGGTCCCGCCGGGCGAGGCGGCCGCGATCGCCTCCACGATGCAGACCTTCCACGCGATCGTCGAGCGCGAGTTTGCGGCCGGGGTCCGGCCGGCGCCGCGCGACGCGCATGCCAAGGGTCAGGGTTGCGTTAAAGCGACCGTCCGGATCGATCCCGACCTCCCGGCAATGCTGAAGTTCGGCGTCTTCGCAAAGCCGCGCACGTACCGCGCGTGGATCCGCATGTCGAACGGCGCGCCGGTGCGGGAGAGCGATCGCGAACCGGACGGGCGCGGCATGGCGATCAAACTGGTCGGCGTCGATGGTCCGAAGCTGATTCCGGACGAGCGGCGCACGCAGGACTTCGTGATGATCAACAACCCGGTGTTCTTCTCGCCGGATGCCGCGAACTACGAAGCCCTCGCGAAGGCGCTTCTTCACGGCACAGGCCGCGCGTTCATCGCGACGCACCCGGCCGTAGGAAAGATCATCGCCGAGACCGCCGGGCATAACGTCGACAATATGTTCACGCAACGGTATTTCTCGATGTCGCCGTATCTACTCGGCTCAACCTACGTGAAGTTCGCGACCCGACCGATGCCGTGCCCGATGCCGAACCGCCTCGGTGCGGTCCCGGCCGGTTCGACCGACCCGAATGCGTTGCGCGCGGAAATGATCGCCGATCTGCATCGCGGAGATGCGTGCTACGAACTGCAGTTGCAGCCGCGTACCGATCCCGAGACGATGCTGATCGAGAGCGCCAGTTCGCTCTGGGACGAACAGAAAGCACCGTTCGTCGACGCCGCCTTCATCCGGATCCCGAAGCAGACGTTCGACTCGCCGGCGCAGCAGAAGTTCTGCGAAGAGAACCTGGCATTCTCGCCCTGGCACAGCACCACCGATTTCCGCCCGGTCGGCGGCATCAATCGTCTGCGCTTGAGCATCTACCGAGCCGGCCAGCAGCTCAGGCAATCGCTCAATCACGCCAAAGCGATCGAGCCGACCGGCAACGAGACCTTTTAGAAAAAGATGGCCCCGGTTCTCACCGGGGCCACTGTGGGTTCCTATTCCGCTTCCGCGCCGGCCTCTTCGGGCTCCGCAGTGTCCCCGCCGGGCGGGGGGTTCGGGCCACCGGTACGTTCGTAGAATCGGATCGCGCTTGGAATCATTGTGAGACCCCTTTTTTCGAGAGGGTTCGCGAGATACGGCTCGCTCGCTACTTGGCGAGCGGGAGCCGTTCTTCCCGTGCGACGAAGCTCGCGATCTCTGCTCGCGAACGTAAAGAATGCTTGTTGAAGATCGAGGCGATGTGGTTTTCGACCGTGCGCTCGGAGAGTACCAGCGCCTCGGCGATCGAACGGTTCGACTTGCCTTGCGCGACGAGCTGGGCGACATCCCACTCCCGACGCGATAGTCCGCCCGGGATCTCGCCCGCGCCGCGTTGCGCATCCAGACGCTGCTTGTCGACGATCGCGCCGCACCGCGCATAGATCTCGCGGGCGGCGGAGGCGTCGCCCGCGAGTTCCAACGCTTCCGCCTGCCAGAGCGGCCACTTCAACTCCTCGAATCCGGCCGCGGCGGCGTTCGCACGACGCCGGCGCTCGTCGCCCGCTGCGAAGTAGGCGTCGAACAGCGCCAGCACGGCGCGTCCCGAACGACTCGAAGGCGCGAGCCGTTCGAGCATCTCTCGCACGGCGGGCTTCGCATCGGTCACGCGAAAGCGCGCTACGTCCGCGCAGATCGCGAGATTGTTGCCCGCGCGATCGATGCGAGCGACCGTTCGCGCGATCAAGGTCGCGGCCTCGGCGCGACGCCCGTCGGCGACCAGCTTCTCTGCAACGCTTGCCGCGACCGGGCCGAAGACCTGTGGCGAGGTCGACTGGTACGCGAAGTCGAGGATGTTCTCGTTGATACAGCGGCGCAGCAGATCGACGTCACCGAGACGAAGTGCTACCGGAATACCGGTGCGCGCGAGCATACACGTGGTGTTAAGGCTATCGCCGGCCTCTGCAAAACCGACGAGGAGCGCCCGGCGCGCTGCCGCGAGGTCGCCCAACATGTAGTTGACATAGGCGTTTATGGGAGAGAGCGTCCAGGCCGACGAGCCGTTGTCGGCTGCAAGCTTTTCGGCCCGCTCCAGACACGAGCGGGCGAATCCGAAATCGTCGAGGTTCGACGCCAGCGCGAGCCCGGTCGCGGAATCGATACGTCGCAGGGCCAGGCTGAAATGCATCGTCATCGAGACCTCGATGCCTTTCTCGAGATCCTCGCGCCAGGTCTTGCAGACGCCCGAATGGACGTCGACGGCCGCCCGGGCCTCGTAGAACCACGCCAGGGAGCGCGCGCTCCCCGCATCGATGTGTCCGGAGGCACGTGCAAGCCATAGGCCGGCTTCGTCGAGCCGACGCAGATGCGCGAGATACCACGCGGCGAGCGCTGCGGCATCGAACATCGCGGCTCGATCGGCGATGCTCTCGCCGATCTCGTAGGCGCGTGCAGCCGCATCCGCACCCAGGTCGTCGTCGCCGGCGGTAAAGCACCAGCGTGCGATCTCGATCCGCAGGCGCGCTGCCGTTCCGCGTGCGCCGGTCTCCATCGCGTGCGCGCAAAGGGCCTCGAGCAGACGGATGTGCTCCGGCCGGTTGACCGAGAGATTCGACGCGGCGATGAACTCCCAGGCGATCTCGATCGCTTCATCGTCGATCGCGCACGCCTCGATCGCGCGCCGATAGGCGTCGGCAGCATCGCTGAACGCCAGCGCCGCGATGGCTTGCTCGCCGGCAAGCACGTACGCCCTGCGTGCCGGACGACCTTCGCCGGCGAGTTCGTAATGCTGCGCGACGGCCGCCGAAACGGCGCCGCGCGATTCGAGGAGGCGGGCGATGTGCGCGTGCAACTCCGTGCGTTCGGCCGCGAGCAGTTGGTCGGATACGGCACGCCGGATCAGCGCGTGGCGGAACGAGTAGGTCGCGCGCGGCGCGACGGCTTCGCTCAACACACGTTTTGCGAGCGCTCGTCGAAGCAATCCCAGAACCGTATCGCGGTCGGAATCTGCGACCTCGACCAGCGTCTCGACGTCGAACTCGCCGAGGAGTGCGGCGACTTGAAGCACGTAGCGTTCGTCGCGCTCGAAGGCCGCGATGCGTTCGTTGACGATCGCTTGAAGCGAGAGCGGCAGGGCATCGCCGCCGCCGGGGGCATCGGCGGCGTGTTCGGTCAGCTCGAGTAGAAGGAGCGGGTTTCCATCGCCGAGTTCGCAGATCGAACGTCGCGTCGCCGAGTCGACGTCGGCGCTCGCGGCCGCATCCACCAATGCCCGCGCGTCCGGCTCCGAGAGCGCGCGCAACGCGATCTGGCTGCCGCGAGCGCGACGGGCGAAGCGTGCGACCAGATCCCGCCCCGCATCGCTCTCGGCGTCGTCGTTCGTTCTATAGGTGAGCACGAGCACGAAGCGCGAGCGTTCCGCCTGTGCCGAGAGATGGAGCAACACATCGGCCGAGGCTTGATCGATCCACTGCACGTCTTCGATCGCGAGCACGAGCGGCGCGGCGGCGGCGTACTTGCCGATCGCTTCGACGGCGGCGTCGAGCGCGCGACGGCGGGCGGCCTGCGGGTCCCCGCTCGCGCCGGCGTCGCCGAGCGCACGGATCGGTTCGAGCGCGGCCCGGAGCGTTTCGTCTTTTGCGAGCATCTTGGGAGCCCGAGCATCGAGCACCGCGAGCAGGTCCCGGATCGGCGCGTAGGGCGCTTGCGCGTAGTCGTAGACCAAGGCCGAGGCTTGGACGATCGGCGCCTTGAGGCCGGCGAGCAACTCTTCGAGCAGCCGGGTCTTGCCCGAGCCGGCCTCGCCCGAGACCACGACAATCGCGCCTGCCCCCCCGGAGAGCCCGTCGACCCGCGTTCGAAGAACGGCCAGCTCCGAAGAGCGGCCGATCAGCGCGGGCGCCTCACCCCCACGGATACTCATGCCAACGACTCTAGCACAATTAGGGGTTTCCACGGATGCCCGGGGAGTGCCCGGGGACCTAGCATGGAGTCACCAGGCCCACTCATTTCGGAGGACTCCATCCATGTACCAAGACCGGGAACTCATCTGGGTTACCGATCGGACCCTGCAGATCACGTCGCTAACGGCTCGGTTGCGCGATCTGCTCCATGTGGAACCGGAGCAGCAACCCCTCGAAGTGGGTGGGCTCTGGAACCCTCACGATCCGTTCGGAATCGCCGTCGTCGCCCATCGCTGGGCCCTCGAAGGCGAACCCATCAACTTCGACACGATTATCGATGGCCGGGCCTACGGGATCCGCCTCGATCCCCTCGTCGCACCGAACGGTGCGATCGCCGGTGTCGTCGGTTGCGCGGCGGCACGCGCGACCGACGATGACGCGCGGACCCGCCTCGAAGCCTACGCCGAAGCCGAAGGCCAAAGCGGCTCCGGCTCTTGGCACCGCGACCTCTCGAACGGCCGGCTGACCGTCTCGGGCGGACTTTCACAGTTGCTCGGGCTCGATGGTGAGGTCGGCCTGATCGACGTCCGCGCGTTCGATCACCCCGAAGACCGCGAAGCGGTCTCGCGCGCCATCTCGCTCGGCGAGATCAACGGCGAAGGCTACGCCTGCGAACACCGCATCGTCCGCGCCGACGGTGCCCAGCGGATGGTCCGCGAGCGCCTGCGCACCATCTACGACGATGACGGCACCGCGATCGCCCAGGTCGGCAGCCTGGTCGACATCACCGCCCATAAGCAACGCGAAGCCGAACTCCAACATCTCGCGCACTACGATTCGCTCACCAAACTCCCGAATCGCGCCCTGCTCGAGGAGCGCCTGCGCGCTGCACTGACGCGGGCCGAGCGCACCCACACGCGCTGCGCGGTGCTCTTCCTCGACCTCGACGACTTCAAGCACGTCAACGATCGCTACGGTCACCCGGCCGGCGACGAACTGCTCGAACAGGTCGGCCGTCGCCTCGAGCGCCAAGTGCGTTCGTCCGATACGGTCGCTCGCCCGAGCGGCGACGAGTTCGTGATCGTCCTCGAAGATCTGCAGAGCGACGACGACGCGGTCGACGCTGCGCGCAAGATCCTGGCGTCGTTCGACGAGCGCTTCACCATCTCGGGCGGATCGTTCCGGATGAACGCCTCGATCGGCATCGCCGTACATCCGCCCGCGGGCCGGACCGCCGCCGAACTGATCCGCGCCGCCGATCACGAGATGTATGTGGTCAAACGCAACGGCGGCCGCGGTGTCAAACTCGCACCGCCGCTAGAGGAAAGCGACGCTTCCACGAACGAGAATGCCGAGTGCACTACCTCTTCGACGGACCGTCCTCGCTTCGCGATCCTCAAGAACGCCTAGCCTTCTGGCTGACCTTGCCGCTGGCGTTTCCGGTGGCATTGGTCGCGGCTGCGGTGCTGCACGAATCGATCGGGCCGGCCCAGGTCGCGCTCTTCCTGGTCGGCGCGATGCTCTACATCACGCTCGCGCGTGGCCGCTTGATCGGCTCCTCGGTGATGATCCACGAGCGGCAATATCCGCGCGTCTTCTCGATCGTCAAGCACGCCTGCGCGACCCTCGAGATCCCGATGCCGCTGATCTTCGTGCGCGAAGACAATTACGTGCCGGTCGCCGCGCTCGGCTTCGGCGAGCCGTACTCGCTGATCGTCTCATCGCATTGGGTCGAAGAGTTCGAAGACGACGAACTCGCCTTCATGATCGGCCGCGAACTCGGCCACATCGCCGCCGGCCACACGCGCTATCTCTCGCTGCTGAGCGTCAACGGTCGCGAGAACCCGTTCGTCGCCGTGCTCTTCGGCCCGTGGCTGCGTCGATGCACGTTCACCTGCGACAAGGTCGGCCTGCTCGTCTGCGGATCGTTCGATGCGGCGCTGCGCGCGATCGCGGTCGCCGAGTTCCACGAGTTCGGCCGCAAAGTCGACACGACGGCGTTCGCCGAACAAGCGCGCGAGATCGCGGGCGACTCGGTACTCAAGTGGGGCACCTGGCTCGGTTCCGAACCGTATGCGACCGCGCGCATCGCCTCGCTGCAACGCTTCGTCGCCTCGCAGGCCTACGCGGTTGCCGAAGAATGGTTCTTGCGCGAGTCGCCACCTGAAGAGCCGCCCGCCCTGCCGATGCCGGGCGCCGCAAAGGTCGACGTCAAGGACTGCTCCGGCTGGTGGCGGCGCTTCACCGCCTACGCGATCGACGCGGTCGTCGTCGTCGCGATCATGGTTTCGTTCGGCCTCAACGTCTTCGACGTCGGTAAGAGCACGATCGACTTCAGAGGCTCGAAGACCGCCGCCGCAAACCGCCAAAGAGCGGACGTCGCCACCCCCCTTGCAAAGGCGAAGCTCGCCCCCCACGTCATCCCGAGCGTAGCGCAGCCAAGTCGAGGGACCGCCACCATAGGCACTCCCGCCCCGATGCAGACGATGGCGCCGAGCACGTACCAACAGTCCGCCGACACGGTCCAGGCCATCTACAACCGCGTTCTCAAACTCGGATTCTTGTTCTGGTTCCCGGTCTATCTCGCCGTACTGGTCGCGGTCACCGGCCAGACCTTCGGCATGATGATCGCCGGCCTACGGGTGGTGACGACGGACTTCCGGCGCGTCGGCCCGTGGCGCGCGATCTGGCGTGCGCTCGTCGTCGGAATCCTCTGGGCGTTCATCATGCTGCTCAGCATCATCTGGCGCCGCATCCTGCTTCACGACCGCATGAGCGGAACGCGAGTCGTCAAGGTCGAGCGCGTCCTGGCGCGCATCGCCGGACGCTAAGCGAGTGCGTTGGAACTGCGGTTGAGATAGTTGAAGAGGCCGATCGTCGAGACGATCTCGACCCGTTGGCCTTCGTCGTAGTGTGCTTCGAGGGCCTCGCGTACGGCCGGTGGGAGCGCGCGCGGCTCGCGCGTCAAGGCAACCGCCGCCGAGAGGGCAGCCCGTTCGGCGTCGTCGAACTCCGGCGAGCGATTGTAGTCGAAGAGCGCGTCCAGCTGCGCTTGCGAGACGCCAAGTTCGAGCGCGTAGTCCTGATGCGCGCTCACGCAATGCTCGCAGGCGTTCAGCCACGAGACCATCAGCGCGCACAGCTCTTTGGTACGGCGCGGCACCGTGCCGGTCTCCATGACGGCGCGCAGGTGGGCGGCGCCGGAGCGGGCGATCTCCGGTCGCACCGTCAGTTCCGAGAAGAGCGACAAGCGCGAGTGCTTTATGCCGGGCCCTGGAGGAAGTCGCGGAAGCGCGCGTCGCCGCGGATCACGTCGAGGCGCGGATCGAGCGCGATCATCGCACGCGGATAGCCGTGCAGACGGTGCAGCCACGAAAACGCCGACGTCCGCTCGCCGATCGCTGCAAACGCGGTCGCGATGTCGGCGGGCGACGCCGGACTCGGATCGGCCTGTGCTTTGGCGAGCGCCGCCAATGCCTGCGGCATGTCGTGCCGTACCGCGTACGCGTGGGCGAGCAACGCGGCCGCCTGGTTCGCACAGCTCGAGCATTTGCCTGCGAAGATCTTATACGTCGCGATCGCCTGCGCGTAGTCGCCGCGACCCTCGTACGATTCGCCGAGGTTCTGCCAGACGTCGGGGCGCTGCGGTGCGAGATCGATCGCCTGACGCGCGTAAGCGATCGCTTCGTCGTACTGCCGGTCGAGATAGGCGGCCTCGCTCAGCCAGACGGTCGTCGAGATCGAGAGCGGATCGAGGTTGGCCGCGATCTGCAATTCGCGCAATGCATCGTGAGCCCGGCCGTTCTCGAGCAATGCGGTACCGTACCACTGGTGGGCGGGCCCATACGACGGATCGAGCGCGATCGCGCGGCGCAGATCCGCGATACCGCGAGCCCGAACGCTCTTCTTGGTCTTCATATCGAGCGTATCGAGCATGCCGAGGACGGCGTACGCCTCGGCCGAGTTCGCGTCGAGCGCGAGCGCCTTCTGCGCGTACGCGCGGGCGCGCGCGAAGTAGACCGGCGGCTTGAGCGTGCCGGAGCCGTAGTCGCCGGTGATCGCGTTCGCATCGGCGAGCGCCGCATAGCCGCGCGCGTCGCGCGGGTCCGTGTCGACGACCCGGCCGAAGTATTTGAGGCTCTTCTCGACGCCGGATCTGGTGCGCGTGTTCCAGTAGTAGCGCCCGATCGCGTAGATCCGCGCGCCTTTGGGCGAGAGCTGCGACGTGTCGGCGACGCGGTGCGCGCTCGAGCTGGTCGCGATCGCGAAGATCGCGAACACGATCGAGGCGGCCGACGCGGCGCCGATCGCGAGCCAGCGACGCAACGCGTTCGGGCGCTTCGGCGCGGCGTGCGGGCGCTCGGCCAGGCGGACTTCGCCGACGAAACGGTAGCCGCGGCGCGAGATCGTCAAGATCGCTTCGGCGTCCCAATGCGCGCGCAGGGTCTTGCGAAGGACGTAGACGTTCTGCGCGAGGTTGGCCTCTTCGACAAAGCCGTCGGGCCAGACGCGATCGAGGAGGGCGGACTTGGAAAGCACTTCGCCCGGGCGTTCGAGGAGCGCGAGCAAGGTCTCGACGACCTTGGGACCGAGAGCAACGGGAACATCGTCGACGGAGAGCAGCAGTTGCTCTGCGTCCAGTTCGAAGGGACCGAATTGATAGAGGCTCATAGACCGTTGCTCCACGCGAGAAGAGTTTGATGCTTTTCTCAAGACGGGCGCCGGCGCCTTGCGAGACGCTCGAAACCGCAATGCGCCTGACCCTCTTCGCTTTCCTTACGCTCCTGACCGCCGCAAGTTTCGCCGCAGGGGCCCGAGCGGCCACATCCTTTACGGCTTCGTTCCCGGCGGTCCGGGCGGCCCATCCGCTCCCGCTTGATCCGAACCTGAGCGATCCGGCCTGGCAGGCGGGCAAGCTCCCGGACGTCGGGGGCTTCCAAAACCTGACCACCCGTGGGAAGGCGACCGATGCGACGACCGTCTACCTGCTTTATGACGACACCAACCTGTACGTTGGTTTCGAGGCCGAGCAGCCCGATCACCCGATCTTGGCCGGCCAGACCACCAACGACGTCGGCTTCGGCCTGGACGACTTCGTCGCGATCGGGATCGATACGAGCGGCGCCTCGTCCCAGGTCTACTTCTTCGAGACGACCCCGGCCGGGGTTCGCTACCAGCAGGCCAACGAGAATGCCCGCTACCGCCCGCAGTGGCAGGCGGCCGCGAAGATCGGCCAAGGCCGCTACACGGCAGTCATGATCATTCCGCTCAACATCATGCGGCTTTCGCCGGGCGCGGATCAGCAGTGGCGCTTCAACTTCATGCGCTCGATCGCGTCGATCAACGAGCACTACTCGTGGACCTTCGACGGGCTGATGCCGGACGGTCCCGTCGGCCAGTGGCCCGGCTTCACGGATCCGCGTTTCTATCCGGCGCTGACCGGTCTCAAGCTCGTCGGCGGGTCCGCCGCCTCGCGCCCGAAACCGCGCCTCGACGTCTACGGCTTGAGCAGCGTAGGCCACGATCGCGCGCTGTTCGCGCAGAGCGACGGCGCGTTTCTCCCGCAAAACGCACGCGTCGCTGGGCTCGATCTCTCGTATCCGATCACCTCGACGATCAACTTCGTCGGCACGCTCGCGCCCGATTTTTCCAACGTCGAGATCGATCAGCAGACCATCGCGCCGCAAGAGTTCCGGCGCGCCCTCCAAGAGTACCGGCCGTTCTTCTCGCAGGGCGCCGCCTTCATCAGCGGCGCGAACGTCTCACCGGTCGGCGGATTCCTGAACGCCCCGAACACCGTCTTCTACTCGCCCGGAGTCGGCCCGTTCGATACCGGCGAAAAGATCGAGGGTTCGTTCGGAAAGCAGTCCTTCGGCGTACTGCACTTCCGCGGCTACGATCAAACCACCGGGAATACATTCGACGACATCGCGTACGGCTACAAGCATCTGCTTCCGAACCGCACGTTCATGTACTGGTCGGACGGTGTCTTCGCGCATCATTCGCTCGCCGGAACGGACAACACGACCGAGGCCGGCATCGCCGGACGAAACTTGCACACCGGCATGGTCTGGTCGCTCGGCCACTCGGTCGAGACCGGGAGCTACCTGCCGAACGGCGTCGCGCAGTCGACCAACGGCTTCCTGGACGTGCACAAGCCGAACTGGGAAGGGATGATCGGCTACGACGACCTGACGCCGAACTACGGCCCGCTCGACGGCTTCACGACCAACTCCGACATCCACGGCTTCAACAGCTTCTTCAACTTCAACGGGTCGACGAAGGGGATGAAGAACTGGGGGCTCTTCCTCGCGGGTGATCGCTTCTTCGATCGTTCGGGTGCCGTCCACCAAGCGGATACGGGCGCATTCTTCAACGCGACCTTCAACAACGGGTTCTCGATCAACGGCGCGGGACCGCAGGTCGGCCTCTTGCGCGGCTACGAGATCCCGCAGAACGCGGACTGCTCCGGTCCGACCGTCGGCTTCAGTTTCTATACCGGCTCTCCGTGCTATCGCAACGGCGCCGACGAACCGTTCAACCTCGCGTTCGTACCGATCGGCTATCGCGACGGAACCCCGACCCCGATCGACGCCAGCGCCGGCTGGGGAACCTTCGGCGGCGACTACCTTCACCTGTACACGCTCTCGCACTCGCGTCCGCTCGGAAGGCTGCTCTCGCTCGGCATGGAGTACGACGGGACCTACGAGCGCGACCGCCGCACCGGCGTGCTCGAATCGCAGTGGCTGCGGCGCGTCTCGCTCGGCGTCAACCTTGGGCCGGACTCGAACATGACGTTCTCGCTCCGTTCGATCAACGGCATCGGCGGCTTCTCGCCCCAGCAAGGCACAAACGTCGCAGCCGCCTTCCACGAGCGCTTCCGCGGCGGCGACGAACTCTTCGTCAACTTCGGCACCCCCGCGGAGTACACGACCCTCGACCGTCTGATCGTGAAATACGTCTTCCACCTAGGCGGCGACTCCGGGACGTAGCTGGCCTGGTAGGCGCAAAGAAGCACTTGACACAATTGTTGGCTCCCGCGTCACAACGTGTTAGATGCGTGCGTTGGATCGATGAATGTTGTGGTGCTGAAACAAACATCATAGGCGACGGTAGATATGGGTGTTATGAATTGCACCATGAAAGCAACGATTGAAATCGACAATGACGTCGTTTCAGAAGAACGCAACGAAGAAGTACGTCCCACACTCACGATGAACCGCGTTATCGACGCGAATGGTTCGTTCGGCGGATGGGGACCGAAGGTTAATCAAACCATAATCAGACGCTTCAACTAAAACGAAACAACCGCAGCGCCCGAGGAGTAGAGCGGGCATATAACTTTCATCGGCACGGTAACGTGTTCGATGGAACGGACCGGAAGCGACCTCCACCGATTCCGGTCCGCCGACTCCTCGTAGAGTGCAGCAAGCAAGAAGGCCTAGGTCAAACGGACCTAGGCCTTCTTGTATGGTGGCGGTGCTTCGAGACGCTTACGCTAGGATCGGGTCGTGGGCCTGAACGGGGTCGAGGATGCGGTTGACTTCTTCGAAGAGGGCGGGATCGAGGTGCAGGTCGGCGGCGGCGACGTTTTCGTCGACGTGCGAGAGCTTGGTAGCACCGACGATCGCGCTCGTGACGGCCGGTTCGCGCAGGACCCACGCGAGCGCGAGTTGCGAGAGCGTGCAGCCGGCTTGGGCGGCGATCGGTTTGAGTTGCGCGACCGCATCGAGGATCGGCTGGGACATGAAGTCGGTCATCCACTCGCCCTCCTTAGAGGCCGCGCGTGAATCGGCGGGCGGACGTTTCGCGTCCGTGTACTTGCCGGTGAGGACGCCCATCGCGATCGGCGACCAGACGACGTTGCCGATGCCGTAGCGTTCGCAGGTGGGCAAGACGCGTTCCTCGATGCGGCGGTAGAGCGCGCTGTACTGCGGCTGATTCGAGATCGGCACGGCCCAGCCGCGCACGCGACACAGGTTGACCGCGGCCGCGATCTGGTCGGCGTTCCATTCCGAGCTGCCCCAATAGAGCACGTGCCCCGCGCGGATCAAGTCGTTCATCGCTTGGCAGGTCTCTTCGAGCGGCGTCGTATCGTCGAAACGGTGGCACTGGTAGAGATCGATATAGTCGACCTTCAGGCGGCGCAGCGAGTGGTGGGCCTGGTCGCGGATGTGCTTGCGCGAGAGTCCGCGTTCGTTCGGGGTGTCGCCCATCGGGAAGTAGACCTTGGTGGCGAGCACCAGCGCGTCGCGCTTCAACTCGCCGATCACCGGCGCGAGTGCCTCTTCGGCGGCGCCGACCGCATAGATATTCGCGGTATCGATGAAGTTGACGCCCTGTTCCCAGGCGCGCAGCACGACCGAGCGGGTCGTCGCGTTGTCGACGGTGTTGCCGTAGGTCAGCCAGGAGCCGAGGCCGACGACCGAGAGCTTGAGGCCGGAATGTCCGAGCGTTCGAAAATGCATACCTCTCCAAAAGGCTCGCGGGCTCACCGTGGTTGCGCCGCGAATCGACCGGAATGCTCGAGTACGTACTGGTCGATGCGTTCACGCGCGAGCCCTTTGCAGGCAATCCGTGCGCGGTCTTTCCCGACGCGGGCGCACTCGACGCGCGGACGATGCAGAGGATCGCGAACGAGCTGAACCTCTCCGAGACGGCTTTCGTGGTGCCGAGCAGCCGGGCGGACGTCGGGGTGCGCTACTTCACGCCGATCGAGGAGATGCCGCTCGCCGGCCACCCCACCCTGGCGACCGCCCACGTGCTCCACGGCCTCGGCCGCATCGGTGCGTGCGCCACCTTCGAGATGCCTGCCGGAACCGTGCCGGTCGAGACGACCCCCGACGGCGAGGGCCTGCGCTATACGATGACCCAACCCGCGCCGCGTTTCCTCGGAGCGGTGCCGCGCGCGTGGATCGCCCGAGGCTTGGGCCTCGATGAGAGCGACCTGCTCGAGGCGCCGGAATCTCAAACGGTCTCGACCGGTTGCCCGATGTTGATGGTCCCGCTCGCATCCGAGGCCGCCCTCGACCGGTGTGCGCCGGATCGGGCGGTGATCTTCGCAGATCCGGGCCGGACGTTCATGAGCGTCCATGTCTTCGCCAGGTTGCCGGGGAGCGAGCCGGCCTTCAGTGCGCGCCACTTCTCGCCGCCGGGGGACGTCCCGGAGGACCCGGTCACCGGATCCGCATGCGGCGCCATGAGCGCGCTCGCGTTTGCGAGCGGGCTGATCGATCGGGCCGGCTTCACCGTCTCCCAAGGCCGGCATGTCGGGCGCCCCGGGACCGTGTACGTCGACGTCCTCGGCGCACCCGACCGGATCTCCGGCGTGCGGATCGGCGGTCATGCCGTGACGGTGGCATGCGGTCGAATCGAGTGGTAACATAGGCCCATATCCCGGACCAACTTTTTATCTCCGCCTTACGTTAGGGAGAACATGAAATCATTGCTGCTCTCCGCCGCGCTGGTCATCGGTCTGCTCGGCATCTCCGCTACTTCCGCACCGGCCTCCAACACGGTCGTGGTGCACATCACCAACTTCGCATACAGCCCCGCGACGGTCACGATCGCCAAGGGCGAGACCGTCGAGTGGATCAACAACGACGAAGCCAAGCATACCGCGACCGCTATCGGCGGCGCCTTCAAGTCGCCGGACCTCGGCAAGGGTCAATCGTTCAAGCACACCTTCACGGCGGACGGTACGTTCGCATACTACTGCACGTTCCATCGCGGCATGAAGGGCACGGTTGTCGTAAAATAGTCGCCTCGGGGTACTGACCCCGGTGCATGGATTCCCAGCGTGGATTCTCTCTCGTCGAAATCCTCATCGCCGCCGGCATTTCGGTTATGCTGGCGGCGATGCTCGTCGCCGTCGCGCATTCCTTCGTCGGCTGGTCGCAACGCGCGTCCACGACGGCGAACGCACAGGCCGCACTCGATCGCCTCGGCGAGCGCCTCGAAACGGAGACTGCCGGCTCCTGGAGCATCTTCGTCCCCGCGACCGACGCGCTCGGCGTGCCGAATGCGGACGGTCACGAACTCGATGTCGCGACCGAAGACGCGTTGCGCCGGCCGTCGTTTCGTGCATATCTCTACGATCCCGGCGCCGCGACGCTCACCGAGTACGTCTACGGAACGCCGGGGGCAACGCCGATCGCGACCGGCGACGTCAGCACCGGCGTTAGCGCCTTCTCGGCGATCAACGGAAGCGCGAGCGCGCTTGCGGGGCCACTCTTCGCAAACGCGTCGATCGTCGACGCGGAGGTCCCCTTGCAACTCGGCAGCGCCGAAGCGGTCGGCGGCAATCGGTTGACGCTCGTGCGGGTCACCATCGGCGGATTTGCTCGCGACCTGGTGCTCGCAAGTGCGACCGCGCCGACCGATTATACGGTCGTGCTGCGTTACACGCCCGCGCCGTAGCGTTCGATCGGCGCGATGTCGCAGGGCAGTCCGGTCGCGCGGATCTCGCCGAGGATGTCGACGAGATCGCCGGCGGACCGCAGTTCGATGGTCGTCTCAAGCTCCATGCATTTAGCCGGCAGGTCGGCGTGCGTGCGCGCGTGCACGACCTCGATCACGTTCGCTCCGTGACGTGCGATGATGCCCGCGACCTTTGCAAGGCCGCCCGGAATGTCGAGCATCTGGGTACGCAGCTTGGCGGTCCGGCCGTCGCGTAGCCCGGAGCGCGCGATGATCGAGGCGAGCAGACTCGGGTCGATGTTCCCGCCCGAGAGGATCGTCCCGACGCGCTTGCCGCGGAACATCTCGGGGAACTGCAGCAGTGCGGCCACACCGGCCGCGCCGGCGCCTTCGACCAGCGTCTTCTCCTGGTCGAGCAGTTGGAAGATCGCGCTCTCGAGCGACGATTCGTCGACCTGGACGATCTCGTCGACGCATTCGGCCAAGATGCTTTCGTTGAGCGCGCCGATCGATTTGACGGCGATGCCTTCGGCGACGGTCGGGTCGCCCGCCCGGAACGAGGCGCTCTGCGCGCCGACCACGTGGATGTCCGGCCGCAACGCTTTCGCGACCAGTGCCGCACCCGAGATCAAGCCGCCGCCGCCGACCGGAACCACCAGCACATCGAGGTCGGTCGCGTCTTCGAGCATCTCGAGAGCGACCGTCCCGGCGCCCGCGACGATCGACGGATCGTCGTAGCCGGAGATGAAGCTCCGGCCGTCGCGTGCCGAGAGCGCGAGCGCCGCCGAGAGCGCGTCGGCGACGCTGGTGCCTTCGAGCACGACCTTGCCGCCGAACTCTTGCGTTCGACGAACTTTTCCGAACGGCGTGCCGAACGGCATGACGATCGTGGCTTCGATCCCGAAGAGGGCGGCGCTATACGCGACGCCCTGCGCGTGGTTACCCGCCGAGGCTGCGACGACGCCGTGCTTGCGCCGATCCGGATCGAGCGCGTGGAGCGCCGCATATGCGCCGCGCATCTTGAACGAGTTGGTATGCTGCCGATTCTCGAACTTGAGCACCACGTCCGCACCGGTCAACGCGGAGAGCGCACGCGAACGTTCGGTGGCCGTGCGCAGCGCGATGCCGTCGAGCAATCGGCGGGCGGCGCGGATGTCGTCGAGGTTCGGGTGGCCGGCGATCGGGGCGTTCGAGACGGACATGACGTAGGCCAGACTTCAGCGACGGGGTGCGGTCGCCTGCGTCAACAGATCGTGAAGGCGGCGTAGCGCGGCGCCGATACCGGTTCGCTCCTTGATCGCGCGCCGCGAGGCGCCGATCGCGCGCGCGACGCGCTCGCCGGCGGGTGGTTCGCCTCGATCGGCGAGCGCGCGGCCGTGGTCGAAGAGCGCGTGCGCCGTCTCGATCCAGCTGGCCGGATGCTCGTCACGATCTGCGCGCGGGTTGACTAGCCGATGCAGTCGCACCGGCGGGGCGACCCGCTCGAGCGCGGCGGCGCGATGTTCGAAGTGCGCGCGTTTGCGGGCTCGCTCCGGGTCGTCGGGTCCGCTTGCCAGGAGTTCTCCGAGGGCCGCAAGCGCGTCGGCTAGCGCGCGCCGGATGACCGACTCGGTCTCGATCGGATAGACGAACCAGGCGGCCGCGACCGCGCAAATCGCGCCGATCAGGATGGCTGCGAGGCGGGTCGCGAGCAGTGGGAGCGCTTCGCCCGCGACCGGCGGTTGGAGCAACGCAAAGATCAACGTCGCGCACGCTGCCCAGTACGCGTAGTTGATGCGTCGCAACCACATGCCAAGGAAAAGCACCGCGAAGATCACGACCGCCGCGATTTCGGGATTCGGAAGCGCGACGTGCGGGACCAAGGACGCGACGAGCGTGCCGCCGATCGCTCCGCCGAGCCGGAGCAAGCCTTTGTAGAGCGCATCGCCTCGCCCGCGCGCACCGCTGCAGACGATGAACGCGGTCAGGACGAGCCAGCCCCAATGGTGCGGAAAGGCGAGCAGGCCGATCGTAAACGCAAGCGCGAGCGCGACCAACATCTGCAAGGCCATGCGCGTGCTGACCGGCATCTTGCTGTCGTCCGGCTTGCGTGCCGGCAATGCGTGTTCGACGGGCGGCACCTTTTCGAGCCGTCCGGCGAGAGCGCAGACCAGCACGGCGATCACGGCCGCCGCCATCACGAGCACAATATCCGCCCACGCGCCGTACCCCGAGACGACGCGCACCGGAACGACCAACATCGCGATGAACGGCAGTGCGATCATCGTACCGATCGCGGCTTGGCGTTCGCCGAACTTGCGCAACCAGATCGAGAGAAACATGCCGCCGCAGAAGAGGGCCGCACCGGTCCACGGATTCCAGTGCAGCACGAGCGCGACGCCGGCCGCGGCCAGGCCGACGGCCGGTAGCGAGATCAAGCGCAACCGAAGCGTCTCGCGATCGGTTCGTTCGGCGCGCCGCGAGAGGCTGAGCGCGAGTACGGCGGCCAGGACGGCGGCGGATGCGTCGATCTGCACAAGCGCGCAGAGCCCATACGTCAGGAGAAAACTCGCGAGGACCGCCGCCATGCCGATCATGTCATGGAGTTACATACCGGAGGGATCCGGGGGTCGTCAAGAGTTCGCCCGTTTCAAGCAACGTCTTGAGACCCGAGAGGATCATCGGCCAGCCTCCGTAGAGTTCTGCGTTCGCGCCGTCGCGGAGTTCGTGGGTGACGGTGAGCTGACACGGCGCCGCGGTTATGGCGGCGCCTTCTTGTTCGAGCTAGGGGTTGCCGAATGAGTACTTGCCCGCCGAATCGCGCTCGATCCTAAGGCGTTTGGGGCCGTTCCGGTTCAGAACCACCGATGTCGGCGACATCCGGGTACCCGCGATCGTGCCGGTGAGCTGAAACGATAACATACGATCGCGTCATGTCATGTACGTGAACCAGCGGAACGACTTCGACCCGACGTTATCCGCTTGGTTCCTTGTATGCTGAAAGCAAGCGAGGCTGGCGCTTATGCGTCGACCTCATTCAAGCTTGGAGCCGTTTTCTTCTTCGGTACTATCTAAGCTTATGACCGAGACCCTGGGCGAGGAGACGCCCATCGTGCTCTAACGTGACATGAGAGATAACGTGGTCGACATTCATCGTCACCGAGGGCGGCTGCTTTCCGTTGAAGGGGCCGGCGCAGTCCGCCGTCGCAGCAGGCAGGGCGGTGAATGTGTAGGTCAGATCGGTGAACTTCAGGGTCCAAGCGAAGTGCGGCTTAACGACGACTTCGCGAGTCGCTCCGCTGAAATGCTCGGTGGCCTTGAAGAGCACGCAGTGGGTCGTTTGGTTATTGAACGCGATGTACGCGGTTTCACGGGCGGCCGAGGCAGCGACCGTTTGGGCAAAAACCGCTGCGGCACAAAGGCTCGCGATTTGTAAGGCGTGCTTCATTATGAACTCCTCAATCGTTGCTTGGGAACCGACCTTCCAGGTGCTTAACGGCTCGGCCCGCCGTAACGTTCCGCTTGCATCGGCGGTGCACCAAACAGAGAAGGCTCGCGTCGGTCGGCGCAAGCCTTCTTCTTGGATGGTGCCTAACTAACTTGGTGCCCGGGAAGGGACTCGAACCCCCACGACCTTGCGATCACTAATACCTGAAACTAGCGCGTCTACCAATTCCGCCACCCGGGCACGGGCGAAACCCGATTCTAGCGGACAAACGCCCAACCTGCAACCGCCTTACCCGGCGGCGGTTCCAAGCGACCGTATGGACGCGGCGCTCCGACCTATCTCGCACAAGGCCCGACTCGATCCCTACCCCGAGGCGGTCGGCCCGCTCGAGGGCCGGGCCCTCCCGACGCGACCCGCATGATCAAGAAACTCTTCCCTATCCTCGGGATCACGTTCGTCGACATCCTCGGGTTCAGCATTCTGATCCCGACGCTGCCGTATTTCGTCACCCACTTCGGGATGGCGCCCTGGGTCGTCGGGGTGCTCGCGTCGGTCTTCTCGGTCTGTCAGTTGGTCTCGGGACCGATCTGGGGGAACGTCTCGGACCGCATCGGCCGCAAATCGGTACTGATCATCAGCCAGGTCGGCGCGACCATCGGCTGGGTGATGCTCGCGTTCGCACCGACCATTCTGATCGTCTTCATCGCGCGCGTCATCGAAGGCGCCTCGGGCGGCAACATCGGCGTGACCCAAGCGTACGTCGCCGACCTGGTCGAACCCAAAGACCGCTCGCGCGCGTTCGGATTGATCGGCGCGATGTTCGGTCTCGGCATGGTCTTCGGGCCGCTGATCGGCGCCGTTACGTTCGGACGCTTCGGCTTCGCCGGTCCGTTCCTCGCGGCCGCCGGACTTCAGGTCATCACGCTGATCATCACGATCGTCATGCTCCCGGAGTCGCGCAGCAAAGCCGAGCGCGAAGACGGCGAGTCGGTCGGCCTGCGCGACGTGATCGCGACCCTGCGCAACCCGCGCTTCCGGCCGATCCTCTTGCAGAAGTCGGCGCTTTCGATGGCGCTCTACGGCTGGTATCTGGTGATCGCGCTCTACTTCGCGGCGCAGCTCGGCTTCGGGCAGACCCAGACGGACTACGCGTTCTCGGCGTTCGCGTTGATCGGCGTCTTCATGAACGTGTTTGCCGTACGCAACGTCTCGGAACGGGCCGGCGACTATCGCATGGCCAACGTCGGCATCGCCGCGCTCATCATCGGTTTCGCGTTCGTGCCGTTCGTGCATAACATCCCCGCGATGGCCCTCGTGATGGTGCTCTTCGCCTTCGGCCAATCGCTCGCCAGTTCGGGCATCACGGCGATGATCAGCAACACCGCAAGCGAACGCGACCAGGGCACGGTGCTCGGCGTGAGTTCGTCGCTCGACTCGGCTGCCGGCATCCTCGCGCCGCCGCTTTCGACCGGGATCTTCAGCCGCTACGGTTCGGGCTTTGCGGGAGTGGAGTCGTTGGTCTTTTCGCTGCTCGCGCTCGCGGTCGGCATCTTCGTGCCGCATCGCATCGAGACACACGCCGGCGCGCCGGCGACCGAGGCGCCGGTGACCGAGGTCTAGCAGCGCTTAAGCAGCGCTGCTCTTCTTCTTCTCGGTCTTGCGCTTCTTGCTCGCTTCGAGCGATGCGGCCAGCACGTCCATGAGGTTGACGACTTTGGCGCGGGCCGGCGCCTTCTTCGCTTTCGGAAGTTCCTTGCCGGCGGCGCGCGCGTCGATCATCGCGAGCAGCTCGTCGCGATAGCGATTGGTGAACTTCTCCGCATCGAACGCTTCGACGCTCATCGTGTCGATCAGCATCTTGGCCATCGCCATCTCGGCTTCGGGCAGCGTCTCGCCGCGCGGCAGTTCGAGCGTCTCGCTCGAGACGATCTCGCTTGCCCAATGCATCAGCTCGAGGACCAGCGCTTCGCCGACCGGTTTGACCGCGGCGATGTACTCTTTCGTGCGGATCACGACGCGCGCGATCGCGACCTTGTTCGCGGTCAGGAGCGCCTCGCGTAACAGCGCGTAGGCGTGCTTGCCCTGTTTGCTCGGTTCGAGATAGTAGGGCTTGTCGAAGTACATCGGGCTGATCGTGTCGAGGTTCACGAACTCGAGGATGTCGACCGACTGGGTCGCCTCGGGATTGACCTTGTCGAAGTCCTCATCGGTGATGATGACGTACTCGCCCTTTTCGTACTCGTAGCCCTTGACGATCTCGTCCCAGGGAACCGGCTTGCCGTCGACGCTACACGTGCGCTCGTATTTGATGCGCCCGTCGTCCTTGGCGTGCAGCATGTTGAACGAGAGATCGTCGGTGCGCACCGCCGTGAATAGCTTCACCGGAATCGTCACCAGCCCGAAGTTGATCGCGCCGGTCCATATCGCATGTGCCATAGCGCGGCTATTTTACCACGACGGGAGGCCTGATGCATCCTCGACCTCTAAGGGACGCCCCATGGGGTTCCCGAGGACGGTCCTGTGCATGCTGGCGCTAGCCGCGGCTCTGAGCGCGTGCTCGCACACGAGCGACTGGTACGCGCTGCGCGACCTGGACGAACGCTTCTCGGATCAGATGCACGACTGCGTCCCACTGGGCTGGAATCCCGCGCGCGTCGACGACCGCTTTTTCTATTCGGGCTTCAGCAGCGAACTCGACGAGACGTTCTGGTATCTGCCACCCCCTTGGGTCGCAATGATCCGGCCACAAGATCGGGCGCATCCGCAGGCGCGTGCGGCCGAGGCGTTGCTCGACCATCTCGCGCGTGCGGGAATGGTCGCCCGTTCGCGGTCGCACGGTTCCACGGACTATAATCTGACGCTCTCCGGGCTCGACTACTTCTTCGACGCCAACCACTTCGGTAACAATCCGCTCCACGAGCCGTACCTCTGCTATTCGAAGATCGTCCCGGAACGTGTCCTCTGGAAGCAGGCGGTCCACAGCGAGCGGGATTCGAGTGGGGCGGGGACGGTCCAGGTCTATCGCGTGGCGTTTGTGTGGACGGCGGTCCCCGTCGGGAACTGGTCGCCCGACGCGTTCGTCCGCTCGCATGGCGTCGTCCTCGGCCCCTCCGTCGATCCGACCATCGCGAAGTTCGTCCTGCGCGACACGCACTGGTATCTCGAATCCATCTATGCAGCGCAGCGCGACCGCGTGGTCGATCCCTCGGTGTGGCCGAGCCCCGGGATCTAGCTCAGCGCGTCACGTCTTTCGCGTCCTTATCATCGCGGATGCCGAGGAAGGTGGGCTGGCGCAGGTAGTCGTCCTTGGTCCACTCGGTGAAGCGGACCTGGACCACGAGCAACGGTTCGACGAAGTGGGCCGGTGCGTTCGCGACGATCGGACCGTCGAACGGCGAGGTCGCGCGAGCGAGCTTCTTGAGCCCGGCCGCGATCTCGCGAAGGAGCCGCGCGTCGAAGCCGGAGCCGACGCTTCCGACGAACCGGAACTTCTTGCCGACGTATGCGCCCAGCAGCAGCGCGCCGAAGCCCTTGCGGCTGCCCTGCGGATCGGTCCAGCCGCCGACCACGAACTCTTGCTCGTTCTGAGCCTTGATCTTGAGCCAGTCGCGCGTGCGCCGCTCCTCGTAGGGTGAATCGCGCTTCTTGGCCACGATGCCCTCGAGTTCGTTCGCCGCAGCTTGCTCGAAGAGCGCCGTGCCGTTCCCGATCACATGTTTCGAGAACATCACCAGGCCGTCGTCGGTGATACACCGCTCGAGCAGCGCCTTACGCTCTTCGAGCGGCTCCTTGCGCCGGTCGCGACCGTCGGCGTAGAGCAGATCGAACGCGACGAAGGTGAGCGGAGCTTTTTTCTTTCCGTGATCGTGGAGTCGGCCGAACGACGAGCGTCCGCTCTCGTCCAGGCTCACGATCTCGCCGTCGACGACGATCGGGATCGAGCGGAACGCGCCCGCGAGATCCGCGAGTTCCGGGAACCTCTTCAACAGGTCAAGCCCGTTGCGCGAGACGAGCGAGAGCTTCCCATCCGCGTCGACCGTGCAGATCGCGCGATAGCCGTCCCACTTGATCTCGAAGAGCCATTCGTCGCCGTCGAACGGCGCATCCGCGATGGTCGCGAGCATCGGCGACGCGATCTTCGGCAACGGATCTCGTTTGACGGCGCGCGCCTTCGCGCGGCCGCGGTCGACTTCGGGCGAGATCCACTTCTTGGCTTTCGGATCCGCCGCGATCTCCTCGATCGTCTTGCCGCTCTTGACGGACGTCGTCTCATCTGCGGCGTCATTGCCGCGCACGACGTACTTGTCGGTATCCTTGATGAGCAGCCACGGGTCGCCGTCACCGCTCTTGTTCTTGATGCGCACCAGGGTGAACATCCCGTGCAGACGCTTACCGAACATGTAAAACTTGATTTTGCCGTTGGCGATCTCGGTCGCCGGGTCGGTACCTTCGGCAAGCGCGTAGGTCCCGCGATCCCACAGGATGACGGCGCCCGCGCCATAGTGTCCCTTGGGGATGTTGCCTTCGAACGTGTTGTACTCGACCGGATGATCCTCGACGTGCATCGCGAGGCGCTTCTCGGCCGGATCGAGCGATGGCCCCTTGGGGATCGCCCACGAAGCCATCACGCCGTCCGCTTCGATGCGGAAATCCCAGTGTAGACGGGTCGCGCGATGCTTCTGGATCACGAAGCGCAGCTTAGCGGTGGGCGCCGCTTTCTCGCCGCGCGGCTCCGGTGTCGCGCCGAAGTCGCGCATCGCTTGATATTTTTCGAGGGAGCCCGGCTTCTCGCCGAGCTTCCCTCGCGTGCCCTTACGAACCGGCATATGCGCCGATTCAGCAGCGTCGACCTAGACCCTCGCGCCTCGCCCACTGAGCAGGTTGAAGATCAGGAGGATGATCGCGACGACGATCACCAGGTGGATGATCCCCGTCAGATGGAAGAGCGTAAAGCCCAACAACCAGAAGATCACCAGGATGACGATGACGGTCCAAAGCAATCCGCGCATTACGGCGTGCTCCCCGTCGTGGTCGTGGTCGTGTTGCTCTTCTGGGTGTTCGCGCCGCTGTTGTCGGCGGGCTGGGTCGTGGTCGTGGTCGTGTTCGACGTGGTGGACGTGATCCACGGGTGCCAGACGACGACGGCGATTGCGACGATGACGATGACGACGATCGCGATGATCGCCGCGGTGCTGCTTCCCCCTCCGCCTTGTTGGACGATGGTCGGGCGCTCTTGACTCATGATGGTTCCTCCACAGCAAGGTTAACTTCGGCTCTGTTGCCCCCGGAACGCAGACGTTAAACCCTCGCCTGGCGAAACGTGGTCCTGGTGTGGAATGCCGCCGGTCTGGGTATCTCTCTGGTTGTCGCGATCGCCGCGTTCGGGCGTGCTTTACGGCGCGCCGGGCACTACGACGGCGCGGGCTACGGCATGCTGCCTTCGACGCATCGGCGGTACGCGTACGTGGCGCTCGCCCTCGGGCTCGGCTTCGTCGCCGCATTCGTCTGGCCGACCGTCCCGACCGTCGTCCTTCTCGGCGCCGTCGTCTTGGTAGCGCTGCTGTACGGAACATCCTTTCTTCGTGGGGCCGAATCCGATGACTGATCTGCATTTCTCGCCGCGCCCGAATCGCGCCAACGAGATCGACTGGCAGCCCTGGGCGCCGGAGACGTTTGCGCGCGCGAAGATCCTGGACAAGCCGATCTTGCTCTCGATCTCGGCGGTCTGGTGTCACTGGTGTCACGTGATGGACGAGACGAGTTATTCGGACGACGCCGTGCTCGCCGCCATCCGCGAGAAGTACGTCGCGATCCGCGTCGACAACGACGAACGTCCCGACGTCAACGCACGCTACAACATGGGCGGCTGGCCGACCACCGCATTCCTCGCACCGGACGGTATGACGATCACCGGCGCGACCTATCTGCCGGCCCCGGAGATGCGCCGCGCGCTCGACGAGATCGCCGACTTCTATGCGAACAATCGCGAGCAGATCGCGGAGCGCGCGGCCGAACTGCGCGACCGTCGCCGGAGCTACACGCCCGCCTCTCACTCGGATCTGAACCTCGAGATGATCGAGCCGGTGACCGCATCGATCTTCGAGTCGTACGACCCGGAGTATGGCGGCTTCGGCGATTCCATGAAGTTCCCGCAGACGGACGTTCACGAGTTTCTGCTCGGCGAATACCGCGCGAACGGTGATGCGCGTCTGCTCGAGATCGTCGCGAATACGATGCAGCATCTCGCGTCGGGCGGTACCTACGATCGCGTCGAGGGTGGCTTCTTCCGCTACTCGACCAATCGCGATTGGTCCGTACCGCACTTCGAGAAGATGACCGAAGATCACGGCGGCTTGCTCCGCGTCTTCGCCGGCCTCGCGCCGCTTGTCGACGCCGCCTGGGTCGCCGACACGATGCGCACCGCGACCGCCTACATCCGCGCGGTGCTCCGCGACGACGCGACCGGCTTCTACGCGGGCAGTCAAGACGCCGACGAGGTCTACTTCGCACTCCCGCTCGAGAAACGCCGTACCACGATCGCGCCGTACGTCGACCGGCGCGCCTATTCCAACTGGACGGCCGGCCTCGCGAGCGCCCTCTTCGCGGTCGCACGCGGGCTCGACGACGAGACGTACGCACGCGACGCGGTCGTTGCGATCGACGGTCTACACGAACGCATGCTCGACGCGAGCGGTCTCTTGCAGCACGTTCTCGCTCCCGGCGAGCCGCCCGCGATACGCGGGTTGCTGACGGATCAGGTCGCGTATTTACGCGCCTTGCTCGACGCGCACGAACATACCGGCGAAGAGCGCTTTCTTACGCGCGCGATCGCGCTTGCGGATCGGGCTCACGATGCGTTCGAAGCACCCGACGGCGGTTTCTACGACCACGCCGGTCTCGAACAGCAGATCGGCAACCTCACCATCGCCGACCGCCCGATCGGCGAGAACGGCACCCACGCCGAGTCGCTCCTCCGGCTCGCGGACCTGACCGGCGAGGAGCGATTCCACCAGGCCGCGGAGCGGACCCTGCTGCTCTTCGCTAAGACCTACGCGTCCGCCGGCTCGTTCGCCGCCACGTACTGCCGCGCGCTCCGGCGCCTGCTCAGCCCAGCCCGCTCGGTCCGGATCGTCGGCACCCCCGAGGCCGGCGCCGCCCTCCGGTCCGCCGCTCTGCGACTCGGCGACCCGCTGTTGACGGTACGAACGGTGACCCCTGCCGCCGCCGCCGGGCTGGGACTACCCGCCACCTCGGGCGCGGCCTACCTGTGCGCCGGGACGACCTGCGGAGCGCCGGTCACCGATCCCGCGAGCCTGACCAAAGCCCGCGAAACACTGCTGGCTGTCGGGCGGTAAATCCGGTGAAAGATGGAGGCACCCGTGAACCCGTACATCAGCAATCTGGCCCTGCAGCTCTCGCCTGACCAACAGGCCTGGTTCGCCTACGAATCCCGGCGCAACCGTAAGGATCCCGCCCTCGCGTTCGCGCTGGATCTGGTGTTCGGTCTCTTCGGCGCACACGATTTCTATCTCGGCGACATCACCCGCGGCGTCCTGATGCTGATCGGCACGATGTCGGGCGTCGGCACGCTGATCACGGTTCCGGTCTGGTTCATCAGCCTGTTCGGCGTCTATCGCGATACCGAATCGTACAACGACGCGGTCGACTACTGGCTGCTCTCGTGGGCCTTTGCCGGCACGCAGATCCCGCCGGCACCCGCCCCGCAACGCGGTCGCAGCAGAGCCACTATCGGCGGTCTCCCGGCCGTCGTCACGGTCCGCAGGCAACAGGCGTAGATCGCGAACTCAGCGCGGGCCGGTGCCGAGCGGCCCCGTCACATAGGTGGCTAGGGCGTATGCCGCTTCTTCGTGCGGTCCGAGCCGGTCGGCGACGTGCGCCGTCTTCCAATGAACCAGCCAGGACACGTGCGTTGCGTCGATCGTCGGCGCCAGGTCGATGCTCGTGCCGGACGAGTTCTCTGCGAACTCGATGCGGTCGAACGACCATCCCGCGGGAAGCTGCGTCTGATAAGCGTCGTCCCCGGTCGCGTCGGCATGAGGCCGGAGGTGGTCGGCGGTCAGCACGTAATCGCCCGTCCCGAGAATATCCCAATTGGAACCGCCGGGCAGACCGTGCCACGAATTGCAGATATCCTCATTGTCGCGCGTGAATGCATTTCCGATATTGTCTCCGCAACTGCTGTTCACGACCCAACCTGCCCTGGCGAGGATCGTTTCGCGGTCGGCCACAAAGCGCATCGCGACATCGTTCGATACCGCGGTCGTCACCGCGATCGGTCTGGAACGGTCGTTCGAGATTCCGCGGGTGGTCGTCACGAGCGTGATACGGACCGACTGATCGGGGGCGCCCGAGATCGCTGGAATGGATGCCGTCACGCTGCTATCGGACCACGACGAAACGGTCAGTTCTACGATTCCGTCCGGAGAGTGCGGGAATGTGCCGAGCATGTGAACGTCGCCGACGCTCGAGCCGAAGCCTCTGCCGCGAAGGGTGATCGTGCCGTGCGGCCTGATGTCGCCCGAGGCACCGGTGATCCAGAACGCAGGCGAGAACGTTGCCGCGCGCCCGCCGATCGTCGCGCCCACGCGGCCCGCGACGACGTCCTGACGCACGTCGGGCGGTTGCGATACCACCACTGACTCCGGAAGGCGGACGACTCGCCGCGGCCGACCGCGCAATTGTGCCGCAGCCGCAGCCGCTTGGACCTTCTGTGACGGCACCGGTTTCACCGTGACCGAACTCGGGACGGTTTGCGAGGAAGCGATGCCGGAAATGAATGCCGTTGCGCCCAGGCTTACCGCTACTGCAAGGACGCCGATCGATCGGTTCATCGCTATCCTCCTACGGCGTCGACGGACGCCTCCAGTACGCCATTGTCTCCGCGCGCGGCGCCGGCCTGCAATTCTTTCCGTTCCGGCGACGCGGACCTAATTGGTCCTGACGAAGACGTTCCAGTACCAGCAGCCCCACAGGCCGACGGCACACGAGTAGGCGATCAGCGTAGCGGCGATCGCGTAGCCCCAGGCCGGGAGCCGGTCGCGCAGACCGAGCGCCATCAGCGCGAACAGGAACGGTTCGAAGTCGAGCGCGTGACGCATCCCGAACTGCGCGAAGCCGTTGACGTAGTAGATAAAGTTCGGTGCGGCCGTCAGCAGCGCGGCGACCCAGAGCGCGATCGTCAACTTCGCCGGCCTGCGCGCGAGCAGCGCCAGCACGAGCGCCGGACTCGTATAGGTCAGCGCGAGACCCGCGATGCTCGACTGCACGTACGGCCAGGTCGGGATGAACTGCGCGCCCTGCACGAAGAACGAGTTGAGCTGATAGCCCAGATACTGCAGGCGGAACGGCGAGCCGGTCGGCAGGCCCGCGTTGTCTTGGTGATACCAGGCGGTGTAACCGATGTCGTACCACGTGCCCCAGCGCGCGTTATTGTACCAGAGCCAGAACGCCGCGAACGGCACCAGCGCGGCGGCGAAACCCCCGAGTCGCTTCTTCCAATCGTCGCCCGCCAAGAGGTACGCGTAGACCGGCACCGCGACGATCAGCGAGAACCGGGATTCGACCGCGATCCCGGCCCAGATCGCGACTAGCCAACCGCGCCGCTTTCCGGCCAGTTCGCAGAGCGCGAGCAACGTGAAGCAGACCGAACTGACGTGCGCGATGAACCAGACGTCGCCGAGCATCGCGCACCAGAGCAGATCCGTCCCGGCAAGCAGAAACGCGCAGAGCATCGCATTCACGTGCGAGGGCACGCCGTAACGCTCGCAAAGCTCCCAGGCCGCGGCGACGCCGACCGCACAGAGCACGATCGAGAGGAGCGTCTGATTGACGGCCGTCCCGAAGATCGCGACGAACGGCATCAGCAAGAGCGCCGGCGTCGGCGCTTCGATCACGTAACGCTGCCCGTTATAGTAGAGCGCGTCGATGTACGCGCCGGGCCAGGTGATCCAGGCGTGGCCGTGGAGCAGCGCGTCGGCGAGCAGCACGAAGTTGTTGTACGGCGAGGAGCGCCCGTGCGAGACCAGCCAGGTCACGGCGAACGCCAGGAGTGCGACTAGATACGAGCGCGGGATCTTCACCGCTGCTTGACCAGTTTGTAGATGGGCGGCGTCACCGTGAGTGCTTCGAGGCGATAGCCCGGAACGCTTCCGGGGGTCCCGCCGACGAAGTAGACCGGACGTGTTTCGGCCCAGGTCCGGACGAGGTCCGCATCGTCGTCGATCCAGGCGACGTCCAGGCCCCGCTGGCCGAAGTCATGTTCGACGTAGGCCGCATAGGCAAGCGGCGTGCCGTACGCCCACGACGCGACGATCATCGCGTTCGACTCGGTTATCCTCTTCACGACGTCGATCGCTTTGCGCGGCCGATCGTCGTAGGGTTGATGGAAGTAGTTCTGCTGGGTGAGGATCAGCCCGATCGCGATCGCCGACGCGGCGGCCGGTGCGAGCAGGCGAGACCAGGACGCGAACTTGGCGGCGCCCGCTACGCCTGCACCGACCAAGATGCCGGCGATCACGAACGAGGTCATGAAGTAGCGGCCGATATCGGTCTCGTCGGAGTACCCGAGCGCGAATGGCACCGCGACCGCTCCGCACAAGAGCAATGCCGACGTCCCGAGCCGATCGCGCGCAAACGCATAGGCGATCCCGCCCACGAGCAACGCCAACCCGAACCAAGTGAACTCGTCACGCAGGGCCGCCAGGTACACCGGCCCGCGATGCGCGTAGACCAGTGGATTGAAGATCGAACGCAGGCCGCCGTTCACGTCGAAGTCGGAGCCACTGATCTCGGCCCGAAAACCCTCGAGCGTCGACGGATGGTCGTAGTCAAAGAACGGACGCCCGGCCGGCAATCCGAGTGCGATCTGCGGATCGAGACCGTGCGAACTCACGTAGGCGCTGCGCAGTGGCAGATAGGCGTAGAATGCGACCACGATCGCAGACGTAAGCGCGATCGCGCCGATCACCGTTCTGCTCGGCAAGCGATGGAGACGCGCGATCAGCAGTACCAACAGGCCCGGCAGCAGCAACGCGCTGACCGGATGGGTCGCGATGCCGATCGCCCAGGCGACGGCGCCCAGATAGAACCAGCGCGTCTCGTCGGTGCGGTACCAGCGCAGGGCGCAGTAGAGCGTCGCCGCGATCGCGAGCGCGGCGAACGAATGCACCTCGGCCTTGGTAGCGTGCGCCCAGACCACGCCTCCGGTCGCGAATATCCAGGCCGCAACCGCACCGGCCCATGCGTTCCCGTTCCGCTCGGCAACGATCCGCGCGATCAGGAGTGCGGTCAGTGAGAGCGACGCGACGCTGATCAGCGTCATGCGGAACGCGACTCCGCCGAACGGTAATACGTGCGTGACGATCCACCCGAGCACGATGTAGGCAGGGAAGCCGGTCGGATGGGCGATCCCGGCGATGTACGGCACGACGTCCATCTCGCCGGTATCCCAATAGCCGACGTCGCGGTACGCGGTCATGAGAAAGAGCGCGAACGGCAGCAGCCACGCGAGCCACAGGGGAAGGCGCTCGCGCGCGAATGTCACCGCTCGCCGAAGGTCGCGGGCGGAAGCGACGTCGGGAACCGGTAGTCACCGAACGCGATGCGTTCGCGGGCGGGCTGACCGTTTACGCTCGCTCCGATAGTGGCGAGCACCGGCATCCAGTGGCCCGCGAACGGCGCGTACCGGATCTCCCCGTCGCCGCGCGCCGCGAACGAGGTCGCACGAAACGCGATCGAGCGCGGTAAGAACGTCACGCCATCGATGGTCACGTGGGTGACCACGAACCCGGTCGCGCCCTTGACGAACGGCGTCGCATCGAAGAGATAGTCCGTTCGCGACCCGGTGACGATCGCGCGGACGAAGAGCAGCTCGTAGGCGTTCGGATGTGGCGCAAGCTTACCGACCGCGTAGCGGTCCACGCGCTTGCCGATCGAGATCGCGGCATTCTTGGGCTTCCCGCCGTCGACCAGGATCGTCTCGTCGCGAACGTCGAGGCCACTCCGGTAGATGCGATGGCGTTGCTCGATATCGTTCGGCCCCGCCTGCGAGACGGCGTACGAGAAGATCGTGAACTTCGGGGTCTGGAGCGTTGCGAGCGCGCGCGCGTAGTTCTGGAGCACGAGTTCCGAATCGAGCGGCACCGCACCGAGCAAGAGCAGCCCGAGAAGTCCGGCGAGGAGCCTCACCCGAGGACGGCCGCCCGGATTGCGTCCACGGCCGCATCGGCGCCGTCGGCGTTCCTGCCGCCGCCCTGCGCTTGGGCCGCCTGTCCGCCGCCCTTGCCGCCGACCAGCGGCGCCGCGAGCTTCACCAGATTGCCGGCGTGCACGCCGGCGGCGACCAGGTCGTCGCTGACCGAGACCAGGATCGAGACGTTGCCGTCCTCGACGCCCGCGAGGGCGATCGTGCCGCTGCGCAGCCGCGAACGGATCGCGCCGCTCAAGTGCCGGAGCGCTTCGCCGTCGGCATCGCGGACGACCGCACCGACGAATGCGCGACCGTTGCGCTCTTCCTTTTTTTCGAGATACGAAGCCGCGTCGGCCGAGGCGAGACGCGCCTTCAACTGACCCACCGCGCCCTGCAGATCTTTGGTCTCGCGTTGCATCTTCTCGATGCGCTCGGCGAGTTCGTCGGGCGTGGTCGCAAGCGCGGTCGAGAGCGAGCCGAGCAGCTCGTGCTGCTTCTCGATGAATTCTTCGGCGGACTTCGAGACGCACGATTCGATGCGCCGGATGCCGGTGCCGACCGAGAACTCCGAGAGGATCACGAACATGCCGAGTTCGCCGGTCGAATGCGAGTGCGTACCGCCGCAGAATTCGACCGAAGGGCCGGCCTGGACCACCCGAATCTTATCGCCGTATTTCTCGCCGGCCATCCAGATCGCACCGGTCTTCTTGGCCTCTTCCAGCGTGAGCACGCGCGTCTCCAGATGCGCGTCGTCGCGGATCATCTCGTTGACGCGCTCCGAGACCGCGCGCTTCTGCTCGGCCGTGAGCGCGCCACCCGGCCAGCGGAAGTCGAACCGCATCCGGTCGATGCCGACCCACGATCCGGCCTGCACCACATCGTCGCCGAGCACGTCACGTAGCGCGCGTTGCAACAAGTGCGCCGAGGTATGATGGCGGCGGATCTCGCGGCGCCACCAGTCGAAGACCTCCGTGGTCACCGCATCGCCAGTCGCGAGTTCGCCGCCCACCAGTACGCCGGTATGCGCGAGCGCTTCGCCCATGTACTGGGTATCGCGGACTTCGAAGCGCGCGCCGTCCCGCTCGATGATTCCACGGTCGCCGATCTGGCCGCCCCGTTCGCCATAGAACGACGAGCGATCGAGCACGATCGTGGCTTCATCACCTGCCGAAATCGATGCGACCGGTTTCCCGTCGCGCAGCAGCGCCACGATCGTACCGTCGCTCTTCAGGCCGTCGTACCCAGCGAACTCGCTTGCGATCGCCGGAAGTTCGGCCACCGTCACCACGTCGCGCTTGCTGCGCGCATCCGAGCGCGCGCGTTCGCGCTGTTCGTTCATGTAGGTCTCGAACGACGCGCCGTCGACTGCGACGCCGCGTTCGCTTGCGACTTCGCGGGTCAGTTCGATCGGGAAGCCGTGCGTATCGTGCAGTTCGAAGGCGGCCTTGCCGTCGATCAGGCGCGTGCAGTCCGCGGTCGCCTGTTCGATCAGGCGATCCAGCATGGTCATGCCGCGTTCGAGCGTCCGGTCGAAGGTCTGCTCTTCGAGCGCGATCGCCTGACCGATGCGCGAGGCGTTCGCGCGCAGTTCCGGATAGCCCGACTCGAGCGAGGTGACGACCGCGCCGGTCAGCCTGGCGAGGAAGCCGTCCGGGTAGCCGAGCAGCCGTCCGTTGCGCACGGCGCGCCGGATCAGGAAGCGCAGTACGTAGCCGCGATCGTTGTTCGATGGATAGACGCCGTCGTTGACCAGGAAGGTCGCGGCACGGGCGTGATCCGCGATGATGTTCTGGCGTTCGCGCTGCTCGAGCGCGTTCAGCGAGGTCTTGCCGACGGGCGGCTGGGCCGCGATCAGGTCGGTGAAGAGGTCCGTCTCGTACATCGAGGCGAGTCCGTTCGCGACCGCGAGCATGCGCTCGAGGCCGGCGCCGGTATCGATCGACTTGCGCGGCAACTCGGTGAGCTTGCCGTCCGTTCCGCGATTGTATTGCTGGAAGACGACGTTCCAGATCTCGACGTAGCGGTTGCCGAGATTCGGTCCGATATCGGCGGCATCGCTTGCATACGCGGCTCCGGTATCGTAGAAGATCTCCGAGCACGGACCGCACGGGCCGGTCGGTCCCATCGTCCAGAAGTTATCTTCGTCGAAGCGCGTGATCCGCGATGCGTCCAGGCCGACGTCGTCGGTCCAGATCTTCGCGGCCTCGTCGTCGGTCGTGTGGACGGTCACGTAGAGCTTGTGCGGGTCGAGCCGCATTACGGTGGTGACGAACTCCCACGCCCACGCGATCGCCTCGCGTTTGTAGTAGTCGCCGAACGAGAAGTTGCCGAGCATCTCTAGGAACGTCCCGTGCCGGCCGGTCCGGCCGACGTTCTCGATATCGCTCTTGGCCCCGGCCACCCGCAGGCAGCGTTGGACCGTCACCGCGCGCGACGCCGGCGCGGGCTCGTCGCCCAAGAAGACGGGCACGAACGGCTCCATCCCGGCGATCGTGAAGAGCGTCGTGGACATCTCGTCCGGGATCAAGCTCGCCGACGGCAGATGTTTGTGCCCCTTGGCGACAAAGAAGTCGACGAAGGCTTTGCGGAGTTCTTGGCTTCTCATAGCTGACGCCAGATTGTATCAGAAAAGAGCCCCAGGCTCCTACCCACGAGGTGGGCTGGTCGGTCAGTCCCTGAGGAACGAGCGGAGCTTTTCCAGCGCTTTCTGCTGCAGTCTGGAGACGTGCATCTGGCTGACGTTGAGGCGCTTGGCGATCTCGGTCTGGGAGACGCTTTCGTAGAAGCGCAGGTGGAGGATCACGCGCTCGCGGCCGTTCAGGATGCCGAAGGCGCGCTCGATGATCGTGCGATCTTCGAGCATCGCCAGCTCCGCGTCGTCCGAGCCGATCACGTCCGCGAGCGTCTGCGACTTCCCATCGCCGTCGCCGCCGAGTTCGGTGTCGAGCGAGAGCAGGTTGTAGACCTGTCCCAGCTCTTGTGCTTCCAGGATCTCTTCGGCGCTCGCATTGAGATGGTCGGCTAGTTCGGCGACCGTCGGCGCGCGGCCGATCTTGATCGAGAGTTTCTCGACCGCTCGATTGACCGCGAGGTTGAGTTCTTGCAGCCGGCGCGGGACCTTAACGGCCCAGCCCTTATCGCGGAAGTAGCGCTTGATCTCGCCGACGATCGTCGGCGTCGCGTAGGTCGTGAACTCGACCCCGCGATCCAGCTCGAAGCGATCGATCGCCTTGAGCAGGCCGAGCGTGCCGACCTGGATCAGATCGTCGAGCGGTTCGCCGCGATTCGCGAACTTCACCGCCAGATACCGCACCAGGTTGAGATGCGCGACGACCAGTTCGCCGCGCAGACCTTCATCGTTCGTCTGCGCGAAGCGCGCGAACGCATCCCGGGTCTGTTGACGATCCCAGCGAACGGTCTCGGGCTTCTCGACTTTCTCGGTCAGGATGCGAGTCTCTTTATCATGACGAGGTGCGTGCCGCGCTCCGGATGCACTTCGTACTCGACGTCGTCCATCAGCGAGCGGATCAAGAAAACGCCGAGCCCGTCGACGCGGACGTCGTCGTCGACAGGCGTGGGAGGCGCGCCGGCCGGCGCGCCTCCGGTATTCGCGTTGGCGACGGTCACGCGCAGGTGCACGTGATCGGCTTCGCAGACGATGTGGATCTGATTCGAAGCGTCCGCGCTTTGAATAGCGTTCGTACACGCCTCGGCGACCGCGAGCTTGACATCCTCGATCTC
>JBBRTL010000003.1:0-38423 GCA_038244445.1 Vulcanimicrobiales bacterium
ATCACCTGGATGGGCCTCAAAGATACGTGGCTCTATAAGAAGGTCTTCATGCCGCCGGTCGGGCCGATGCCGCCGGACCAAAAGCAGTTCGGCCTGGGCAAGACGACCGCGCGCGAGATGGCTGCGGTGATGACGCGCTTCGCCACCTGTAATCTGAACGCGCCGGGCTCGACCGCTCCTTCGCCGCCGAGCGTGCAAGACCAAGCGCTCTGCGATGCCGCCATTGCGATGCTCAAGCATCAGACCGACGGCAACAGCGTCCCGCGCTATCTGGGCGGACTCGAAGTCGCGAACAAGTCGGGCTCGCTCGACGACGTACGCAACGACGTCGCGATCGTGTACGCCAAGAACGGCCCGATCGTGATCTCCGCGTTCACCTACGAGAATAAGGACCAGAGTTGGACACCCGACAACGCGGGTGCACTTCTCATCGGACGGATGGCCAAGACCATCGTCGACGAATGGCAATAGCGCCTTAGCGCTTGACCATCTTGCTGCGGCCACCGGGGAAGCGGACCGTCGACTGACTGGCGTTGAAGCCGAGTTTCGGGCGGCGCGTGTTGATGGTCACCCAGACGATGCCGGACTCGTCGGTTTCGTCGAGTACGGTTTCGATCAGCAGATGTGCGTCGTTGACGCGAGCCGTCGCCGAGCCGCGGAAGCGCGACGCGTCCTTCGAGAGCGCCTCAAGTCGTTCGATCAGCGCGACGCGCGAGACGGGCGCTTCGCTCTCCAGAAGACCGAAGGCCGTGCCGTTCCCGGTCTGGCGCGGTTTGATCTCGCCCGCGAGAGCGATGTCGGCGCCGTCGCGAATGCGGACGTTCTCGCCGGAGCACGCGCGTAGAGCGGCGAGGATCTGAGCCCACTGGAGACTTTTGGACGCGTTGGGTTGCATCCCCAGGGCTTCGACGGGCTCCAGGAAGCGCCCCTCACACCACGAAGCGCGGGCGCATGGACGATTTCCGCTTCGGCGTAGCGACCGCGGACCATCAGTGCGAGGCCTACAACGGGCACGACGATATCCGGGACGTCTGGGCCCGGGTCCGCGGGATCACGGCGCGTGGGCGAGCGACCGATTTCTGGAATCGCTATCGCGAGGACGCGGACCTTGCCAAAGGACTCGGCTGTCGAATCTTCCGGATCTCGCTTTCGTGGGCGCGCTTGGAGCCCGAAGCCGGAACGTGGGACGACGACGCGTTCGCGCACTATCGCGAGTTGCTCGAGTATCTGCGCGCGGCCGGCATGCAGACGCTGGTCACGCTCCATCACAACACCTGGCCCGTCCACGTGCAGGCCGCGGGCGACGGAGCCGGCATGCTCGATGCGGACTTTCCCGCGAAGTTCGCCGAGTACGCATCGCAGGTCGCGCGCCGGCTCGGCGATCTGATCGACTACTGCGTCACCATCAACGAGCCGAACCAACTGCTCTACGGTTTCGTCAAAGCGTTCTGGATGCCGGCGTATTCGATGCCGCCCGGTTTGGAGCCGTACGCGACCGCCGAAGAGCAGATGGACGCCGTCCTCAAGCTGGTGCCCAACCTCTTCCGCGCGCACGCCTTCGCGCGCGACGCGATCAAAGCGGTCCACCCGGATCTGCCGGTCGGATCGAATCCGAACATCTTCGGCATTCCGCGATGGCTGCGGACGTTTGCGGACTGGAGCGCCACCCACGTCAAGTCTCCCGGGCAGATGCGTCAGCAGGCCGAGCGGCTCTCGCAGTGGCGCGTCCTCGAGCGCGGCAAGGTCGACGTCTCGATCGCGCAGGTCTCGGTCACGCAGGAACGCGGGAAGCACGTGCTCTTCTCAGAGCCATACGAGATCTCGACGTCCGGTCGGCCGATCGCGGTCGCGGTCGCACTCGGCAGCCGCGCACTCCTGAACGCCGTCGACCGGGCGATCCGCGCGTACAAGAAGAGCAACCCAAACGCGCCGCAGACGTCCAATCGAAAGACCGTGGCGGATATCGGCCGCGAGCAGGTGCCCGACGAAGCCGGCGACGTGCCCGACCTGGACTGGTCGCTCGACGCGATCCGCAAGCGCGGCTATCTCAACGTCGGTATTCGGCCGAGCGTCGCGGGCCTCTGCACCGTCGACGCCAACGGCGAGTACCACGGCATCGAGCCGGAACTCGGGCGGCGGATCGCCGAGCTGGTTCTCGGCGATGCATCGAAGGTGCGCTTCGTCCGGCTCGAAGGCGAGGATCGCGTCCACGCAACTCGTTCGAAGCTCGCGCTCTTCGACTGGTTTCGCAAGTCTGTGGCGCTCTTCGGGACGCTGCTCGGAACGAACTGGTGGAACCTCGGCATGGCGGGGCGCCTACCCGAGTATCTCTGCCCGGCTACGTGCGTCGGTACGCTCGACTTCGTCGGACTCGACTACTACTGGGGCTTCTCGTCGTTCACGCCCAAGAAGATCCACCGGCTCGTCTCGGCGATGTCGACCAACTACGGCAACGCCCCGGTCTGGCCCGGTGGACTCGGCATGATCCTGCGCGATGCGCACGCGATGTTCCCCGACAAACCGATCATCGTCGTCGAGAACGGCAGCGTCACCGACGCCGGTGGCGTCACGCGTGCGCAGTATTTGGAAGATCACGTCCGCGAGGTGGTGAATGCGAAAAAATCCGGGATCCCGGTCCTCGCGTACCTCGCTTGGAGCATCACGAGCAATCGCGAGTGGGGACTTCCGTTCAACGACAACAGCGACTTCGGCATCTATCATATCGAGCTTGATGCCGACCCCAACCTCGCGCGCGTCCCCACGCCGTCCTCGGCGCGCTACGCCGCACTGATCGAGGAGTACACCGCATGACCAAGCAGCGCTACTACGTCTTTCTGCTCATGTTCCTCAGCGTGTTCGTGAACTACATGGACCGCGTGAATTTCTCGGTCTCCATTCCCGCGATCCGGACGGCCTTTGGTTTCAACCTCGGCAATATCTCGATGATCCTGTTCGTGTGGGGCATCATCTACGCCGTCTTCAATTTGCCCGGCGGACTGCTCGTCGATAAGCTCGGTTTGCGTAAAGCGCTGCCGCTCTTGCTCGGCTGGTGGTCGGTCTTCACGATCCTCACGCCGTTCGCGCGGACGCTCGGCGGATGGTTCTGGGTGCGCGGCTTGATGGCGGCGGGCGAAGCGCCGATCTGGCCGGTCAACGCGAAGCTGGCGAATACGTGGGCCGCGCCGTCGGAGCGCTCGACGCTCTACACGCTCGCGGGATCCGGACAGTACGTCGGGCCGGCGATCGGCGCGATGCTGGCCGGTCTCATCCTGCACTTCTACGGTTGGCAGTGGACGTTCGTCTCGTTCGGCTTCTTAGGGCTGTTGATTCTCCCGTTCTGGTACATGGTCGTTCGCGACCGGCCGGCGCTCGATCCGCGTGTCGACGCGCGAGAACTCGCGCACATCGGCAACCACGCGCATCCCGACGAGAAGCCTGATTGGGAGGGCATCCGCAACGTCTTCCGCAGCCGCACCGGCATCGGCATGTTCTTCGTCTATCTGACCTTCGGCTATATCTTGTTCACGTTCCTGAACTGGATGCCGACCTATATGTACGACACGTTCCACCTCGACATCCTCAAGAGCGCGCTCTGGTCGAGTCTCGGCTCGTGGCTCGGACTCGCGGGTTTCTTGATCTCGGGTCCGTTGAACGACGGTCTGGCGAAGCGCTACGATCGCATGACCGCGCGAAAGATCGGCACGACGGTGCCGATGGGGATCGGGATGATCTGCATCCTCTTCTCGGTCTTTGCCGGACAGGCCGGCCTGGCGGCCTTGACCGCGATCCTGATCGGCTTCGCGCAACTCGCGATGAACGCGACGGTCGGTGCGTGGGCGGTGAGCATCATCGACATCTCGCCGAACATGGCTTCGACCGGTTTCGTCTATGGCGTGTACAACGGCGTGCTGAACGTGATGGGTGCGTTCAACGCGCCGATCATCGCCTGGCTTGCAACCGACTACGGTTTCCCGGCCGCCTTCGGGAGCGCGATCGCGTTCATGGCGATCTTCATCATCAGCATGCTCTTCATCGTCGACCGCAGGAGTTACGGCGAGCTGACGGCGCGCGCGGAGGGCGCACGTTTGGCCGCGGCCGGCTAGACCAGAATATCGAACCCCGTGCCGCCGAACATGCCTTGCGCCATGCCGGCTTTGAGTGCATCCATCATCGACGAGATGCCGGAGAGGCTGTTGGGCGGCCCGTCGCGTTCGGAGAGGTTCGAGAGCGCCGAGGTCGTGCCGGCCGAAAGCGACTGCATCAGCGCGACCGACGAGGCCGTCGTGATCTGGTTATATGCGGCCAGGTACGGGTTCGCAGGTGGCGGCGTGGCGGCGGCGGTCGTGCCGGGCGTGACCGCGGCCGGGGTCGCCGGGGCGACGCTCGAGGTCACGGGCACCGTGAGCACGTCCGAACCTGCGTAGGTACGGGGCGTGAGGGTGGCCGAGAGCGCGTCGGAGCCGGGAACCGAACTGATGGACATCTGGGCCTCATCCTAGCACCCTGGCCGGCAGAGGACCAGAGTCGCGCGGAAGTCTTTACGTGTGTCGGCCCTTAGGTCGCTTTCGGACCTTCGGTGCGGGCGTAGCCGAGGGTGGCGGTCTTGGTGAAGAATCCGCGCGGCTTGAAGTTCACGGCGACGCGTTCGCTCGGCATGATCGGGAAATCTTCCGGCCGCGTGACGTGGGTGAAGCCGAGACTGTACCACACGACGATGTCCCGATCCTCGATGCTCTGGTCACCCGCATAGCTGAAGAGTCCGTCGGTGTAGCCCTTCGGATATTGGTTCGGGTACTTGCCCGCGGCGTAGAGCTGATCCGCATGATAGGGCGTTACCCACAGATGCCGCTGCACGAACGAGGTCGGCTCTCCGAAGCGAGATGCGGGGATCGACGAGAACGTGTTGCCGTCCGGCTCGATCTCGTATCCGCTCACGTTTCCGAGCGCCGAGCGTTTGGCCGGATTGTAGACGACCCAGGTACGGTTGGTAGCGTCGTCGGTCAGCCGGCGCGCCTCGCGGGCGGTTTTCAGCGGCGTGCGCTTTGCGACGAGCGCGCGGCCTGCAGGGTTGGTCGTGGCGTCGTACGGTAGGCCGGTGACGTTGATCTCGTCGATCGCGTTGACGACGCCGTCGATGTCGAAGTCCAGGCGCAGATTGATCCAATGCTGGTGGGTGACGCCGACCATCTGCGGCGAGACCATCGTGCCGTACGCTTCGTCGTCGCTACGGCGCGACTCGGCGACCGTCTTGTTGAGGATCAGGCCGTTCAGGTTCGCCTCGAATCCGAACGAACCGTCCATCCGGAAGACGTAGTTGAACATATAGTCGTAGTTGCCGACCGTCGAGACGAAACCGAGCACCAGCTCCTTCGCCCGCGCGTAGATGCGGCGGCCGTCCGATTCTTGCGCATGGCCGAGGAGCGAACCCGCGTCGCGCTCGTAGAAATAGACCCGGTTCGGAAGCGACGCGTGATCGTCAAGCGTCTCGCTCGGGAGAAAGACCGGGAGCGTCAATGCGTTGTCCGGCAACTCTTGCCCGGCGCGTGCTTCGGTAGCAACCATCCCCAGCCCGTACTCGCCGCTATCGAAGAACTCACGCCAGATCCAGCCCGGCGACGGGTCGCTATACGGAACCAACATCTCCGAGATCGACAGGCGATAGCAGATCGAGCGCGTGGTTCCGGCGTCATCGAAGCCGATCTGATAGAGCACCAGCCCCTCGCGCTGGTTGAAGCCATAGCGGAATCTCCACTTGCCCCAACTCACGTGATTGCCCGCGCGCTTCAGGTTAGCGATCGTCTTCGGCGCGATGCTCAAGTTGTGCGCCGGGATCTGCGGTCCGAGCACGCTCGAAGAATAGATGTCGAGCGGCACGTGGACGGTCGCGGTCGCACCCGGGAGATCGACGATCGAGAGGATCGTCCCGGCGTAGATATCGACGAGCGCCATCAAGCCTTCGACGTACGGTCCGTAGTCGTTGTGCCCGCCCTGCCGGTCGGCGAAGAGCGCGCGCACCGCGCGAATCGTCTTTCCGTCGCGGACCAACGCGTGATCGTCGCCCGGCGCGTACGTGTCGATGAAGAACCGGTCGGAGATCTTCCCCGTCAACGTATAGCCGCGGCGCTCCAAGGCGGCGCGAACTTCGGGCGAAGCGTCGGCGATGTCGGCCGCTCGTCCGAACTCCGAATCCGAAAGAAACGGCTGCAGATTGCCGAGATCCTTCGTCGAGAGGATCGCGCGCTTGGCGATATCCACGACGAACTCAAAACTCGTGCGATGCTCGGGTGAGAGCACGACGGCCAAAGCTTGGCGCCGGAACGATGCCCCGGAACGATGGGCGAGAACTTCGTCTTTCGGCGGCTCCTGGAGTTGGACCCAGACGAAGATCGAGCGCGGCCCGACTTGCGGAGCCGAAGCGAGTGCCGCTTTCACGACGTCGCATTCGTGCGGCGTCAACGGATCGAGCGGATGCGCCTCCGTCGTGCCGCCGACCGTCGCGGCGGCGACGACTCGCGGAAGCACCACTGTCGACGCGGCCGCGGTGACACCCAGAAAGGCGCGGCGGTTGATATCTGACATATTATCGCCCTCGTAGGCCTTCCGCGAACGCGAAGACGCCGGTCGGATCGACGCGCTTCTTGATCGCTTCGAGCCGCGGGAGGTTGGCGCCGTGGTACGCGGTCTTCCAATCGGCGAGCGACGGATCGATGAAGTTCTGGTACGCCCCGCCCTTCGCGAGCGGAACGATCGCCGCATAGAATCCGTCGAGCCAATCGAGGTTGTGCCGGAGCGTGTCGTGCGGCGTATCTTTCGTCCAGTAAAGCTCGATCGACGAGAGCCAGCGACTGCTGCGGTGGACGAAGGCCGTGTCGCTCGGAGAAACGGCATTGACGCGCTCGCCGGTCTGGAAGATCTTGAACGCGGCTTCGTGCGCGGTCTTCGGATATCTCTGCAACCACTCGAAGACCGTGGCGATCGTGCGATCGTCGATCGCGTCCCGGTAGAACCGCGAGCGCTCCTGATAGTAGGCCGGTGCGCCGACCTCCGAGAGCAGCTCTTGCGCCTTCCAGTATTCCTCGGTCTTGACGACCCCGGTCGGCTCGGCGATCGCGTAGACGCGGGCGAGCATATCCCGCAGCTCGGCCTGCGTGCCGTCGAGCTGACCGAGCAGTTGCACCTTTACCCCCGCGGTCGCAGTCGGCGCAACGGCCGAGATCTTGCAGCCGAAGGTCGGCGGCGCGTGTTCGAGGGTCTCGGCAAGCGCCGCGAAGACGCGTTCCGGCTGCGCGGTCCAGTTCAGCTTGAAGACCGTCCGCGGGCCGACCTCGTAGGTCTGCAGCGCGAGCGAGGTGTTGATGCCGAAGTTGCCGCCGCCGGCGCCGCGACAGGCCCAGAACAGTTCGTCTGCTCCGGAGAGCGCGTGCGTCGCGCCGTCGGCCGTGACGATCTCGGTGGCGGTCAGCTTGTCACAGGTGAGCCCATGCGCGCGCATGTTGAAGCCGATTCCGCCGCCGAGTACGAGGCCCGCGACGCCGACGCTCGGGCAGCGGCCGTGCGTGACGGCCAGTCGTCGGCCGGCGAGCGCCTTGAACACGTTCGCGTTGCGCGCACCGCCACCGACGGTCACGATGCCGGTGCTCTCGTCGAGCGAGACGCCGTTCATCGCGCGCATATCGATCATCAGCCCATGGGTCGTCGAATAGCCCGCATACGAATGGCCACCGGAGCGAGCCACCAGGGGAACGCCGTGCTCACGAGCCCACAGAATCGACGTGCTCACGTCGTGCGCGTTCGCACAGAGCGCGATGCCGCCCGGGAGGGTCGCGGCGTAGCGAAGGTTGTTCGGGCGCGCGAACGCTTCGTAGCCGCTCTGTCCGGGGAGCACCAACCGACCCGTGAGCCGGTGCGCAAGCGAATCCCACGGCAGTCGCGGAACGGCCCCGATCGATCGTATGCCGGAGGCTCCAAATGCGGTGGCGCCTGCCACCAGGCCCATGAACGCTCGCCGATTCAACATGCCGCGCCGTTACCGCGTGGCGCCGAGCTGCGCCTGCATCGCCGTCGCCGCGGGCGACCGCGGGCTCGAGCCAAGCTCCGCCTGCAATGCGGCACGAGCGACGTCGGGCTTTCCGAGCCGCATCGCGAGTCGCGCGAGGAGCATATGCGGAGAGTAGTAGTAGAGCGCCGGCATCTCGGGGTGCGCGAGCGAGTGTCCGAGCGATGCGGCCGCGGAGGCATCCCTCAACATCTGTAACGCCTTCGCGTCATCGCGATCGAGCACGGCGATCTCGGCGCCGAGCGTTAGGCGCATCGCATCGAGGTTCGCCGCGCGCGCCGGCGACTTCGACGACGAGGGCAGATCCGCAAGAGCGTTCGCCGCGAGCCCGCGGTTCCCGAGCTTGGCGTAGGCGATCCCGCGCGCGAACGCGAGCGTCGGGTCGGCGTTCTTGGCGTACGGAATCGCGACCACGTCTTGCCAGCGTCCATCGGCGATCAGTTGCCGCGCCAGAAAATGCTCGTTACCGTCGCGCCGCGCGACGGCGACCGCGTCGGCGGTGCGCCCCATCTCGGTCATCGCATACAGCTCGAAGGCGACGTTATGTTCCTGGTAGTAGCGCGTCGAACTGTAGTATCCGGGATGGCAACACGCGATGTCCGCGAGGTCCATATTCACCGAACGCGTCCCGACATCGAGCGCCGCGTCGTACATCCCGAGATCGAAGAACGTGTGTCCGGGCATGTGGGTGAGGTGCGAGTCTTCGGACGGAAGCGAGAACGCGGCGAGCTGCTTCGCGGCCTCCACCGCGAGCGCGGATTTGCCGGCCATCTGGGCTGCATGGATGTAGAAGTGTTCGAGACCGATGTGTTCCGGGAACTTCGCGAGGCCGGCCTGGAAGATCGGCAGCACGGCCACGATCCGCGCCCGAAACGCCGCGACCTGGGCCGGCGTCATCTGGTCTGCGGCTCCGAGGTCCGAATCGCCGATCGCGCTGTAGAGCGCCGATTCGGCATAGAGGGCGGTCGCATCCGGATCGTCCGGATACGCCTTGGCGATCTCACCGAGCGCGGTGGCGTACGTCGCGAGCAAGGCATCGGGCTTGGCACCGGCGGCGGCGGCGAGGCGCGCGGCGGCGGCATCGATCAGCGCGCGGTCTTCCGACGTCGCGTTGGATTCGAGCACTTTCGCCCGTTGGATCGCTTCGCGCGCCTGCTGGTCTCGATCGTCGGTGGCCGGGACGTTGAGGTTTGGCGCATTGCTGAGCGCGATACCCCAAAAGGCCATCGCCAGCTTCGGATCGAGATCCGCGGCCGTATAGAACTCGTGTTCCGCGGCCTCCGGATTGTAGGCATAGTAATCGACGAGGCCTCGATCGAACGCGGCTTGGGCCGCGGGGACAACCGAAACGGTATGATGGACGACGGCGACGGGCCGCGTCTGGGCGGCACCCGGAACGCTCGCGCCGAGAAACAACGCGAAAAGAGCAACGATCTTCATGTGATCCCCCTGAAAGGCACGCTTCGCGGGGAGGACGGCCATTCATGCCGGGGCCGCCCCGGTCACGGAGAGCGCGGGGTCTGCGCTCTAGCATGTGTTGAACCCGAACTCGATGAGCCCGCGGCAACGCGAGGATCAGGCCCGGGACCTGTTCCGCCCGGTCGGTGCCGCCGAAGCTACGATGGTGCGCCTCGTGCAACACGTCAGGATTTTCGCGTGGGCCGGAGCCGCGATCGCGGTGCTCTATCTCGGCAACGTCGTCGTCGGCTACCGTGCCGCGCCGATCGTCGAGGGAACGCTCGACGAGCCGTCGCTCCACGAACGCGTCCTGATCCGGCGCGACGGACGCGACATCGCGCACATCACGGCCTCGACCGAGAACGACGCCTTCTTCGCACAGGGCTTCGTCGAAGGGTCCGATCGGCTCTTCCAGATGGAGATGACGCGCCGCTACGCGCTCGGCACGCTTGCCGAAGTCCTCGGACCGCGAGTTCTGAGCCTGGATAAAGCGCAACGCTATTACGACGTGCGCGATATCGCCGAACGGCAGTGGCAAGAACTGGACCCGCGCGAGCGCGCCGAACTCAGGTCGTTCACGGCCGGTGTCAACGCGGCGATGCAACGGCAACCGCTGCCGATCGAGTTCCGCCTGTTGCTCTACCGGCCGCAGCCGTGGCGTCCGCAGGATTCGCTCGCCGTCTCGCTCGCGGTCTCGATCGCGCTCGCCGATTCGTGGCGCGACGTCCTCTCGCGCGACGCCATCTGGCAACGCGTCGGCCCGCGTGCGTTCGACGACTATCTACCGCTCAGCGATCCGCGCTACGACGTGAGCCTGGACGGACGCTTCACGCCGCACGCTGCATCTTCGCGACCGGGCGTACGGCTCGGCGTTCTTCCGCACGCGCGTCCGCAACCGCGTACCGGGAGCAACGCGTGGGCGACCGGCGCGAGCCGAACGCGCACCGGACGCGCGCTGTTCGCCAACGATCCGCACCTCGATCTCACCATTCCCGGACTCTGGTATTTGGTCGACCTTCGCACGCCGGGAATCCACGTCGCGGGCGCTTCGATTCCGGGCGTTCCAGGCGTACTGCTCGGACACAACGAGCGCATCGCGTGGGGAGCGACCAACGCGGATACGGTCGCGATGACGCTCTATCGGCCCGGCGGCCTCGCGCAGCGGAACTGGACGCGCGAGACCTTCCACGTACGCTTCACCGCCGACGTCACGAAGGCGTATTACCGGACGGACCACGAGTTCGGCGTGCCGGATGAGAACGCACCGCAGCGGATCGCGTTGGTACGCTGGCGCCCGTACGACCGTTTCCGCGCCGTCCCCGACGCGCTCGGTACATTTCTCGCACTGGATCGCGCGGCGGACGTGCGCGGCGCGCTCCGCGTGCTCGCACCGTACGAGGGTACGGCCGAAAATTTCGTGATCGCCGACACCCACGGCGAAGTCGCATACCATCTCGCTGGCGAGGTCCCCGACGACCCCGCGTGGGGCCGGTACGTGCACGCGGCGCGCGATCTACAGGTCGGACTCTCGCCGCTCGACTACGCGCAGCTGCCGTCGATCGCTCCGTCGCGCGATGCGCTGGTGGTGAGCGCCAACAATCGGATGTACGCGAACGGCTATCGGTATCGCCTGGCCGCCGGGTTCGACCCGCCATACCGTGCCTATCGTATCGCACAGCTTCTGCACGCGCGGACGTCGTACGATGTCGCCTACTTCGCGCGCATGCAGCTCGACTCGGTCTCGCCTGCCGACCTAGAGTTCGCGAAACGTCTCTCTACCTACGGGCGCCACGTCGACGACCCCGACACCGCGTCCCTGGCGGCAGCGCTGGGGCGCTGGAATGGGGCGTTCGCGCCTGGCTCCGAGACGGCAAGCGTCGTGCACGCGCTGCGCGCTGCGATGGAGCAAGAGCAACCGTCGTTCTATGCGCTGCTCCGGCAACTTCGCGACGGCACGCCCTCGCCGACGCTCGACGCCGGTATCCGCGGCGCGCTCTACGACGGAAGCATCCGCCGGCGTCCGTGGGGCGCCGACGGCCTGGTGCACGTCGAACACCCGATCGCATCGCTCCCGTTCGGTTTCCTCGACGGCCCGTCGCTCCCAGGCGACGGCGATGAGTACACCATCCATCTGCAAGAGGACGGGTTCTCGCAGAGCTTCCGCGCCGTCTGGGACGTCGGGAACTGGGACGCCGGCGGCATCGCGATTCCGAGCGGCGAATCCGGCGAGACCGGTTCGGGCCACTACACCGATCTCGCGTCGGCATGGATCGCCGGGCGCCTCGACGCACTACCATTCAGCGAACGCGCCATCGAAGCCGCGACCCACGATCGCTTATTCCTCACGCCCTCCGGAGTTCGTTGAATGGAACCACTGGATCTGCGAGCGCGACCGCCGCGTAGTTGTTACGCCGAGCTCGATGGTCTGATGCTGATGCCGCGCACGATCGACAAGATCCGGGCGCTCCTTCCGGGCGGCGATCCGGGCGGCTACTTCATCAACGGCCCGATCCAAGGTATCTCCGGGTTCTTGTTAGGGCGTCTCGGTATCACCGAGGGCGAGCTCGTCGATGCCGTGCTCGGCGCCAAGACCGACGACGACGTCGCTACGTGGCTGCGCAGTCGAACCGATGCAGCGCAGTACTCGGCGCTGAACGCAACCCTCACCCGGATCAAGCCGAAGCATGCCGAAAACGAGGAGCTCTTCCGGGAGATCTACGCCGAGACGCTCGCCGAACATCCGGAGCTCAAGTTCATCGTCGATATCATCGAGGCCGACGACAGACGGATGTTCCTAGGGTAGCTCGTGCTCGTCGAGGCCGAAGTAGTGCCCGATCTCGTGGATGATGGTCTCCCGGATCTCTTCGATCGCTTCCTGGCGCGAACGCGTCACGCGATTGATCGGTCCGCGGAAGACCGCGATCTCGTCCGGCAGGTAGGGCGCATCGCCGAAGGATCGCTCCGTCAGGCCGATGCCTCGATAGATCCCGAGGACTTCCTCATCCTCTGCATCGTCGAAGCCGGCTAGGTCATCCTGGGTGGGCTCCTCTTCCACCGCGATCACCACGTTTTCGATTCGATCGGCGAACCGCTTCGGCAACGTCGCCAGCGCCTCGTCGACCACGCGTTCGAACTCCGCCCTCGATAATTCCATTCCGACTCCATATCACGGTAGGAACCAATCGCCCTTTCGGCAACGTTGGCGGACTATGAAACTGTTGCCACGACTCGTGACCTACCTGGCAGTGATCGTTCTAGTCGTTAGCGGCGGCGCCCAAGCGCAGTCCGGCTACACCCACGGCGTCCCGACCGCCAGCTACATCACGGTCCACAACGAGACCGCTACGATGGTATGGATCACCGCCTACAGCCCCCGCCTCGGAGGCGGAAAGATCGAAGGAAGCTGGCCGGTCCAGGCACACTCCGAAAATACGCACGGCCTCCGCGCCACCATCGTCGACGTCCGGGCCGAGATCGACGCGCACCCGTGTAGCGGCGCCAATCGTCTCGACTCGCAACTCGGAACGCATCGCAATGGGACGGATCACAACGGCCATGTCGCCTACGCGCTGGTCGGCTTCGTGCGCTATGCGAGCGGCCACTGCACGTTTACCACCTGACGCGCGGCGTGCATTTGTTGTCAAGGGAAACGCGCTGCAGAAAGCCCTAGCCTTCCGCGTTCCATTCGACATCGATCTGCTTCCCGGTTCCATTATCGAGGTTGACCATCCAGGTATCGGGCTCGGCGGTGACGATCAGGCCATGGATGTGATTGGCCGGGTCCGGTGCCTCCTCTGAGCGCATCTTGCCGTTCCCAATCCGATACACCGAAAGCGGCAGTGCGCCGAACGAGCCCGGGACGATGCCGGGGGTTATCGCTCTAAAAACGATATGCTCTAGAGCCGCCGGAGCACACGTGGCGGCCGAGGCGGGAACTGCGCAACCCAAAAGGAGAAGTGCGCACAAAAGGCTTGCTCGCATCCGGTTCGCTTCGGTGCCCGTAGCACGAGAACATTTTCGACGGTTGCATAGTCGAAGCATTGCGCACCGAGGCCTCGGCATCGGCCACGCGATCTACGCGTCCGATGCCTCTGTCGCCGGCGCGATCGTGGTGATCTCCGTGAACAGCTGTTCTTGCGGGACGTCGGGCGGCTCGCGGCGCGCATAGCGCAAACCTTGCCAGCACAAGATGAGGATCGGCACCGCGCCTCCGACTATGAACAGCACGTCGCCGGGAAGCCGCAACCATTCAAGCACCGGAAGCGCGCCGCTGTGAAGATAGGCCAGCGAGCGAGCGTCGTAATATCCGTAGGTGATCGAGTGGTAGAGCTGGAGCACGCCGAGCGGGAACATCGATACCAAGCACATCCAGGCGAGTCCGAGGTTGAGCGACCAAAAGCTTATTTTCGGAAGTCGATCGGACCAGCGTTCCTCAGGGATCATATACCGCAATGCGAAGAGCGTGAGGCCGACCGCGAGCATGCCGTACACGCCCATCATCGAGGCGTGCGCATGGTTCAGCGTCAGCGCGGTCCCGATCTCGTAGTACGAGACGATGGGCAGATTGATCAAGTAGCCGAACACGCCCGCGCCCAGGAAGTTCCAAAAGCCGACCGCCGCTAAGAACATGACGGCCCAGTAGTGCGGAAAGGTCTTCCGCGTCTGCGTGTTTTGCAACGCACCGAGTTGAAGAAAGCTCCAGGCTTCGAGCGTGAGGAAGGTGAGCGGGATGACCTCGGCCGCTGAAAACGTCGCGCCCAGCACCATGTGGATGCTCGGTTCTCCCGAGAAATACAGGTGGTGCATCGTGCCGATCACGCCGCCGACGGAATAGATCACGATGTCGAGATAGACGAGCGTCAATCCGACCCGCTCTTCGATCACGCCCAAAAGGACGAAGACGAAGGCGACCAATATCGTGGTGAACAGTTCGAGAAAGTCCTCCACCCACAGATGCACGACCCAAAAGCGCCAGAAATCGTTCTGCGTCACGTTGGCATGCGGCGCGACCAGTAAGCCCACGGCATAAAACGCCGGGATGGAGAGCGCGGAATAGAAGAACACCCAGGGCAGATTGCCGGCGTGTTCGGTCTTCAAGCGACCGCGCAGCCCGCGGTAGAGGATCACCACCCAGAAGAGCAGCCCGATCACGAGCAAGATCTGCCAGAACCGGCCCAGATCCAGATACGTAAATCCTTGATTGCCGAACCATCCCCAAGCGGGTGGAACCCAACCATGCATGCCGGCGAACTCGCCCGCGAGACTGCCCGCGACGACCACCACGAGTGCGATCAGCAACGCGTAGATCAATGGCCGCTGGCCGCGCGGCTCGCGTCCGGCGATCATCGGGGCCAGAAAGATTCCCGCCGCCAAAAACGCCGTCGAGACCCAGAGGATCGCGAGCTGCACGTGCCACGTGCGCGTGATATTGAATGGGAATACTACGCCGAGATCGATCCCGAAGAACGTCGTCAGATCGGCTCGGTAGTGTTCCGACGCCGCCCCCACCAGGGTCTGAAGCAGAAAGAGCAGGGCCATCACGAGAAAGAACCACGCACATGCACGTTGGCCGCCGGTCAACCTTACCGCGTCCGGCGCGCGGAACGTGAGCTGTTGCTTCTCTTTCCCGTGCCATCCGAGAAAATTCCACCGGCCAAATGCCGCAAACAGCAAGCCGCTTCCGCCCAACAGCACGATCAACGAGAGCGCGCTCCATACGAGACTATCCGGCGTCGGATGGTTCGCTACGAGCGGTTCCGAGGGCCAATTGTTGGTGTAGGAGTACGCCTTCTCCGGCCGCTCCGCAGCTGCTGCCCATGCCGTCCAAGCGAAGAACGCGGTCAGTGCGTGCAGGTCGCTCGCGTCGACGATCGCCTTGGGACGCAGCCCGTATTTCGTCGTGGGCTCGCTGAAATAGGCCGTGTAATGCGCGAGCATCAGGCGAAACGCGGTCGCCTGTGCCGCCGTGAACGTCAAGCGCCCGGTTCGAGCATCGTAGCGATTCGTTCGGAAATCGTCGATCGTCCGCGAGTTCGCGCGATCCGAATGCGGGCCGCCGTAAAGACGTTGCACCGCGAGCGCGGCGCGATGCAGATAGTCGGCCGTATAGTCCGGGCCTAGGTAGCCTCCGTGACCGAAAATCGAGCCATATTCCATCAGCCCGTTCTTCAGGAAAACGTCCTGTCCGTTGCGGATGTCGGCTTCCCGGAAGAGAACCTGCCCCGCCGGATCGACCACCACCGTTGGAATCGGCGGCTCATCGGTGTACGTAAGATATGCGAGGATGCCTAAGACGGTGAACCCGAACAGCATGACGAGTAGCGCGGCCTGCCACCACCCGGCGGGGACGAGGAGCTTTCGTTTCGTTTCAGACATCGTTCCGTTCTCCGTAGAAGACTATGCCCGGGCTCACCAACCGCCGGAGGCGCCGCCGCCGCCGAACCCGCCCCCGCCTCCCGAAAAACCGCCGCCACCGCCGCCGCCCCAACCACCGAAGTTGGTGCCTCCGCCGCCATCAACGTTGCCGCTGTCGGTCGAGACCATGAACGAGTCGAGGAAGTCGCCGTGTTTTTTCCCGCGGCGGACGAGGCTCAGGATCACGATGAAGAGCACGAAAGCAACGGCGATAACGGCGAACACCGTTTTCCCGGCTTGATCGGCGGGATCGTCGACGGCCGATGAAGGCGCCTCCGACGGAGCCACCTCGGCCGCGGCGACCGGATCGATCGCGTTGAGCATGCCGTCGACCCCGCTCTGTACGGCACCGTCGACGTCGCCCTTGCGCATCGCCGGAGTGACCGCGCCGCTGATGATCCGCGCGGATTCCGCGTCGGTCAACTTGTCTTCGAGGCCATATCCGACTTCGATGCGGATCTTATGGTCCTGCATGAAGACGAACAGCACGGCGCCGTTGTCCTTACCCTTGCGACCCGCCCTCCAGCGCTCCGCGGCGTTGACCGTCCACTGCTCGAGCGGCTCGCCGCCGGTCGTCTGACCGATCCAGACGATGACCTGATCGCCCGTCTTGGATTTGAAGTCGCGAAGCTGGGTTTCGATCTGCGCCTGCGCGGTGGCGCTGAGCGCGTTGGCCGTATCGGTGACGTAGTGCGTCGGCACCGGCGGACTCGCGATAGCCGCGAGCACGAAGATCGACGCCGCGATCATGCCGCGCTCGCGGGGAAATATTGGTGAAGCGCTGCGCCGAGTCGATCGACGCCGAGCACGACCGCGTCGGCCGGACTACCGGACTTGAACGCCGCCGCCATCGCCGCGGCGAGGTCGTCCCAAAACGCCTGACCGACGCGTTCGTCCAGGGCACGATCGCCGATCACCGCAAACGCGCGAGCCTTCGGCGCGACCAGGATGAGCGCCGCGTCTGCGCCGGGACGCTCGTGCAGAGCCGTGGCGAGAAACGCCGACTTCGCACGTTCGAGCGTATCGGGCGACGAGTCGGCCACGACGTGAACCGCGATGTGCGACGACGTGCCGGCGCCGGCTCGACGCAGGGCATCCGCGATCTTCTGCCGATCGGCGCGCTTCAAGGCGAGAAATCGACCTTCGGTACGGTCTCGGCGCCCGGTTGCGCCTGGAAGTACGCTTTTTCGTTAAATCGCTGGCCGAACATGCCGGCGATGAAGACGGTCGGCGCGGTGTCACGCTTCGTATTGAACGCCTGCGCGGCTTCGTTGTAGCGTCGCCGCTCGACCGCGATGCGGTTCTCCGTGCCTTCGAGCTGCGATTGCAGCGTCAGAAAGTTCTGGCTAGCCTTCAGGTCGGGATAATTCTCGACCGTTACCAAGAGCCGCGAGAGTGCGGAGCCGAGTTGATCCTGCGCTTGTGCGTATTGCGCAAACGCTTTCGGATCCGTCGTCGCGCCTTGGACCGCCGATGCCGGCAGTCTGCCCACAGAGGCTCGCGCTTGCGTTACTGCGAGATAGGTGCTCTTCTCGAAGTTGGCCGCGCCCTTGACCGTGGCCACGAGGTTGGGCACGAGGTCGGCCCGGCGCTGGTAGACGTTCTGGACCTGGCCCCACTGCGCGTCGACGGCTTGGTCGAGTCGACCGAGCGAATTGTAGGTCGAGAAGACATACACGACGAGGATCGCGCAGACGACGGCGACGACGATCCACGGAGTAGCGGAACGGCGAGCTTGCATGCTCCGCCCTTCGACCAAGATGAGAAGCAAGCCCTGCACTCGGGACGGGGAATAAGCACACACGCGACTCCATGCATGACTGAGCCGCCATTCTTGCGATTGCGTTCGGCTTCCCCAGACGCGGGAGCGCTCCGCGCGCCTTTTGAGCCACGGCACGATGGGGTAGAAGACGAGCGCCGAAGGAGCTACTCCTATGGGTCGCCGTTCCGTCCTCGTCATAGCCATGCTCGCGTTCGCCCTGGCTGTCGGCTGCAGCCGGCCGCAGACCGAACCGTCGCCTCCCGCTTCAGCCGCGTCTCCATCGGCGGACGCGGCACTGGCGAACGGTCAGGCGATCTATCGGACCGGGAAGGACGTCGACGGCGTCCAGATCGCGGCCGCGACTCCGCCGATCTTCGGCAAATGCGCCGCCTGTCACGGCGCGAACGGAGCCGGCGGGTTGCACTTGCCCGGGGCCATCAGCGCCGACTTGCGTCACAAGGCGCTGGTTACGGATGCAAAGGTGCCCTACACGATCGATACCGTCGAACGCGCCATCTCGACCGGACTCGACAACAATGGGGAAAAGCTCAGCGGGATCATGCCACACTGGAAGCTGACGAAGCGTGACCTACACGACGTGGCCTACTACGTCATGACGAAACTAAAATGATCTCGAGACCATCTGCCGTCAGTTCGCGAGCTTCGTCAAAGCCGAGCCCTTGTGCATTGCGATGTGATCGGTCTTATCACTCTTGATCTCGTATTGCGGTTCATCTTTGCTGGCGTGCCTGGTGTAACCCTTGAATTCGATCTCCGAGGTGATGACCTTGATAATGCTGCCTCGAACTCGACCCGCTTCAGAGTTCCAACTCACGTGATCGCCAACACTGAATCGTCGTTTCATCATCGGTCCACCTCCTCGGAACGCGTGTGCTGCGCCGATCATCGTTGCAACGACTCGACGTTGCTAATAGCCCGTGTATTCTTCCACGCGCACATCCTCCTCACGAATGCCGATCCCGGCGAGCATGGCCTGTAATCCCTTCACCATTGCCGGCGGCCCCGTGATATAGAAGATGCCGTTCTTCGTGGCGTCGGAATGTTTTGCCAACATGCGCGCGTCGATCATCCCGGTTTCACCCGACCAAGGTTGAGCGGACTTCTCCATGCCCGTCATGGTCGCGAGCAGCGTGAAATTCGGATTCGTCTTCTCCAGCGCTTGCAACTCGGCTAAAAAGGCCGCATCCTCCGGACGACGGTTGGAATAGAACAACAAGATGCGATGGGCAAGCTTCGCGTGCGAAGCCTGGAACGCGATACTCCGGAACGTGGTGATCCCAACGCCGCCGGTCAGCAGAACCGCGGGGCGCGAAGCATCTTCGTGCAGCGTCAACTCACCGAACGGTCCTTCGATCTTGACCTCCGCTTCCAAAGGCATCGTTTTGAGCACGCGCTTAAAGGCCGTATCACGCATCCGCGTGGTGACCGTAATCGTGTCCTCGTATGGAGCGCTCGAGATAGAAAATCCCCGCTTGTTCCCTTCGCCGTCCGTTTCCGGCGGGTTCGCGAGCGTGATGTCTACGAATTGGCCGGCGATGAAGTCCCAATCGCGCGGTTTCTCAAACTCGAAGGACATCGTGCCCTCGGCGACTTGCCGACGGGCTCTAAGCGGTGAATTGAACGTCGGCCACTTCGTTTCAGTCTGCACGACTTAGAATCTACCCATGAGGATGTACGCCGAAGCAATCCCGAGGGCGACCGAGCGCTTGGCATCGTCGCGACGAGGCGCCTTCAGGCGTCGGTCACTCTGGGGAACTCTCCACGACGCGTATACAACTCGAATTCGATCGTCGTGGATCGAGCGTTGCAGTGTTCTAGCATCATCCCAACGCGCATATCGTACCGCGACTGGCCCCAGGCGTGATGGTCGCTCCACTCGGTGATGATGACCATGGTCTTGTTGTCTACGCCGAGAAGGATCTGAGCGGTCAAGAAGCCCTTCAACTGCCTCGACTCTGCGGCGAGGACGTCCATCGCCTCCGTCAACAGTTCCGGTGCATCGATCGCATCGATCTTCATCTTGATAACGCCGATGACGGGTTCGTCGACGTTCGCAGTATTGGGGTCGCGTGTCGAAGCCATGTACGGTCCCTAGCGCTCTTTCTCGACGTCGCTCGGAGCTTGTCGGAACGGTGAAGATGAGACAGATTCTCGATTCCTCCACGAAGTCCCGTGGAGTGAGAAGCTACGAATTGGCCGTGTCATTTCGGCTGTTGCGGTCGTATGGGTCGGTCATCGACGAATCTGTGCGAACTGCCCCAGAGTCTCGAGCACCGTGCCGATGAACGACTCGCCGCCGCCGTGGCCGACGTCGTCCAATACGTAGAGCTTGCTCGTCGTCCATTCTTTCGAGAGACGAAGAGCTGCATCGAGTGGGCTGCTGACGTCGAGACGTCCGTGAATCAATGCTCCAGAAATGCCGTTCAAAGCGCCTGCGTCCCGGATCAGTTGATCGTCATCGAGGAAGGCGGCATTCCTCCAATAGTGGGTAACCAGGCGCGCGAAACGTAGCCGGAACGCGGGATCCTCAAAGCGAGGATTGGGCCTATGGCCGGGACTAAGCGAAACATGCGCGTCTTCCCAGGCGCACCATTCTCGCGCTGCGTGTTCCCGGACTGCCGGATCGCGATCGAAGAGCGCCGCCGCGTACGCATCGACCAAAGGGCGGTCTCGTAACGCGTCGGGCACGGCCGACGCAAAGCGCTTCCACTCTTGAGGGAAGACGCTTCCGACGCCTTCCGTGAGCCAACGCACCTCACGCCGCGAGGTCGTCGTCACGAGAGCTAGGACAAGAGCCGCGACGCGTTGAGGGTGAGCCTGGGCATATGCGAGCGCAAGGGTCGTACCCCACGACATCCCGAGAATCGTCCAGCTCTCGATATGGAGATGCTCTCGTAACTGCTCTATATCGCGCAGCAGATGAGCGGTCGTGTTCGTGCTGAGATCGACGTCGGGCCGATCGGCCAACGGCCCGCTGCGCCCGCATCCGCGCTGGTCGAACAGGACCATCCGATATGCTTCCGGGTCGAAGAGCCGGCGCGGGCCCGGCGTGCAGCCCGAACCCGGGCCGCCGTGCAGATAGAGCGCGGGCTTGCCATGGGGATTCCCGCAGCACTCCCAGTACACGCGCTGCCCGTCGCCGACATCGAGCATGCCGTGCTCATAGGGCTCAATCGTCGGGAATCGATCGCGCATTTCGCCTCGTTTCAGGCTAATCTAGCCGTAGCCCACGCAATCGAAGGGCGTTGCCGATGACCGAAACGGAGCTGAACGACATCGCAAGCGCGGCGATCATCGGACTTAACAATATCCCGAATACAGGATAGAGCACGCCGGCCGCGATCGGGATGCCGAGTGCGTTGTAGGCAAAGGCGAAGACCAGATTTTGCCGGATGTTCCGCATCGTCGCATGACTGAGCCGCCGCGCCCGTACGATGCCGGCCAGATCGCCGCGTAGAAGCGTGATGCCCGCGCTCTCGATGGCGACGTCGGTGCCGGTTCCCATGGCGATCCCGACATCGGCTGCAGCGAGCGCCGGAGCATCGTTCACGCCGTCGCCCGCCATCGCGACGATCTTGCCGTCGCGCTTGAACTCCTCGACGATGCGGTGCTTGTCTCCGGGTAACACGTCGGCTCGGATATCGTCGATCTCCAGCATCTTTCCGACGGCCTCGGCCGTCGTGCGGTTGTCACCGGTCAGCATCACGACGTGCAACCCCGCCGCTTTGAGCGCCGTGATGGCCGCACGCGATGAGGTCTTGATCGGGTCGGCAACGGCGATGACACCGCTCGCCCGACCGTCGACCGCGAGATAGAGCGCGGTCGCGCCCTCTGCCCGCTGCGCTTCCGCAACCGCCTCCAGGCCATCCAAGCTCACACCGTGATCGGCCATCAACGCCGCATTGCCAAGGAGTACGGAGAACGCCCCGACCGTTCCGGTCACGCCCTTGCCCGTCACGGATTGAAAGTTCGTCACCTCGAGCACGGGGCTTCCGTGATCGCGTGCGGCCGAAACGATGGCGGCAGCCAACGGATGCTCGCTTGCGCGCTCGAGTCCGCCCGCAAGAGCGAGCAGTTCGACATCGCTCATATCACCGACCGTACGGACGGCGACGACCTGCGGTTTGCCTTCGGTCAGCGTTCCCGTCTTGTCGATTACGAGGGTATCGACGCGTTCCATGCGTTCGAGCGCGTCGGCCGACTTCACGAGCACGCCTGCGCTCGCGCCTTTGCCGACGCCGACCCCGATCGACATCGGCGTGGCCAGGCCGAGCGCGCACGGGCAGGCGATGATAAGCACCGAAACTGCGGCGATCAGTGCGTAGGCGAGCGCGGGGCTCGGTCCCCAGATCGCCCATGCCCCAAAGGCGATCAGCGCTGCCAATATCACTGCCGGCACGAAGTATCCCGAGACCGTGTCGGCCAGACGTTGGATCGGTGCGCGGCTTCGTTGCGCGTCTGCCACCATCGCGACGATGCGTGCGAGCATCGTCTCGGCGCCGACCTTCTCGGCCCGCATAACCAGTGTCCCGGTTCCGTTGATCGTCCCGCCGACCACCTTCGCTCCGGTCAGCTTTGCGACGGGCATCGACTCGCCGGTCACCATCGATTCGTCGACGGCGCTACGGCCTTCGAGAACTTCGCCGTCGACCGGAATGCTATCTCCCGGGCGTATGCGTAGACGATCGCCGATCTGAACGGCCTCGATCGGCACGTCGATTTCGTTGCCGCCGTCGCCAATGCGACGAGCGGTCTTAGGTGCGAGGTTGAGGAGCGCGCGAATGGCTCCGCCGGTCTGCTCTCGAGCGCGTAATTCGAGAACCTGCCCGAGCAGGACCAGGACGGTGATCACGGCGGCAGGTTCGAAATACACATCGACCGCGCCACCCATACCGCGGAAGCCGGCCGGAAAGATCGAAGGAGCGAACGTCGCGATGACGCTGTAGAGATACGCCGTACCGGTGCCGATTGCGATCAGCGTGAACATGTTCAGGTGTCGCGAGATGAGCGACGCCCACCCGCGCGCAAAGAAAGGCCAGCCGGCCCAGAGCACTACCGGCGTTGCCAGGGCGAACTCGATCAGCGCGGCGACCTGCGGCGCGAGCAACTCGTGAACCCGTAGCGCGGGAACGTGAGCGCCCATCTCGATCGCGACGATCGGCGCGGCGAGGACGGCGCCGATCCACAAGCGGCGAGTCATATCGAGCAATTCGTGATTGGGCTGGACATCGGAAACGACGACCAGCGGCTCGAGGGCCATGCCGCAGATCGGACAACTCCCCGGTCCGATCTGGCGGATCTGCGGATGCATCGGGCAGGTATACGTCGCGCCCTCCGCAGCGGCGGGTGTTACGTGTTCCGTCGGTGGCGCAAGATATGTCTCCGGCGCGGAGATGAACTTCGCCTTGCAGCCGGATGAGCAGAAGTAGTAGGTGCCGCCCTCGTGCTCGGCGCGATGCTCGGCCGTTGCTACGTCGACGTCCATTCCACAGACGGGATCCACGGCGGTTTCCGCTGCGATCGTCCGCATCATGCGACCTGCTGACGAAGCGAAAGAATGTCCATGAGTTCGGCAACCGCGTGATCGGCCTCACCCGCCTGTACTTGCTCGACGAGGCAATGTGCGAGGTGATTCTCGAACTCGATCCGACTGACGCGATCGAGCGCTCCGCGGCACGCGGCGATCTGTTTGATGACCTGAACGCAATACGTGTCGTCCTCGACCATCTTGATGACGCCATCGAGGTGGCCACGCACGGATTTGAGCCGATTCAGGACTTGCGTCTTTTTGGCCGGGCCGAGACTACTTTTGCGGGGTTTCATAGGTTCATATCCTACCCCACCACGGGAGGGGTGTCAAGTGCCGAACCACCCCCGGATCTACGCCTTGGTTCCGAGCACCGTCTGTAGGACGCGATCGAGAATCCCGGGGCCTAAGCGGTCCGGGTCTACCACGATATATCGATCGTCATCGAAGCAAACGGCACCGGCCTTCTGCAGCTTCCCGAGTTCGATCGTACAGGTTTCGCGCGTGACGCCCATCAGTTGGGCGATCTCTTGATGGGAGAGGCGAAGCCCGATGCGGATCTTTCCGTCCGCACGCTCGTCGCCGTGTTCCCGCGCGAGATGTCGCAACGCCGAGACCAGTTTGGCCCGGCCCGAGCCGTACGCGAGGCCGGCGATTCGCGTCTCCATTTCGCTGTGGCGTCGCGCGATCTCGCCGGCGACCATCATCGTCAGCTGTGGCTTGTGGCTCATCAGCCGGGTAAAGTCCTCGACCGAGGCCGCGCAGATGTGCGAGTCTTCCAGAGCCTCGGCGAACGTCTGGCGACGCGCCTCTCTGAACAACGACAGTTCGCCGAACACATCGCCTGGCCCGAGAAAAGCGAGCGTGAGTTCCTTCCCGTCTTCGGTAAGACGATAGAGTCGTACGTGACCGGTCTTCAGCAGGTAGATCGCGTCGCCCAGATCGCCTTCAGAAAAGACGATCTCTTTGGGCTTGAAGTCTTGCTCGTGGAAGAGGTGGGCGTACTTCTCGATCTCCTTCAGCGGCACGCCGTGAAAGAGACGATTGTGCTGGAGATACCACACCTTGTTGGGCATAGGGGCGCCCTTCCCGAGCAGTTCCGCGAACACCCTTCGCAGACGCTCGGCACTCGGCGTCCCGGTCAGCCGGCGTCCATCGGGGAGCAGCAGCGTGGGGGTCACGACCACCCGAACGCCGTCGGCTTCGGCCTCGGACCGATCCCGCATGTGGACCGTAATACCCGCAAACTCGGTGGCGACTTCGCTCACACGATTGCGCGCAAGTTGCGAGAAGAAACAGTCGCGACATCCGTACAGTACCACGTCGACGCTAGGCTGCAACATCGGCCACGACACTTGTTCCATGGTCAGCAGATGTTCTCGACTGCGAGCGACGGATGATCCTGCGGCACGGCGACGCGATACCAGATGAATGGGAGCAGCGGATTCGGTAGCCAATACAGCCATCCGAGGCTACCTTCGCGTTTCCCATTCGGGAGGATCAGGTCCATCCATACGTACAGAAATTTGTACACGCAAAGACCCGGAATGAAGTTCGGCTTGAACGTCGCTCTCAGGTACCGCCTGGCGATATAGTAGTTGCCCTCGAACGGCATGATGCCCCAGCCAAGTGGCCCCTCCGCGATAACGGTCCCGGTGGGTCGATGAACGATACGAACGAACTGGTGCATAGTTGCTGCCTCACGGTGGGAACGAAGAGAGGGCCGCCCTGTGGGTGGGGCGACCCTGCGGTTCTTTCGCGTGAACTACTTTACGTTCACGGTGAGCGTCGCCGGAGCTACGCCCATTGCCGGCATGTGATCGTTCTTGGCGAGCTGAACGACGATATTCGCCTTTCCGCTATGCCATGTCGACAGATCGACCGGGATGGTCTTGGTGCAAGGCATTCCGATCATGCTTGGCTCGGCCATGGTCATCATCGGCTGCATCTGCTGCATCGTCATGTGCGTCTCTTGCATGAACGCCTTGGCCATGGACATGCCCTTGGATGTTTTCATCATCGCGACCATCGGCATTGCTGCGTTGGCGGTCGTCTCGCCCTGTTGTTGCACCATCACGTGCACGTGGCCCCAACCGGCCACGTCGGGCTTCCCTTCAAGGTCGCACGAGAGATGGAAGTTCGAAACGGCGAGGACCAGGTTGAACTTAGAGGGTACCGTTGCGCCGTTCTTCGGCGAGACCACGGTGACCGAGGGTGCACCGGTCGTCGCGCCGGGCAGGGGATTGGCGTTGCGCGGTTCGTACGTGAACGTCGTCATGGCCGGCAAGCTGTTCATCGCGTGCGCGTCGGTGGCGAGCACGACTGCGAGCATATGCTTACCGGGCTTGAGGCCTTGGCCTGAAATCGAGAAGTGGTCGGAGCAGGCGACCGTGGTCAGGTGTGCCATGTCCAGCCCGTCGACCATGGCGTGGATGTGCCCCTCGCCCATCGGCGCGTTCGTCTTTCCGGCGTTAGCGCAGTTGACGGTGAAATTCTTGACGGCGACCGTGACCGGGATATCTGCGCCGGTAATCGTGCTCCCCATGGCCGGCGATGCGATCGAGATCGAGGGGGGCGCCATCATTGCGGCGATCGCTGGGACGCCGAGCAACCCGATGGCCGCGACCGCGATCAGGCCGAGAAGGCTGCGCATTCGAAAGTGATTCATACGATGACATATCTCCAATTGCTGAGTGGTAATGCCGTCAGCGTAGCCGAAGATGCCCCGCCCCACAGTGAGCCACCTCACAGGGCCTTGGACAGCCGGGTTTCAATTTGTGAGGGAGACTCACTCCCTGGCGTCATAGTGTGATTTCATATGACAGTGCCCATAGCCATGCGCGGGATGTTCGCGCTTTCACTGCTGTCGATCGCGCTCGCCGCCCCCGCCGCGGCGACATCTTTGGACGTGGCGGCCATCCGGGCCATGCGGCTGGCAAACAACGCGGCAATCGCTTCGCACGACGTCGCCGCAATGCGGAAGGCGTGGGCGCCGAATATCCGCCTGATCGCGAGCGACGGCACGCTCTTCTCCGGCTCGGCCGTGCTGGCTCGCAGCTACGCGAGCGAAGAGTTCAAAGACCCGCGCTTTGTTGCGTACGTCCGGCGGCCGTCGAAGATCGTCGTGAGCGCAAACGGCGCGCATGCTTCCGAATACGGGGACTGGACGGCGGTTAACAAGCCGCCCGAGCGCGTGCACTCCGGCACGTATCTCGCATCGTGGGAAAAGACCGGCGAGGGATGGCGCATCGTCTACGAGACCTACATCGGCTTGGGACTCGCACCGCAAAGCATCGCGGATTCTCTGCCGCCGGCGGCGACGTTTGCGCTCGGCGGCACGCCCGATTGGATGGCCGTCACCGACGATTCAGTGTGGGTCTCCAATGCGGCGCTCAAGTCCGTGCAACGCATCGACGTCGCGACCAACGCACTCGCCGCACGCGTGGCGGTTCCGGGCGAACCGTGCTCCGGGCTCGCGTTCGGCTTCGGCAGCCTCTGGGTGCCGCTATGCGGAACGCACCGCGGACTCGCGCGCATCGACCCAGCGACCAACCGCATTGCAAGCGTCCTTCCGGTCGCGCCCGCGCTCTCCGAGGGCGGCATCGCCGCGAGCGGTGACAGCATCTGGATGGCGACCGGTAACGGAATGCTCTCCCGCATCGATCCAGCAACGAATCGCATCCGGCAATCGATCACCGTGCCGCGCGGCTCGTACAACCCGCTCTTCAGCGACGGCATCGTCTGGGTGACGAGCGGTGAGAAGAACCTGTTGACGGCGATCGACGCATCGAGCGGCAGCATCGTCGCGACGATTGCCGTCGGATCCAAACCCCGCTTTCTCACGGCCGGCAACGGCGCCGTGTGGACGCTCAATCAAGGCGACGGCAGCGTGAGCAAAGTGGATATCGCGACGAAACGCTTGATCGCCACCATCGACGCCGGCGTACCCGGCGGCGGCGGAGAGATTTCTTACGGCGCTGGTTCCGTTTGGGCAACCATCATCGGCGTTCCCTTAGCGCGCATCGATGCAACGACCGGCGCCGTCCGGCAATGGGGCGGACGCGGTGGCGACGCGGTACGCTTCGGTCACGATTCGATCTGGCTCACCGACTATTTCAACGGCGTGCTATGGAGGCTTCCCGTCCCGAACGGCTCGATCTAGGCTTAGGACTCGGCTGGTCTCTGTCGAGGCGTTTCATGCGTTCGCGCCCGATCGTCTCGACCTAGTAGAACCAGAGGTGCTGTCGTACGTGTCGGCGCAGCACTAGTTCAGCAGGGCGAATCGCGTGCTTGGCGGACGTACACCGGCCACGCGGGCCCTAACCAGGGGACACTGGTCGGCCGACGTATTTGGCCTGACATGAACATCGACGAGAGAATCGCATGCCGAAGCGACGCGACTTCCTAGCCGGTCTCACGCTGCTTCCGATCGCCGGAGCGTTAACGGCGAGGGCGGCGTTCGCGCGCGATGCGGGCGGATCGACGCCGTCGGACGGAACGATCGTGCGGCTCGCGATCTTTCCCGCGCTCGGCATGAGTCGCGTCGGCAATAGTCCGAAGTGGTTTCTAGCCCCGGAGATCCCCGGGTTGCCGGCATTGCGCGACGGCTCGTACAAAGATGGGACCGATCGCATCAAGAAACAAGTGCAACGCTTCCGCATCTTCGGGTTCAATGCGGCCGGCGACGTCGTGCGCGAAGTGACGGCGAAGGACGCGTCGATCGAGTGGAACGTCCACGTCGCCAATACCAAGGCTGCATGGTACGGTTTCAGCGACCCGCTCGACAACGGCGACCGGGCACCCGGGCTGCCCGGACAAAAACGCAACCAGTCCTTCGTCGAGGACGCCGAGCGAGCCGCGATGCTGGTCGTCGATCCGGGGCCCAGGTCGATCGGCGGCGCGAACACCAATCTGCAGGGCGGGGACCCGGCATACGCCATGATCGGCCGCTTTTGGAAGAAGTTCGACGTGAAGCTCGGCGAGTTGCGGACCGACGATGCCGGACGGCTCCTCGTCTTCCCCGGCGACGGCGACTCGCGTTCGGCGATCCCGAACAATCCGATCACGAACTTCTCCGACAACGACGGCTGGTACGACGACTGGTGCGACGGCGTCGTGCGCGCGCGGGTACGTCTCGCCGGCGGCTCGGTGATGGACGCGGAGAACGCGTGGATCGCGTGCTGCGGGCCGGACTTCGCGCCCGAGATCCCGCCGTTCATCTCGCTCTACGACGTCATGACGGACGTCAATATCGCCGCCGGCTGGACCGCGCCGGCCAAGCGGCCACTCTCGTTTCGGAAGGACATCTATCCGCTGTTCCACCGCATCGCGCTTATGGAGTGGGTGGCAGCGGCTGCGAACCTGCAGCGGAGATGGCTCGATATCGGCAGCTTCGACGCTCCCGAGACCCTCGCAAAGCTTCGCGATCCGAGTCCGGCCAACAAGGCCTTTCGACAGACGGTGTTCGAGGCGTTCCGCGATCCCGCCATCGACGCACAGCAGAGCGACAAGCTTCCGCCCATGCTTGGAGACGGGATCAATTATGCCGGATCGCCGTTGCGCTGGTTCCGCATCCCGACACAGCAATATGCGGTGTTGCAAGCCTGGCGGGACGGCGCATTCGTCGACGATCTCGGCTCGCTCGACGCGCCGGAGATCGCGACGCTCGAAGATATCCCGCTGGCGCAGCGGCCGGAGGCATTGACGCGTGCCGTCCTGGAGACGTGTTCGGGCGGCGCGTTCCATCCGGGCGTCGAACTGACGTGGCCGCTGCGCCACCGCGAACTCTATCGCGGACCCTTTCGCATTTCGCCGGCGACGGATCGGGCGCCGGACCTCGTCCAAGATCTGGGGGCGCTGCTCACCGTCGAGCGCGCTTTTTCGGGATATCGCGGAACGCCGGCCGCGATCGGGCCGCAAATGCCGGGTGACCTCACGCGCTGGATGGGCATTCCCTGGCAGTGTGATGCGTTCAGTTGTCAGCAAGTCACTTTCGCGACCGATTTTCCGACCGCGACGTGGTGGCCGGCGCTACTACCTATCGACGTTCTGCCGGAAGCATATTACGACGTCGTCGTGAACCCGCAGCTGCCGGCCGCCGAACGCGTGAAGTTCTTCGAGAGCCGGGTCGCGTGGTCGCGCGGTGCGGCTGGAATCGGCTATCACGCGAACGCGAGCTACAACGACGGGCTCAACCGGATGATCTATCTGTGGAATCGGATGGGCATGGTCGTACGGCGCGCAGGACCCGGCGATCCGCAGCGGCCGCCTGAGATACCCGCAACGCTCTTCGTAGAAGTCGATCGCGGTTCGATGGATCTCTCGCGCGAATAGCCGGAGCGGGCCGTTGAAGAGCGATTCGGTCGACGTCGCGATCGTAGGCGGCGGAGTGGCGGCGGCTTCGGCGGCGCTGACCCTGGCCCGAAGCGGCTATCGGGTCGCGGCGATCGCGCCGCGAAACGTATCGAGCGACCGCGCCGGCGAATCGCTGGCTTCCTCAGGGGTCGAACTGTTGGCGGAACTCGGACTCGCAGGAGCATTCGCCGCCGGGCCGCATCGGCCGGCGAACGTCCGCTTCTCCGCCTGGGGCTCCGCGCTGCTCGCGCAAAGCAATCCGATCGTTCATTCCGGCGGCCTCGGCTACGTGCTCGATCGTCCCGCATTCGATCGGATGCTGCGCGACGCTCTCGAGCGGACGGGCTTCGCGATCGCCGAGACGGTACAACGCGCGCAACGCTGCGACGATGGATGGATCATGCACTTGGTCGGCGGAGGGCACGTGAACGCGCGCTTTGCGATCGATTGCAGCGGGCGCGCGGCCGTGGTCGCGCGCGGCATGGGTTTGCGACGTCGAGCCGATAGACTCGTCGCAGCCTATACGTTCTTGCGTCAAACCAGAAGAGCGGTCGCGCCCACACCGGCAACGATGATCGAGGCGGTGGAGAACGGATGGTGGTACGCGACGCTGTTGCCGGATCTCCGGCTCAGCCTCGCGTTCTTCTCCGATCCCGATCGCTTGCCGCGCGGCATTACGCGCGACTCACGAACCTGGGCGCGTATGGTTGCCGAAGCGCCATCGATCGCGCGTTGGATCGAGAGTGCGGACTACGCGATCGCCGAGCCACCGCGGCTCGCAAGTGCGGCGACCACGTGGCTGCAACAGATCGCAGGCGAAGGATGGGCGGCGGCCGGCGATGCGGCGGCGGCGTTCGACCCCCTCTCCTCGCACGGTCTGACGACGGCCCTCTGGTCGGGACGCAGAGCCGCGCTGGCCGCGGTCGCGATGCTGGAGGGTGACGCGCGTCCCCTTGCCCGCTATGCCGAAGACTTCGAAGCGGCGATCCGATCCGTGCTCGCAGCCCGGCCGTCGATCTATTCGCGCGAGCGGCGCTTCACCCACGCTCCGTTCTGGTCGCGTCGCTAGTGGAGATCGGCACGTGGAGGGTGACCGTCGCACGCACGGAGCCGGAGACGCTGTCATTCATGAGCCACCTCTTCTGCCCTATCGGTGCTATGCGCCGGGGCGCCGCGCGACGAGGACGACTGCGCCGAGGCTGTGCTCGCAGCGCTTGAACACCTTGGCCATAGCGAATACGCGGCGGCGCGCCGTGCCATCCGTCGCGACGTTGAAGAGAAAGCGGATCGCTCGCAGCATGCCCTCGTCTTCGAATAGCCGAGAGATGCGTAGCAGGTGCATCGGTGCGGTGAAGCAGCGCTCCACCGTGAACCCCGCCTCTGAAAGTACTTGCTGCCATTCGGCAACGGTGGCCGGCCGCGCGCCGATATGGATGCTCGAGGAGAGATCGGCGAGGATGCGATCGGCGAGTTCGTTCGGGATATCGTCGGGTATCAGCGATAGCTCGTGGATCGCAAAGCGTCCGCCGGGCTCGAGAAGGCGGAAGGCCTCGGCGACGATGACCTGCTTCGTCGCCTCGGTCTGCATCGAAAGCATAGCCTCGCCGCAGACCACCGTCGCGCAGCCACCTTCGATCGTCGACGCATCGGCGTTCAAGTTGATGACGCTCCGGCCTTCGCCACCGATACGCTGTCGCAACGCTCGCGCGGCCGCCTCGTCCCGTTCCACGGCGACGTAGCTCTGCGGATGATGCGCGAGGATCAGATCGGCGGTGATGCCGAGTCCGGGTGCGAACTCGATGACGCGGTCGTCGGCCGATATGTCGAGTGCGTCGAGCATGCGCTTCGTTAGTTGGAGGCCACCGGGGCGCAAGACCCGCTTTCCAAGACGTGCGAGGAGCCAGTGGCCGGGCATCTTGGCGGCGTCCAGCTTCGCCCCCGGTAAGGCTTGACTATTCGAACTCATTGCACATCCTACGCTACTCCGCTATCCGCCGGTGTCCTCACGCAAAGGTACCAGCAAAGGAGCGACCGCGATCGTGGTCTATTTGGGGCAGGCAGCGTTGTTGTCGTAGATACGCGGGCCGCCCGTGACCGTCAGGTGCGCATAGCCGAAGGGCACGCCCTTACGGCGGCACAACGCGGGCCTGAACCAAATCTTCCCTTGACCATCGGCTCTTGCGGGCACGGCCGTATAGGTCTCGCCTTTGTGAAAGTCATACGCTGTGACCATCACATACCCGTCGGCCGGGATGGTGATGCGCTCGGTTCCGTCAGAGCCCTTCTCAACGGTGATCTCTTGCTGGTGGTTCTGCACGTTGTTGATCTCGACAACGCAGTGGTAGTGGCCCCCTTCGGCGATGGCCGGAGCCATCACGATAAGAGTCGCAAGCACTGCGAGAGAGATCGTAAGCAACCGATTCTTCAACATCGTTCCTCCTTGGTAGTGGCCGCCGGAACGTCGTTCTTCCCGTCAGGCGAGCGCTCTAGGAACGGTTCGCTGCCGGAAATGGGTGCCCCGTCCCGGCGGGGCAAAGGAGGGGCCCACTCGCGCCTCGATCTAAGCGGTGAAAAGCGCATAGATCCCGACGGCGGCGACAAAAAGGCCGCTTAGCACCTCGCCATATTTTTCTAGCGGCCCGAGCGACGTGCGCTGCAGTCCGCGAACTCCCGCTACGCAAAGCACGACATACGTCGCGATCGTCGAGACGCCGAACACGATCGCCATCGCGCCGAGCAGGGCCGGACCTTTGGTCGATGCACTCAGAAATGCCGGGATGCCCTCGACCATCGGGGACGACCCCAAGATCAGCAAGAGCGCCGTACGGCCGGAGGCCGAGTGATCGTGGGTGTGGGCCGTCGCGACACCGCCTTCAATGGCGTGCCAGTCCTCGTCGTGGTGCTCGTGCCAATGCACGTGCTGCGGGCCGGCTTCGGGTGCATGCAGGTGCGCGTGTCCCATATGCGAGTGGCCGTGATCGTGCGTACCGCTCCCGCGAACTTCTTTCCAACCTCCATAGGCGATCCAGAGTCCGAAAGCGAGCAAAGCGACGGCCGATACAACGGATACGAGGTGCGCATATCGCGCGGCTAGCGCCGCACCGACGACCCACAGCAATACGCCCAGCACCAATGTCGTCGTCACGTGGCCTAGTCCGGCAAGCGCGGCGGCCCGCGCCGTTCGCGCGATGGACCAGCCTTGCTGGCGCGCAAGTACGACGATCGGCGCCCAGTGGTCGGGGACGATGGTGTGCAAGACCCCGACCGCCAGCACCGTCGCGAGTAAGAGCACTCCGGTATGATCGATCATTTTACGCCCTTCGACATCTCCGTGCATGCAATCTTGCCGTCCACCCACGAGGCTTGAGCGACAAGCAAGGGAGCATCGGCAACATGGAGAATCGGTGCGTCGTGTTGCCACCCGACGACGAACGGCGCTACCACGTCGAGACGCACCTCTCGCCGCTCGAGCGATGGCGCCATGCTGCGGAAATTGCTGCGTTCACGATTGCCGCGCTGTGGGGCATTTACGTCTTCGTCTACCAAGAGCGGATCAAGCCGGCGGCAGAACCGATGCGACTGCAGACCTCCGTGGTGCTTGCGCACGACGCTGTCGAAAAGAACGCTGAGTTCGTAAAAGTGACCCTGAATCTACAGAATCTCGGGACCCGGCCCGTATTGATTCTTGGATATTCGATCGACGTATACGGGCGACGAGTCTTAGCCACGCGTCACCGCCTCTTATCGGACAAGCGTGGCACGCTGGATCTCTATCGATCGCTCAACCTCTCCCCTCCGGAACTTTTGCGGTCCATGCGAACATCGTTCGGGCCGGTCGTCGGAGCAGATCAGCTACGGCACGTCGGCTTGGCGCTTGACGAGTCCTGGCCGGTCAATATCACGTTCGTCATTCCCCGTGGCAGCTATCAGGTCGCGAACGTGGTCTACGGCGTTATCTACACGACAGGCGACGATCTTCGCCCGGTGACGCTGCAAACAGTTCATTCGAGAGATGGATCGCTCATGTACAAACGCCCTCGGAATGGCCTGCACTATCAATTCTGGGAGCACGATTATCCGCTCTAGCCGGAAAAGGTGGTCCCGGCCCACGTCTGCATCGCCTCGAGTGTCTCAGCGTAGCACGCTCGTTCCCCCGGGTACGCCTGCGGGGATCTCCCGTTTTTGGAACCAAGCGAGGATGCCGGGCGTTGGGTCAGGGAGAAGGTAGGTAGCCATGAAACGACTGTTCGCTCTCGCCCTGCTCGTCGGCTCGCTCGCGGCCGCCACGCCCGCCTGGCCGATGGGGCCTCTGCGCGTTAGCGTCACGAACGACGTCTATTGGCACGGACCCGCTACGGTGGTCGTCTCCCAACCCGGAATGGGCATCACTATGTCGATTGCACCCCACAAAACCAGTTCGATCAGCGTTCCGCTGCTCGCGACGTCGCTCCGTCTGAAAACCCAGCTCTGCGATACGAAACTCGCGCTTCCGCTCGATTATCTCGCCCAACGCACGCACGTGTGGGTCACGATCCACGAAGGCTGCGTCTTGAAACTACGTCCGTGAGGTTGGCTTCGTTTCCCATCGCCCGCCGCGCCGGAGTTAGTATCGTCGCTTAGTCGAACCGCAAAGTTGGGCTGATCGATTTCGCGCGGGCCTCTTGCGCCTGGTAATAGTGAAACGCCCGCCCTCGCTGGCTTCCACGCGATCGAAGTTCATAGCGAAGAAAAGCCTTGCTGTTGCAAGGCTTTTCTTCGCTATTGTTCACGACGTCCAGGTCGACATTTCACCATTTGGCGCCATTTCACCATAACTGACGATTTTTTAGCAGTTACCGTGAGACAACACTAGAACGGGATCTCGTCGTCCAAGTTATCCTGGAAGTCGGCACCGCCGCCGGTGGTGGGGGCGCTGGATCCGCCGCCGTAGTTGCTGCTGCCGCTCGCGTAGTCGCCGCTTCCGGCGCCATCGGGACGCGAGCCGAGCATCTGCATGTTGTCGATCACGACTTCGGTGGCCTTACGCTTGTTGCCGTCCTTGTCGTCGTACGAACGGATGACGAGGCGACCTTCGACCAGCGTGTTCGAGCCCTTCTTCAGGTACTTGTTGCACGTCTCGCCGAGTTTGTCCCAAGCGACGATGTCCACGAACGTCGTCTCTTCTTTGTTGCGCGGGTTGTTCACGGCGAGCGAAAACTTGGTGACGCCCTTGCCGGATTGCGTGTACTTGATTTCCGGGTCTCTCGTCAGGTTGCCGACGAGGATCACGCGGTTGTAGGAACCTGCCATAGTCTTGCTCTCTCTTCTTAGCTATGTCGCTGTGCTATGAATGGCACGCTACCGAGGTAGCGTGCCATACGGGTGGCATTCTGGTTCGGGGCCTAGCGGTCGTCGCGATCTTCGCGGCTGCGGTAGCCGCCACGGTCGCCGCGATCGCCACGGCCGCCGTATTCGCGCTCTTCACGCGGCGGGGCCGGAGCCGAGATATGGCCGCCGGCGGCCATGTGGGCGAGCTGCTTCTTGTCGAGCGACAGGAGCAGGGCGCGCAGAACGTTCTCGTCGAGCTTGAGCAGACGCTCCAGCTCCTTCGAAGTCGCCGCGTCGGACTTGAAGCCCATCACGACGTAGTTGCCTTCTTTGAGGTCGGCGATCTCGTACGCCAGACGGCGCTTGCCGAGCTTCTCGATGGAACCGACGGTGCCGCCACCCTTGGTGACGATCTCTCCGATGGCGATCGAGCGGGCCTCGACGTCAGCCTCCTCCATAGAAGGCTTGAGGATATAGGTGATCTCGTAGTCGGTCATGGTACCCCCTACGGACACCCGCCGTAGCGGGTGGCCCGCCAACGCGGCGGGCAGCGGGTAAACCAGCCCCAAAGGGCCGGCCAAAGCTTGGGTAGGATACCACAGGCTCCCCACGGGCGACAACCACTTGCCTCGGCAAACTCCGGTCGTGCCCCGGTCGCCCTCTCAGGGGGCTATCAGTCCCTCCGGATAGGGTGACCTGGAACCGCCCTTCTTCTCGGGAAATCCCTAATTGTCGATCGCCCACTTCGCCGTCAACCGGCGCGTTGCCGTGACCATGATCGCCCTCGCGATCATCGTCCTTGGGCTGTTCGCATTGCCGCGTCTCGCGGTCGCCCTGCTGCCGAGCTTCTCGCCGCCGTCTCTCACGGTCACCATCGGCTACCCGAACGTCGGACCGGAGCAGATGGAGACGCTCGTCACCCGGCCGATCGAGAACGCCATCAGTCGGGTGAACGGGCTCCAGCGCATCGACTCCACCAGTTCGCTCGGATCGACCCGCATCAATGCGACCTTCTACTACGGCGTCAACGTCGACACCGCGTCGGTCAACGTCCAGCAGCAGATCGACCGCATTCGGAACTCGCTGCCGAACGATCCCAACCTGCAACAGCCACAGATCTTCAAGTTCGATTCCAACTCGTTGCCGGTTGCGCGCATGTTCGTGACCGACCCGAACATGTCGCTGCGCGATATGGGCGATCTCTTCAATAACTTCTTGGCCGACGAGTTCTCGGCCGTCCAAGGCGTCGCATCGGTCACGGTCAACTCCGATCAACAGCGCGCCATCACGATCACGCCCAACGCGAACACGCTTGCGGCGAACGGGCTGACGATGGCCCTGATCGTCTCGCGGCTCCAGAAAGAGAACGTCACGCTACCGGCCGGTATCGTTCAGATCGGCAACAACGAATACCAGTTGCGTACGTCCGCGCTCTATGCGGATGCCGCGCAGGTCGGCGACCTGACCGTCGCGGTCAAGAATGGCAGTCCCATCCTGCTGCGCAACGTGGCGAAGGTCGAAGACTCCATCGAAGAGCAGCGCTCGTTCCAACGCCTCAACGGCGCGCCGTCGCTCGGGATCTCGATCAATGCCCAGCCGGACGCCAACGTCGTCGCGACGGCCATCGGCATCTACAACAGGGTCGACGACCTCAAGAAGCGCTATCCGGGGATGCAGTTCGGCGTCGTGTTCGATCAGGAAGGCTTCATCCTCGAAGCCGTCCACGCGCTCGAACATACCGCGCTCTACGGCGCGGTGCTCGCGATCCTCGTCATCTTCCTGTTCTTGCACTCGTGGCGCTCGACGCTCACGGTCGCGGTCTCGCTTCCGATCTCCGTACTCGGCACGCTTTTCGCCGCCTACATCCTCCACTATTCGCTCAACGTCATGACGCTCGGAGGATTGGCGCTCGCCGTCGGTTTGATCGTCGACGACGGCATCGTCGTCATCGAGAACATCTATCGGCATATGGCCTTAGGGAAGGCCGTCAACGTCGCCGCCGAGGATGCCGTCACCGAGATATTCAGCGCCGTATTGGCATCGTCGGTGACGGTCATCACCGTGTTCGTGCCGCTCGTCCTCATTCCGGGGCTACAGGGCTTGCTCTTCACTCCGTTCGCGGTGATGGTCATGGTCGCGGTCGGGCTCTCGCTACTCGTCGCGGTCACCACGATTCCGATGCTCACCACCGTGCTCATGCACTTGAACACCAAGAAGAACGGCGATGCGACCGACGGCGACAACCAGAAGAGAGGGCCGTATCGACGCTTCGTGGACCGCTTCGATCGCGGGTACGAACGCTTCGTCGGCTGGTACAAGGCGCGCCTCACGTGGGCACTCGATCACGCCTCGCTCGTCTTCATTGTTGCCGGCGGAATATTCGCGCTTACGTTGGTCGCCGTGTTCTTTGGAGCGGTCAAGACCGAGATCTTCCCGGCGTCGAACACGGCCTACGTCCGCTTCAATCTGCGGATGCCGAACGGCACGGCCCTCGACGTGACCAACAAGGTGACGCAAGACGTCGAGCAGCGCTTCCGCAACGACACCGACGAAGTCGTGGAGGTCGGCTCGCAAGTCGGCCAGAGCGGTGGATTCAGCGGCACCGCGGTGACGAACTCGTCGAACCTCTCGATCAAGCTCAAGAGCAGCGTCAACGCCGCGAGGTTCGTTCAGCGTTGGCAGACCGCACTCTCGGGCGGCGCAGGCGGCCGGCGTCCCGGGGGTGGCTCGGCGGGACCGACCATCTCGCCGGAACGACGTGCCGCCTACCTGAAAACGTACGGCAAGCCGATCCCGGGACTGCTCGCGTTCGGGCGTACCATCGACATCGTGCAGTCGATCATCGCGCGCGGCCAGGATGCGCTCGACATCCAGATCTATGGCCCCGACGTGACCAGGCTCTACAACCTCGCACAGCACGCCGCGATCCCGCAACTGGCGCAGATACCCGGGCTGACGCGCCCCGATACGAGCATCACCGACTCGCAGCCCGAAGTCGACGTCGTGGTCGATCGCACGAAGGCCGCCAGTCTCGGGCTCTCGACGTCGGATATCTCGGCGACGATCGGGACGGGTACGAGCGGGACCATCGCGACGTACCTGCAGATCAACGGCACGCAGTATCCGATCGTCGTCCAGCTCCCGCCCGATCAGCGGCGCACGATCGCGGCAATCGAGAACCTCGCGATTCCGGTCGCCTCGGCCTCGAACTCGCTGATCCAGACGGGTACGGCAACGCCCGGGACTGCGTTCACCCTGCCGACCGTGCCGCTCGCCGAAGTCGCGACGATCGCCGTAGGCAAAGGTCCATCCCAGATCACGCGAGAGAACAAGCAGCGCATGATCGACATCACCGCCTCGCTGGTCGGCATCCCGCTCGGCGACGCGGTCAAGGCGGCGACCGGCGTGATGAACTCGATCGCGCTCCCGCCCGGCTACCGCTGGCAGTTCGGACCGGCCGTCACCGATCAGGCCGACACGTTCTCCAGTCTCGGCATCATCGTGGTCCTCGCGATCCTGCTGAT
>JBBRTL010000004.1:0-35702 GCA_038244445.1 Vulcanimicrobiales bacterium
AGCAGGCCGCGCGCGCGACGTTGCCGCTCGCGGACGCTTCGCTCCCGAGCGAGTGAACGTCGCGGATCAGCGAGATCGAGCCGTTGCCTAGAATCGTCGCCCCCGAGATGCCCGGAATCCTGCCGACCACCACCGAGAGCGGTTTGATCACGATCTCTTGCTCGCCCTGGAACCCGTCGACCACCAGACCGACCTGGCGCCCCTGGAGCCCGACGATCACGATCATCACCTTCTCCGGATCGCGACCGCCGCCGAGTTCGAAGAAGTCCGCGACGCGTAACAACGGAACGACCTGCCCGCGCAGCGTGATCACTTCGTTCCCGTGAACGGTACGAACGTCCGGCATCTCGACGCGCTGCGACTCGATCACGGAGTCGAGCGGAATCGCATAGAGTTCGTCGACCACGCGCACCAACAGCGCCTGGATGATCGCAAGCGTGAGCGGCAGCTTGATCGTAAACTTGGTACCACCGCCGGCGATCGTATCGACGTCGAAGACGCCCTTGAGGCGGGTGATGTTCTTCTTCACCACGTCCATACCGACGCCGCGTCCGCTCACATCCGAGACCGTCTCGGCCGTCGAGAAGCCCGGCGTAAAGATCAACTCGACCAGCTCCCGATCGGTCAGCTTGTCGTCGGCCGCGATCAACCCTTGCGCGATACCGCGTGCCTTCACGCGATCGAGATCGATGCCGTTGCCGTCGTCCGAGACCTCGATGATGATCTGATTGCCTTCGTGAAAGGCGTTGAGCGAGATCGTCCCGGCCCTCTTCTTCCCGCGCGCCTCGCGCACGTCCGGCGTTTCGATCCCGTGATCGACGCAGTTGCGCAACAGATGCATCAACGGCTCCCCGACCTCGTCGACGATCGTCTTGTCGAGATCCGTCTCCGCGCCCGAGATCTCGAGCTGGACTTCTTTGCCGCGCGCCTTCGCCACATCCCGGACCAGCCTCGGGAAGCGGTCGAAGACCTGGCCGATCGGGACCATTCGAACTTTCATGATCGACTCTTGGATCTCGTTGCTCGTCCGCGCGAGCATGGCCGCGCTATTCGCCAGTTCTTTGGCAAGCGGAGAGACCAGTGCGGCCGGAGCCGCGATTTCCTTATCGTTCATCAACCGCTCGAGCGTCGAAGCGATATCCGAGATCCGCGTCCGATTGATCACCAACTCGCCGACCAGGTTGAGCAGCGTATCCAACCGCTCGATGTCGACGCGGATCGTCTGCCCTGCAGCCCGCTTCGAGCCGTCCTTCTTCTCGCCGCCCTTCTTCGCCGGCGCGGCCGCAGCCACGTCGGCAACGACGGCCGGAACGACCTCTACGACCGGCTCGCGGGCGATCGCCGCCGGCGCCGCCACCGACGGTACGCCACCGGCCTCGGCCAACAAGCGTTCGATCTCGGCCTCGAACGCCGCAATCTGATCCTCGCGCACGTCGCTCTGCCCGGAAGCCGCCTCGAACTCGAGCACCTCACCGGTCTTGCCCTCGATCACCTGCGACGTCTCTTCGTAGATCCCGGCGAACTGATCGAGCCGTCCGATGTAATCGTGCAACCCATGCGGCGCCGGCGTATCGTTGACCGCCGACTCCACCAGATCCGTCAAGAAGTCGCGCCCTGCAAAAAGAATATCGACGCTCCCTTCCGAGAGCGGCATCCGATCCTTACGCAACAGATCGCAAAGATTCTCGAGCTTATGCCCGAGATTCTGAGCATCCGTAAACCCGAGCATCCCGGCACTACCCTTGATGGTATGCAGCGCCCGGAACAACGAGTTGATGATCTCGGGTTCCGCCACCCCCGACTGCACGAACTCTTCGAGCCGCAACAGATCCGCATCGATCTGCTGCAACAGCTCTTCCGACTCATCCCGAAAATACGCGATGAACTCAGATCGATCGAACACCTCGTCAGACACGCCAACCCCCAAGGGAAGCGCCGAGGAAGAAACGGCCATGAAGTGAGGATACCGCAGCGAACGAGGTACGGTGCGTCAGGTGCGAGGCGAGCCGAGGCTCCGACCTGCGCGGTTTGGCGAGCGTAGCGATGCCGGCCGACGATGCGACGTCGTACTTCGGGGCTTCTTGATTTTTGATCTTCACAGGATGTGAACTTCCAAACTTCGTTCTATCAAAAATCGAGATGAGCGACCGGAGCGCAGGATGCGCGCAGGGAGCGGCCCCGAAGTACGATGTCGCATCGACGGACGGTAGCGCTGCGCTCGTCAAACCGCGCGCCACCAACTTTACTCGACGCCGAAGACCGAGAGCAACGGCCCGAGCGAGCCCGTCTCGGGGATCAGGATGAACTGTCCCGCGACGACTTTCTCTTTATCGAGGAACGCGCTCTCGATCAGGAACACGTCCTGGTCGGGCAATATCGACATCAGCGTACGGAAGGCGGCCTGGATCGTACCGTACGACAGCGTCGGCACCGATGGCAACAGGTTGATGTTCGTCAGTTGGATGATCGCAGTAAGGTACGACCCCGCGATGATGTTGCCGAGTTCTTTGAGCGTCGAATCCGCGATCGAGTCGAAGATCTGGATGTCGCCGATCACGCGCTTGAGGAACGCGCTCACGAAATCGAGCGCCTGCTCGCGGTCGAAGATCACGATCATCTGGCCCGGCGCTTCGCCGCGCACGTACATGTGCAGCGCGGCGACCGTGCGGCTTTCGTTGCCGATCCGCGACGCGAGATCCCGGAACTTGATGACTTCGATGCGCGGCTCGCTCAGGTTGATCTTGGTGTTGAGCAGCTGCGAGAGCGCGGTCGCGGCGTGGCCGGCGCCGATGTTGCCGACCTCCTTGAGCGCGTCTTTCTGCAGTTCGGAGAGGCTCATGCTCTGGCTCATACGAGCACCTTGTCGATCGTCTCGAGGATCTTCGGCGGCTGGAACGGCTTCGTGATGAACGACTTCGCTCCGGCTTGAATCGCCTCGACGACGAGCGCCTGCTGCCCCATGGACGTACACATGATGATCTTGGCGTTCGGATCGTGCGCGATGATCTGACGCACGGCCGTGATGCCGTCCATCTCGGGCATGACCATGTCCATGGTCACCAGATCGGGGGTCAGTTGTTTGTATTTGTCTACGGCCTCGACGCCGTTCTGGGCTTCCCCGACTACCTCGAAGCCGTTCTTCGAAAGTATCCCCTTGATCATCATGCGCATGACGACCGCGTCGTCAACGATGAGGACCCTCTTGCTCATCCGTGTAGCTCCCAAGTAGGTTGTGTTACAAGACTATGCCGGACCGTTTAACCGTAAAACGGACCGCCCATCCTCTGTCATGCATCGGCAGAAACGCCGCTTTGTTAAGCGAGCGTACGGAATTCCCCAAGCCTACGCCCCCCGGGGCTAGGCCAGACCGCGGTTGCGGAGTTCGGCCTGCTTGCGGTTGATGAAGTCCAGGATCGTCCGATCCTCATCCGGGGTCATCCCGTGGAAACGCAGGCCGTGCGAGAACCGGCCGGTCGCCCCGATCTGCTCGGTCCGCATCACCTCGCCCACGACGATCAAGACGGGCCGGTCGGACTTGAGCTGGAGCCGCACCTCGAGGGTCGTACCACCCTTGATCTGGCGGTCGACGATCAGGCTACAGCCGCCTCGGCTGATATCCCGGATATTGGCCCGCACGAATTCGCCCATGCCCTTACCCCCGGGCGCGAATCGCCATTGACCCGGAACGATCGCGTCCAGGCGGACCGAAGCACGCTTCTGGGCGCCCCCGCCGCCGCTCGATGAGCCGACCGTATCCACCCGTTTGGGGGCCTCGAACTCGGTCTGGCCGTCTTTGGCCCGGATGATCCGGGTCGAGAAGCGATACTTGCCGCTCTCGGTCGAGTAGACGAAGACGGCCTGCTCGCCGGCACGGCCGAGCACGTCGCGGGTGACCACACCCCGGTCGTCGACGGCCTCGACCGAGACCGAACGGGACGGACGCCCCGCGACGATCACGTCCACGTGGCTGTGGAGCGTCGGGAGCTTGGATTCCGGGATGCGGCTACTCGAGCCGCCGAAGAGCGCTTTGAAGATCATGGCCGTGCGTTCACTTCGCCGGGAGGAGTGGCCGGTTCCCTGCCTTCCTCGTCGGTCGCCGAGATTTGACCGATCGATTCGACCCGCAGTCCGGGCGCGATCTCGGAGTACGAGAGCACCACGAGTTGGGGCGCGGCCCGCTCGGTCAGGCGCTTGAGCGCGAGCCGGACGGAGGGCGAAGCGAGCACGATCGGCGCGAGGCCGGAACTCTGCGCGATCGCGATCTGCTTGGCCAGCGAACTGTAGATGCGCGCGACCGTGTTGGGGTCGAGCAACGCATATGCGTCCTCGCCGCGTCGGACCGCTTCGGCCAGGAGCGATTCGAGGCGCGGATCGACCGTGATCACCGAGAGCAGCCCGTCTTCCGCGTATTCCGCCGAGATATGGCGCGCGAGTGACGAGCGGACGCGCTCGGTCAGGTAGTCGATGTCCTTGCTGACGCGGGCCGCATCGGCCAGGGTCTCGAGGATCAGGATCAAGTTGCGGATCGGAATCCGCTCGCGGAGAAGGTTCTGCAAGACGCGCTGGATCTCGCCGACCGTCAACAGCTGCGGTACCAGTTCTTCCACTACGACGGGGTAGTGCTGCTTGACGTTGTCGAGCAACGCCGAGGTCTCCTGACGCCCGAGCAGATCCGGCGCGTGCGCCTTGATCAGTTCGGTCAGATGGGTCGCGATCACGGAAGTCGGATCGATCACGGTATAGCCGGCCATCTCGGCCTCCGGTTTGCCGGTATCGGGGATCCAGAGCGCGGGGAGACCGAACGCGGGTTCGACCGTCGCGATGCCGTCGATCGCGGCGGTCGCCGTGCCGGGATTCATCGCGAGCAATCGGCTGACCATCACGTCGGCGGTCGCGACTTCGAGACCGTAGATCTTCACGACGTACGCGTTCGGCTTGAGCTGGAGATTATCGCGCACGCGGATCGGCGGGACGACGATCCCGAGATCGCGCGCCGCGTGCCGGCGGATCAGGGTGATGCGTTCGAGCAGATCGCCGCCTTGATTGACGTCGACGAGCGGGATCAGCCCGAAACCGATCTCCAACTCCATCGGATCGTAGGAGAGCAACGGCACGACCGATTCGGCCGGCTTGGCCGGCGCAGCTGCGCCGCCCGCGAGTGCCGCTGCCTGCCCCGCCGTCGGAAGCATGCCGGGTGCGTTGCCCGCGAGCGCTCTGCGACGGAACGCATAGAACACGAACATGCCTGCGGCCGCCGCGAACATCAGCCAGCGCGCGAGACCGAACAAGCCGAAAACGGTCGCCATGATGCCGGCGACCAGGATCGCGTTCGGCTGGCCGCTCAACTGTTTGGTCAGGTCGCTGCCGAAATCGTTCTCGGAGGCGGCGCGCGTGACGATGATTCCGGTGGCGGTCGAGATCAAGAGTGCCGGGATCTGGGTGACGATGCCTTCGCCCACCGTCAGCAAGGTGTACGTGCCGAGGACCTGTTGGAAACCGCCGGAGCCCGCGTGCAACAGACCGACGACGAAGCCGCCGAGGATGTTGATCGCGACGATGATGCCGGCCGCGATCGCGTCGCCGCGCACGAACTTCGACGCGCCGTCCATCGCGCCGTAGAAATCCGCCGAGCGCTGGATGTCCTTGCGACGCTGACGCGCCTCGGCTTCCGTGATCAGGCCGGCGTTCAGATCGGCGTCGATCGCCCGCTGCTTGCCGGGCATCGCGTCCAAGGTGAAGCGCGCCGCGACCTCCGCGACGCGGCCCGCACCGTTGGTGATGACCACGAACTGGATGATGACGAGGATCAGGAAGATCACGAAACCGACGGCCGGATTGCCGCCGATCACGATCTGCCCGAAGAATTTGATCACTTCGCCGGCCGCCGCGTCGCCGCTCGCGCCGTAGGAGAGGATCGCGCGGGTCGCGGTGACGTTGAGCGAGAGCCGGAAGAGCGTGATGATCAAGAGCAACGTTGGGAAGACCGAGAAGGCGAGCGCGTTCTCGGCGAAGAGCGCGGTGCCGATGATCAGCAGCGCGATCATGATGTTGAACGTGAGCAGGATGTCCAGGACCCACGTGGGGACCGGGATGATGATCAGGAGCACCAACAGCATCGAGGCCGCCGCGATCAGGATCGGCGCGGCCTTCGAGGCCCGTTCCATCATGCGATCGTCCGCCGTTTCAGTTTGAAGACGAAGGCGATCACCTGCGCGACCGCGGCGTACAGATTCGGCGGGATCGCCTGGTCGATCTCTACCTTATCGTAGAGCGTACGCGCGAGCGGTGGATTCTCCATGATCGGTACGCCGTGTTCGCGTGCAAGGTCGCGAATCCGTTTGGCCATCAGATCGGCGCCTTTGGCGATCACGACCGGCGCGTCCATCCCCTGGTCGTCCCATTCGAGCGCGATCGCGAAGTGGGTCGGATTGGTCACCACCACGGTCGCGCGCGGCACCGCCGACATCATCCGACGGCGCGCGAACTCGCGCTGCTTGCGCTTGAACGCGCCCTTGGCTTCCGGGTTGCCTTCGGCTTGCCGGTACTCGTCGCGAACCTCTTGCTTGGTCATCTTCTGGCTCTCTTCCATCTGCCAGCGTTCGTAGATGTAGTCGGCGAGCGCGACTATTAGCAGAAAGGTTCCGAACTTCCAGGCGAGTTCAAAGACGAGGTCCGAGGTCATGAACATCATCGCGGCCGGCGTCGTCTGCCCGACCTGAGCGAAGAGGTCGGTGTGAGCGCCGATCGTCATCCACAGGATCGCGATGACGGCACCGAGCTTCAGGATCTGCTTGGCCAGATTGACGGCCACTTGCTTGCTGAAGAGCCGCTGGAAACCGGTCGCCGGATTGATCTTGCTGAACTTCGGAGCGATCGCTTTGAGCGTGAACAAGAATCCGACCTGGAAGTAGTTGGCGAGTAACGCCACCCCTAGCGTCACCGAGAAGAGCACCACCAGGACCATGCCGACCGTTAGGAACGACCCGGCGAACAGGCTCCAGACCGAGTGGATGGTCAGTTCCTCGGGCGACGAAGCGCGCCCGAAGATGGAGCGCATCATCGCAAAGACCGAGGTCAACCCCGGCCCTAGGAAGGCATGCAAGACGAAGACGGCCGCAAGGAAGATCGCCGCCCCGGCAAGTTCCGGGCTCTTGGCGACCTGTCCGCGCTTGCGCGCCTCCTCTTTCCGCTTTGGTGTGGCCTTCTCGGTCTGTTCCGGTTTAGCCATGGCTCGGACTCGGGAGCATATTCTTGTTGAATACATCGGCCGCGGGGGCCGATTTCCCCAGGGCATCCGCAGGCAAGCCCCGCTATTCTATCCAGGGATGCTCAGCCTGCCCTTCTAATACCCCAGGCTGACCGAACCACCGAAGGAGAACACTTTGCAACGGACCCTGGGCTTTCTCGCGGGCGCCGCGCTCGTCGTCGCGGCGTTAGCCGGCTGTGGAAAGAGCACGATCATCGATGGGAACACCGTCGCACCGACGCCTACCCCGGTCGTGCCCCACACCACTAGCGAGTACACCGTCCCGACCGCGGCCAGCGGTCCGGCCGGCATCGCCAAGGGCTCGGACGGGTCCCTCTGGTTCACCGAGAACAACACCAACAAGATCGGGCGGCTCGACCAGACCGCGACGTTCGTCGAGTTCACGCTGCCGACGGCGGCCTCACATCCGCTCGGTATCGTCCCCGGTCCCGACGGCAATCTGTGGTTCGTCGAAACGAGCGGCAACAATGTCGGCAAGATCAATCTGAACGGTTCCCTCATCGTCGAGTATCCGATTCCAACGGCCGGCGCGAACGCCCAGTTCATCGCGGTGGGCGCGGACGGCAACCTGTGGTTCACCGAATCGGCTACCAATCAGATCGGACGCATCACGACTGCCGGCGCGATCACCGAGTTCCCGATTCCGACGGCCGCCTCGAACCCGGCCGGCATCACGGCCGGTTCCGACGGCGCGCTTTGGTTCGCCGAGTTCGGCACCTCGAAGATCGGACGCATCACGACCGCGGGCGCGATCACCGAGTTCGCGACCACCACCCCGAACGCCCAGCCGTTTCAAATCGTCTCCGGTGCCGATGGAGCGCTCTGGTTCACCGAGAGCGGCGTCCCGAAGCTTGGGCGCATCCTGACGAGCGGCGCGATCACCAACGAGTACCCGCTGACCGGCGCCCAGGCCGGAGTACAGGGACTGGTGTTGGGCGCCGACAACGACTTCTACTTCACCGATACGGCCGGCAATAATATCGGACAGTTCATCCCGAGCACCGCCGCGGTACATCTCTACGCCGTACCGACCGCCTCGAGCGCGCCGGCCTTGCTCACGATCGGTCCCGACCTGCGCATCTACTACACCGAGAACGGCGGGAATAAGATCGGCCAGTTCCAGTACTTCTAGGACCGCGCATCGCGCAGACCGGGAAGAGCGTCCGCAAGGACGCTCTTCTTCTTTCTCATCGCTAGGCTTTCAGGCCGCGCATGATCGTGTCCATATCGCGGGTGATGTCGCTGAAGATGCCGGGCCCGACCGCGGCCAGGAGCGGAACCGAGATCGCGAGCATCACCAGGCCGACGCTGATCTGGAGCGGGAGGCCGACCACGAAGACGTTCATCTGCGGTGCGACGCGCGCCATGAACGCCAGCGCGACGTTGACCAGGAAGAGCGCGACCGCGGCCGGCGCGGCGATCTTGAAGACGATCGTGAGCGCGGACGAAAGAAAGATCACGACGTTGCCGGCGACGCTCGGATCCAGGTTGATGAACGGCAACGGTACCAGGTTGAACGATCCGGCGATGCCTTGCAAGAGCAACAGGTGCGAGTCGGTCGCGAGGAAGAGCAGGGTCGCAAGCGTAAGCTCGAGTTCGCCGATGATCGTGATCTGCTGTTGCGTCTGCGGACTGATGACGTTCGCGACCGCAAAACCGATCTGCAGGTCGATCATCTCGCCTGCGAACTGGATCCCGACGAAGACCAACGACGCGACGAACCCGACGATCAGGCCCAGCACGATCTGGCTGACGATCGCGGTGGCGAGCCCAAGAACGTCGTGCGACGGTGCGATCAGCGGCACGGTGTGGAAGAGCGCGAACGAGACCAGGATGCCGAAACCGACCCGCGCGAGTTGCGGGATCTGCGGTGCCGAGAAGACCGGGAACACGTAGAGCATCACGCTCACCCGGACCAGGATCAACAGGAAGGTCTCGACGTGCGCGGGCGTCAGGCCGAAGAGGTCGACCACGCGTCTATCTCACCAGATGCGGGAGACTACTGAATACCCTCGTGGTGAAGTCGGTCAGCATCGCGAGCATGAACGGCCCGAAGAACAGGATCGCGGCCGCCGAGACCAGGATCTTCGGGATGAAGGTCAAGGTCGGCTCTTGGATCTGGGTGACCGCTTGGAAGATCGAGATCACGAGGCCGACCACCATACTGAGCAACAACACCGGTGCCGCGACCATCAAGGTGACGAAGATCGCGTCGCGGCCGAGGCCGATAACATCGCCGAACGTCATGTCGTGTGGAAGCTCTGGAAGAGTGCGGCAACGGTCAGGTTCCAACCGTCGACGAGCAAGAAGATCAGGATCTTGAACGGCAGCGAGATCAGGACCGGCGGGATCATCATCATGCCCATCGAGAGCAGGATCGAGGCGACCACCATGTCGATCACGATGAACGGCACGTAGATCGCGAAGCCGATCTCGAAGGCCGTTTTCAGCTCCGAGAGGACGAACGCCGGGATCAGGATGTAGGTCGGAACGTCGTTCTGAACGCTCGGACGCGGCTCTTTCGACATCGTGTAGAAGAGTTGCAGATCTTTCTCGCGCGTCTGCTTGAACATGAAGGCCCGCAACGGTTTGGCCGCCCGGTCGAGTGCGACCGACTGCGTGATCGTCCCTTTGACGTACGGTTGAAGCGCCTTGGCATTGACGTCGCGGATGACCGGATTCATGACGAAGAACGTGAGCAAGAGCGCGAGCCCGACCAGCACTTGGTTCGGCGGGACCTGGGCCGTACCGAGAGCGGTACGCACGAACGAGAGCACCACGATGATGCGCGTGAACGACGTCAGCAGCACGAGCAGCGTCGGGGCCAGCGAAAGGACCGTCAGCAACAGCAGGATCTGGAGCGCGCCGACGACGTCCTTCGGATTCTTCGCGCCGCCGACGCCGATATTGATCGACGGAATCGGGACCGTCGGCGCGTTCGGCGACGTCGGTGCGGTCGCGGCACTCGCGATCGCCGGCAGTATCCAGAGAAAGAACGCCGCCAGACCGAACCCGACGAAGAACCACTTATAACGCTGCCAGGTCTGCGTCAATACCTTGCGAGCGACGATCACGTATTCTTCCCGCGCAGGCGACCGATCAAGCCGGTGACGGTCTGCATCTGGGCTTGGTGATTCCGTCGCTGCTCGTCGAGCCAGGCTTCGACCTCTTCGGCCGAGAGTTCGCCGAGCGGGGCCAGGTGGCCGCTACCGCCGCCGACCAGCAAGTACCTCGAACCGGCCTTGATCACGTGCACGTTGGTGTTCTGCGAGACGATCGCGGAGTCGATCACGCCGACCAGGCGCTTTTCGTTCGCCGCCAGCAACCGGCCGCGCGTCAATCCACGGATGATCGCGTAGAGCCCGAGAAGCATCACGCCGACGATCGCCAGCGCGCCCAGATACTGCGCCCAGAAGCCTACTGTCATCCGCCGGTTAGCCTACGTGCGGGTTGAGTTCGCTGATCTTCACCGCGTATTTGTCGTCGACGACGACGACTTCGCCGCGCGCGATCAGGATGTTGTTGACGAACAGGTCGATCGGCTCGGCCGCCGCTTTATCGAGTTCGAAGACGCTGCCGGCCTGAAGTGAGACGACCTCGCGCAGTTGCATGGCCGTGCGACCGAGGACCGCGCTGATCTGCAACGGCACGTCGTGCACGAGATCGAGGTTGGCCTGGCCCGCATCGGCGGTCCGTACCGGCGTCGGCGAGAGCGGCGCGAAGGCGACGTTCTGTGCGCTCCCGGCGAGTGGTTCCGGATCCGGCTTGCGCGCCGACTTGGCCGCGACGGCAGGCGCCGTAGCCGGAGCGGGCGCGGGCGCGGGCGCGGCGGTCGATTGAGCCTCCGGAGCGGGGAGTCCGAGTCGCGAGATGGTGATCGACGCGAAATCGACGGAGACGCTCGGCGTGAGATCGGCGCCGAGTTGGATCGCGCCTTCATACGATTCGAACGGCGGCGCCGGAAGCGCGGTCGCATCCGACTTGAGTTCGGCGACGATGCCCTCCGCGGAGGCGCCGACATCGGCGGCCAGACGCTCGCACATGGCGGCGGCGATCTGGGATGCGGTCTCCGAGGCGATCGAGAGCTGCATCGGTCCCATCTCGGCGCCGTCGTCGGTTCCGCCCAGCATCAATCCGACGATCTGCTGCATATCGCGGCTGGCGAAGCGCACGACCACCTGCGCGGAGATCGACGGGATTTCGGCGAGCGCGACCAGTTCGGCCCCGTCCGTGCGGATCGAGCCTTCGTGATCGTTACGCGACGCGGCGGTCGCGGCGGCCGGTCGTTCGACCAGGCGACCGAGGACGGTCGCGGCGGCGGCCAACATCGAATCGGCCAGGTGCTGCATATCGGGCATACTCGTATCGTACCTCAGTCGTCTTCGTTACGCACGATCTTCGAGACCTGGACCGCAAGTTTGTCGCGATGCATGCCCGGATAGACGCGGAACTTCTCTTTGTCGTTGATTTTCGCGACGAGCGGCTCGCTGGTCGGCTTGTCGAAGACCAGCACGTCACCCGTCTTGAGCGAGACCAGGTCCCGCAGGGAGACGTGGGTCTTGCCCAGTTCCACCTGGATTTCGACGCCCGCCCGCTCGACGTTGCGGGTCAGCTGGTCCAGATCTTCTTCCGTCATGCCGCGACCCGCGACGACCGTCGGCGACCATTGGAAGTCGGTCAACTGCGAACCGACCGACTGTAGCACGAGGTACGGCAGACAGAAATTCATCACGCCCGCCATATCGCCGACCTTGAGTTCCATCGAGACGTACGCCACGATCTGGTCGAGCGGGATGATGCGCGGGATGAACTGCGGATTGGAATCGAGGGCCTCGATCTTGAGCGAGAGCGTGAGCAGATAGTTCCACGACTCGCGATATGAGTTGAGCATGCGCGCCATAAAACGCTGCATCAACGTGCGCTCGATGTCGGTCAGGTCGCGTAGTTTGTTCGGGAACCAGCCCGGTCCGCCGAGCAGCCGATCGATGATCGAGAAGACCAGGTTCAGGTCGACCTGCACGACGCCGCTGCCGGGGAGCGGATCCATCGAATAGATCGCCAGGATCGACGGGATGCCGATCGAGGCGATGAAGTCGCCGTACGAGATCTGTTCGATCGAGACGATCGAGGCTTCGACCCGGGTGCGCAGATAGACGGAAAGCGAATTGTTGAGCAGGCGGGTGAAGTTCTCGTGGAGCGTGCGAAGCGTCTGCAACTGGTTGTTCGAGAACTTATCGAGTCGTTTGTTGAAGCGAAAATCGAACGACTTAATGCGCTTGGTCTCGACCTCTTTGACCGGCGCGGTCGGGCCGGAGAGAGAGTTGATGAGCGCATCGATCTCTTCTTGGGAGAGGCTAGACATAAGCGGTGCTATTGCCCTTTTTCGGCGGCCGAGATGCGCGAGTTCAGCAGAACGATGTCGACGCGACGGTTCTGCTGACGCGACTCGGCCGTCGCGTTGGGCGTCCGTGGGTGAAACTCTCCATAGCCGGCCGGCGAGAGCCGGACCGGTGAAATCCCGTCGTGCTCGTACAGGTAGCGCACGACGTTGACGGCCCGCGCCGTCGATAGTTCCCAGTTGGTCGGATACTCGGCCGTCGCGATCGGCACGTCGTCGGTATTGCCTTCGACGCGGATCAGGTTCTCGTTCTTCTTCAGGAACTTCGAGATCTCGTCGAGGATGCCCATCGTCTGCGGGCGCAGTCCCGCGCTCCCGCTATCGTAGTACGATTTGTCCGAGAGCAGGGTGATCACCAGCCCGCGCCGGTCCAACCGGACCTGTACCTGGTTCTGTAGGTGGTTCTGAGCGACGTATTGCTGGAGCTGCTTCTCGACGGCCGGGACGGTGGAACTCGAATCCATCATGTCCTGGCCGTTGGTACCGCCGTTGGGCGGCTGATTGACCGACCACGGATTGTCGAAACCGGCGGTGATGTCGCGCGCGAAGCGCTGGACCTTCACCATGCTGATGGTCGACATCGAGAACAGGATGATGAAGAGCGCGAGCATGAGCGTGATCATGTCCGCGTACGTCAACAGCCAGCGCATCATGCCGGCCGTTTCGACCTTCTGTTCTTCGGGGCGCTTGCGGAACTTAGATTCCGCCGCGCGCGCCGCCGTCTTGAGTGCTTGGGGCATCTAGTACGACCTGCCGACACCGCTCGTCATGCAGACGATGCGGAGAGGCCCGCTTCGGAGAGCGCGCCGCCCTCGTCGACCGCACTCTCTCGATCCTTTGGATCCAGGAACGCGAGCAGTTTTTCTTCGAGCAAGCGCGGATTGTCGCCGGCCTGGATCGCGAGGATGCCCTCGATCATGATCTCACGCATCAGCAGCAGTTGGCCGTAGCGTTCTTTGATCTTGGTCGCGATCGGGAGCCACAGCAGGTTAGCGAAAAGAATGCCGAAGAACGTCGCGACGAACGCCTGCGCGGTCGCGACGCCGATCGTGCCGGTCACGTTACCGCTCGACGCAGCCGCAAGCCCCTTGAGCATGCCGATCAGACCGAGCACGGTGCCGATGATGCCGAGGGTCGGCGAGTAACCGCCGAGCGAGGTGAAGACCGCTTCCGCTTTATTGCCGCGCTCCTGGACGAAGCTGACTTCAGTCTCGAGGACCTTGCGAATGATCTCGGTGTCGCGGCCGTCGATCACCAGTTGGATGCCCTTGCGCATGAATTCGTCGTCGAGTGCGGCCGCCTCGTTTTCGAGCGCGAGCAGACCTTCGCGGCGCGCCTTTTCGGCGAACGAGACGAGGGTCGCGATGACGTCGCGCTCGTGGAAATCGATCTCGACGAACGCCGTCTTGAAACCACCGAAGAAACCCTTGAAGAACGTGCGCCCGGGAAACGACAACAAGGTCGCGCCGAGGGTCCCGCCCAGGATCAGGACGATGGCTTCCCAGCGCCCGAAAATGACGTGCGGGTCCGTGCCGCCGACCCAGCCGGCCAACACGATCACGCCGAATCCGAGTATCAAGCCGGCGATTGTGGCAAAGTCCAACGAACGCTACTCCGCTCCAAAAAGGGGTGTCGGGGTCTCCTATCGGTATCGGCCGACCCCCTATGTAAACTGAGTGATAAGGCCCCGCTTGGGTCTCCTACCGACGCGTCACGCGCCGGGCGGGCCGTAGATCTTGCGCTTGAACTCCACGATCTTGGCCTGGAGCTGCTCCATGCTGTCGCGGACGATCAGCTTGTTCCCCGAGGTCAGGGTCACGACCGTGTCCGGGGTGGACTCGATCGACTCGATCAGGTCGCAGTTGACCATCAACGGCTGCCCGTTCAGACGAATGAGAGCTATCATAAGGAAGAGTGTTCGCGGCGAGAGTGTGGGAGACTCTCGCCGCGGGGACATCCGTGTCAGATCGTTAGGTCGGAACTATCCTTAGTTCTCGGAGGCGCGCAGATTGATCACGGTCTGCAGATTTTGATCTGCGGTGGTGATCCCGCGGGTGTTGGCTTCGAAGGCGCGCTGGGCGACGATCAGCTTCGTGAACTGATCCGCCAGCGAGACGTTCGACTGCTCGAGCGAACCCGAGACGATCGTGCCGAAGCGGCCGAGGCCGCCGGTGCCGATCTGGGCGAGACCCGAGGCGTTGGTCGCGGCGAACGCGTTGCTACCCGAGCGGCTGAGCCCGCCCTCGTTCTGGAAGGTCGCGAGCGCGACCTGAGCGAGCGTACGGACTTGACCGTTCGTGAACGCGCCCTGGACGCTGCCGTCCTGAGAGATCGAGATGTTCGCAAGCGTGCCCGACGCGAAACCGTTCTGCGAGATCACGGTCGCGGTCGAGTCGCCGGCGAGCGACGTGTTGTCGGCGAAGTCGATCCCGATCGGACCGGTCGCGGGCGGCGCACCACCCGCAGTCGGGGAGTTCGCGAGATTACTCGCGCCGTTGCCCCACTGCGTGATGTTGAGCTGGTTGCCGTTGGCGGCCGAAGCCGGCTGACCGGTCACGTGCACGTCCGTCGCGAGAGCCGGATTGGTGACGCCCGACGTGTTGATGTACTGGCCGTTCTGGTCGAAGTAGGCGTAGCCCATGGTGTAGGGAGTGGCGGCGCCTGCGACCTGAGTGCCGTCGGCGAACGAGGCCGTGATCTTCCAACGCGTTGCGACGCTATGCGACGCCCCGCTTGCATCGTTCACGGTTAGCGGGAGACCGCTGCCGGCCGCCGTCGCTCCGGTCGCATCGGGCGTGTAGACGAGGGTCATCGCGTGGGCGTTGCCGAGCGAATCGTAGATCGTCGTCGAGATCGTCTTAGCGGTGCCGGGATTGCCGGCGCCGGTCGCGACCAGTTGCTCTTGCGCCTGCCACTGGGTCTGATCCAGATTGCCGACCATCGACATGTCGAAGACGGTATCGTTCGCGTTCGGCCCGACCTTGGTACCGAAGCCGGTGCCGGTCGCTTCCGACTGGATGCCGAGCGGGATCGTGATGTTGCCGAGCTGGCCGTTGGCGTTGACCGTACCCTGAAGGTTCGCGGTGTAGCCTTGAACCGCCATACCGGAGGCCGGATCGTAGAGCAGGCCGTTGGCGTTCAGCGAGAACGCGCCGTCGCGGGTGTACGACGGTGAGGACGTCCCGTTGACGTTGCGCATGACGAAAAATCCGTCGCCGTTGATCGCAAGATCGGTGTTGATGCCGGTCGTCTCGAGGCCGCCCTGGGCGAACTCCGTGTCGACCGAGTTGACCTTGACGCCGAGGCCGACTTGCTGCGGGTTCACGCCGCCGCGCGTGGCGCTCGGGCCGGACGCGTAGCCTTGGCTCGTGTAGAACTGGTCCGCGAACGTCATGCGCTGACCTTTGAAACCGGTCGTCGCGGTGTTCGCGATGTTGTTCGAGATCGTGTCGATCCAGCTCTGATACGCGTTGAGACCGGTGATCCCGGTGTAGAGAGAGTCGAAAGCCATTCTGTGACCTTTCCAATGGTTTCCGCGATGCGTCGATCGATCGGCGTCGCGGCCGGGGCCCCGTAAGGTCCACCCCGGATCGGTGATTGTTAGCTAGCTGATGACCGCCGCCGAATCGATGTTCGTAAAGACGTTCTCTTTCATCGAATCTTGGTCGACTGCGGTGATGACGGTGCGGTTGGTGATGCTAACCACCATCGCGACGTCTCTGAGCATGAACAGACTCTGTTTGGCTCCTTTTGCGGCAGCCTTATCGGCCATCGCGTTCATGCGCGACACGTCGTCGCTCGAGAGCGTGATGTTGCGCGACTGCAAACGCTGCAGAGCGTGGTTGCTGAATTTCAGCGGCTCCGACGTCGTCGATGCGGACGCGCGCTCGAGCTGCGAGCGGAAGTCCTGCGACGAGGGCGGGATCTCAACCGGCCGTCCTTGCGGTCGCGGTAGCGGTCCGGGAAGAATTCCCGGAGTCACCGGACCGAGGTTGATATCTTTGGGATCCACGTTCAGCTGCCGATCCCTACGATCTGCGTCGTCGAGAAGAGCAGGGGCTGTCCGTGGTTATCGACGACCGGTGCTCCGGCCGCGTTGTCCATCGTGAAGAACGGCTTACCGTTCTGGACCGCGATCGAGGTGACTTTACCGGTCAACGTCGAGGCGCTGTTCCCGTTGGTGGTATTGACGGTCACGCTACGGCCGACGAGCGATGCGGACTGCATCACGCCGAAGTTCGATTGGAACGACGAGAACTGGTCCGAGAGCGTCGTCTGCGCCTGAAGCGCGGAGAACTGGGCGAGCTGACTGACCGATTGGGTGTCGTCCATCGGTTTCGTCGGATCCTGATTCTGCAACTCGGTAGTCAACAGTTTCAGGAAGGCGTCGGCGCCGAGCTGACTTGCGACCTGCGACGAAGCGTTGCTCGTCGGCGGCTGCGTCGTCAAGGCGGCTATGGTGTTTGACATGGTTACTCCTAGGCCAAATGATCGAGCAGATCGAGGGACCCGTTCGCCGGATTCGGCGAGGCGGAGTTCGACGCGCCCGCGTCGACGTCGTCGGAGCCGGCCGTTTCGTGAACGACGTAGCGCCGGCCGAAGCCCTGCGAGTTGTGCTGCCCTTGTTGGAATCCGCGCGCGTCGCCGCCCGAAAGGTTGACCGAGAAGCCCGTGAGCTTCAGGCCGGATTCGGCAAAGGCGCGTGCGAGGTGGTGCTGGTTGTTGACGAGTGCGTCGCGGACGTCGGCGCTCTGGGCGACGACGTTGGCGGTGACGGACGATCCGTCGACGCGCAGGTCGAGCGTGACGTCCCCCAGGTGTGCGGGCTGCAAGTGCAGCTGCATCTGGTGAACGCCGTCGGCATCCGGTTTGATCGAGATCCCCTTGACGATCTGCGAGAGTATCGCTTCGGGGTCGACGGTCGTGTACGGCGTCAGGCCCGCGTTCGTCGCCTTCGCCGGATCGGCGGAGATGTCGGCGCTGCCCGGCACCGCGAATGCCGCGAGGTTGGATACGTCGGACTTCCCACCCGCGACCGCGGCCTTGCCGGGATCGCGCGAGAGATTCGAGCCGAACGCGTCGCGAGACGAACCGCCGCCGTTCTGCGTCGCCCGTTCCGCCGTCGCCATCAACCGCGCGAATGTCGCGGAGGCACCGCCGGTAGACGGAGACGAGGTCGAACGAGCGGCCGGCGCGGCATCGGAACGCACGCTCCCGTTGGTCGCACGCAGGATGATGCGCGAGAGCAGATCGGGAGGTTGGGCTTCCGGTGCGGCGACGTGCGGTTGCGCGGCGGGCGTTTGCGGCGCGGGTACGGATGCGGCAACGACGGGTGCGGCCTGTAGCTGAGCTACGGCCCCTTCCAGAATCGATTGCACGAGGGAACCGAGATCGACCGGAGTCGGTGTCGGTGCGGTCTGCGCCTGGGCCGGGATTTCTTTCGCCGTTGATGCGGCGTCCAAGATGCTTCCCGAGATGTCGTTCTGCTGCCCTGCAGGTACCGTTTCCGTTCCCCCCGTCACGTTCTTCAGAACCGTCTGAAGTTTTCGTACGAGGGCCGCGACTTGTTCCGCGGCCGTCTGATCCGGCGGCGCGGTGCCCGGCGGTGCGAGTGCCGTGCGGAGTCTTGCGGTCTGCGGCGTCGCGCTCTTCACGCGATCCGTGACCGCTTTTACGATCGTGTCGACGATCGTGTTGATCGGCGTTCCGTTCTGCAGCAACAAGGTGAGCTGCGCGAGTGGATCCATCGCAATCGAAGCAGCATCCGCCACTTTCTTGCGTACGATCGTCCCAAAACTTGGTCCGGTCGACTTCGAAAGGATCGGCTTGCCCGAGAACAACGGCGTACCCGCGAGCGCGTTCCCGCCACTCGGTATCGCCGAAAGAGTCATGTGTCCAGCTATTACAATCACTCCTTTCACTTGAGCGCTGGGACGCCCGAGACCCTAGGGTCTCACTTCTTGCTATCGGTCGCCTTGAGGAAATTCCTTATGAGGTCCTCGCCCCGCTCGCTCAGGATCGACTCCGGGTGGAACTGGACGGCCGAGACCGGCAGGCTCCGGTGGGCGATCGCTTGGACCGCCCCGTCCTCACTGGTCGCGACCACCCGCAGCTCGGCGGGCAGACTCGCGCCCTCGAGGCAGAGCGAGTGGTAGCGGGTCGCCCGGAGCGGCGTGGGGACTCCCTCGAAGAGCCCGGAGCCGTCGTGGGTGATGGCCGAGACCTTGCCGTGCATCAGTTGGGGGGCGTGGACGACCTTGGCTCCGAGGACCTCGCCGATCGCCTCGAGGCCGAGGCAGACGCCGAGCACCGGCATCCTACGCTCGATAGCGCTCCGGAGCACCGCGAGCATGGCCGGATAATCCGCCGGCCGGCCCGGCCCCGGCCCGACCACGAGGGCGTCGTAGCCGTCCAATATCTCCGGCCGCAAGCCAGGGTCGTCGTTCTCGATAACGTCCGGGCTCGCGCCGGCGGCCGCGAGCAGATGGACGACGTTGTACGTGAACGAGTCGATGTTGTCGATGAAGAGCAGGCGAACGCTCACGGTCGGCTCCCTCGGGTAAAGCCGGCGGCCGGATGAAGGCGCATGAAGGTCGCCGCGGTCACGCCGATCGGGCGGGGCGGCAACGCGGTGCCTTGGTCGAGCGGGACGACGGCACGCAGGGCGTGCCGAACCGCCGCCGGCACCGTCCCGAAGGTCCGATGCGGATCCTGTTTGGCGCGCACGTCCATCCAGTACGCGCCCGTCAGCAGGTCGAGTGCGAGGAGTTGATCGGTCGCCTCGATGGCCTGCCGCGCGCGCTCGGCTTTGAGATGGGTCTGCGCTTGGAGGTCTTCGACGTTCGAGATCAGCCCGTCGCCACGCGGCGAGACCGGGACTACCGTGCCCGCGATCTCCTGGGAGAGATCGCCGTTGAGATAGTCGGCGTAGTCCTGGAGCGGTGGGTGGGACTGTGCGCCGAGCACGGCCTGCGCGGTCACCACCGTGAAGAACGGATTGTTGAAACGCTGGAGCCGCTGACCGATCGCGACGTCCATGTTGGCAAGTGCGATCGTGAACGCTTCGATATCGTTCGCGAGCGGATACGGATCCCAGTTCGCAGTCGAGAGCACGTAGCCGTGCTGACCGTGACTGCGCGGGCCGCCCTTGACGTAGAACTGCATCATCTGCGGGCTGCGCATGTCCCACGCATCGGCGGGCGATGCACCGACCAGGACGGCCGGGTTGTGATCCGACGAGTTCATCTGCACCAGCAACGCATCGCGCAGACGCGCCCAGGCATCCCACGCCGCGCCTTGACGCTGTGCCGACGCGCGTAGGCTCTCCGGGTCCTGAATGATGCGATTCGAATCGGCCTCGTAGAGATAGCTGCCTTGCAGCAACGACGATATCCGCTTCGCCTCGGCGACGATCGCCGGGACCGGGCGCGCTCCCTGCACGCCGCTTGCGATCGGCGTTATGCTGCTGTTCATGCCGAGCAGATCCATCGCGTAGGCGACGTCGGCCCACTCCAGCGAGCGCCGCGCGTCGTACACCGCAAGCGCCGCAAGCCCGGCGGAGAACGCATTTGACGGCGTGAGCGCGCTGTCGTCCGCCACGCCCGGGTGGAGCGGCGCGAGGCCGGCCGCTTTGAGCGCCGCGGCCGCGCTCATGCGCTTGCCGCGATAGTAGGCTTCGCCGGCCCCGACCATGGTCGCGCCGACGTTGCCGAGCGGGACGAGGTCGCCCTCGCCGACGTCGCCACGCGAGTAGACCACCGGCGTGACGCGCGCGTTCAGCAAGGCGGTCAGCATCGCGGTCAGTTGCGGACTCGCCGCCTCGAAGGACATCGTATTGACGCGGATCGCCATCATCGCGCGGACCGACTCTTCGTCGGCGATCTCGGGCGGATAGCCAGCGACCGCACCGCGCCGGAACGTTGCAAGCTCGTTCGCCGAGAGCATCGCCTCGTTCTGCGGAGAGAGCGGATCGCCGGTGAAGATATTGATCTCGCGATGTGCGCCGTCGCCGCGATTGAACCAATAGATCGGCACGCCTTCGGCGGCCGCCTCGATCAACAGACCGTACGCATCCGCGCTGCGATTCTCGGCCGCATGGCTCAACCGCACGCGCGCGCCGTACCGCGCGATCGCGACGACCTGCTCGACGGTCATCGTCTTGCCGGTCAGCACGATCGTCCGATCCGCACTGCTCGGGACGATCGGAACGTAGGCGCCTGCGAACGCCGGTAGCGCGGCCAACGCGCAGACGACCAGGATCGGGATCAGCTTCATAGCTCGACTCCTAGGACTTCGCGTACGATCCGCGTCTTGTGGAGGATCTCGTCGTACTCGAGTGCCGGAACAGAATCCGCAACGATGCCGGCCGAGGCCTGCCAGTAGGCGCGACCGTCGCGCACGTGGACGCTGCGCAGGGTGATGCACGAATCGAAGTCGCCGCCGTACGACCAGCGCCCGATCGAGCCCGCGTAGAATCCGCGCGTCACCGGCTCGAGTTCGTCGATCAGCTGCATCGCCCTGACCTTCGGCGTGCCGGTCACGGTTCCGGCGGGGAAGCCGCCTGCGAAGAGATCCAGGCCATCCAGGCCATCGTCGAGCGTGCCGGTCACGTCCGAGACGATATGCATCACGTGGCTATAGCGCTCGATCTGGAGCAGTTCTCCGACCTCGACCGAGCCGTGCTTGCAGACGGTGCCCAGATCGTTGCGCGCGAGATCGACCAGCATCACGTGTTCGGCGCGTTCCTTTTCGTCGGCGAGCAGTTCGGTCGCGATCCGCGCGTCGGCGGCTTCGTCCGCGCCGCGCGAACGCGTGCCGGCGAGCGGACGGATCCGCGCTTCGCGGCCCTCGAGCCGGACCAAGAACTCCGGCGATGCGCCGAAGACCTGACCGAACGGCCCGTCGACGTAGAACATGTACGGCGACGGATTGCGCGAGCGGAGCGCGCGATAGACCTCGAACGCGCCGCCCGCCAGATCGACGGCGAAACGAATGCCGAGTTGGAGTTGATAGACGTCGCCTTCGAGGATGTGCCCTTGCACGCGATCGACCAGCGCAAGAAACCTTGCGCGATCGAGCGTGGCCGTCACCGGCCCGCGGCCCCCGACGGCGCGCGGCAGCATGCCGGCCGCCGAGAGCAGACGCGCGATGGTCGCCGCGATGCGCTTCTCGCAGCCTCCGGCATCTTCGGCGCACGACCAGATCGTCAGTCGGTCGCTGTAGTGATCGAAGATCAGCCAGGTGCCGGGGATCGCGACGTACGCGTCGGGCATCGCGGGCGCCGACGGCTGGCGAACCGGCAGGCGCGCGAACGGACGCGCCGCATCGTAGGCGAACGCGACCAGCGCGCCGCCGAGCGGGGCGGCCTCGCCCTGCGGCCGATGCGGCTCGACGAACGCGCGGATCTCGTCGAGCAAGTTCGGTCCCGCGTCGAACGTGCGCGCGTCCAGATAGTCCAACCCGAGGAACGAGTAGCGCGAGATCCGGCCGCCGTGCTCGACCGATTCGAGCAGACAGGCCTCGCCCGGCCGCGCGAGCGCGAGAAACGCGCCGATCGGCGTGAGCAGGTCGGACGAGATGGTCTGCGTGCTTGCGTACATGCGAGTCCTTACGAAGTAGTTCGACGGGTACGGACAAAAGAGCCGCCCCGGTTGGGGCGGCTCTTCAAAACGTGAGACGTTCGAGGGCGTGCGACCTCACCGGGTATCGATACGATATCCGACCGGCCACCATCCGCGAATGCTTGCGTCCACGCGGCCCACTTACCGTCGAAGCTCCGGATGTTCCTGCGTCAGCGAGGCCGCGTAGGTCGCGGGTAGCGCGTCCAAGATCGGCCCGACCGCATCCGGGGACATCAGCGCCAGGATGTGCGCGACGTACGAGACGGGGAGTTTCTGCACGACCTTGGCCGCGTTCTCGGGATCCATCGCGGCCCAGTTGGCCGCGGTCCGGCGGGCGTCGGCCGACGCGCCCGCCGAGAGATCGCCGACGGCGAAACCCGGAGCGCCGTTCGCGACCGCTCCCGGCGCGGCGGCCGGGATCGAACCTGCAGGCGGCTTGGCAGCGGGCGCGCGCGAGGCCGCGTTCTGCGCGTTGGCCGCATCGAGCGAACTCTGGAGTCGCAATATCTGCTTGTCTTTAGCGGCCGCGACGGTCTGAAGATCGGCGACCTGCTGCTGCAACTTGGCGATGGTCGCGCTTTCGTCCGCGATCACTTTGTTCTGCGCGACGAAGTGGAACGGCGCCGCGACCTTATCGAATGCGGATCCTCCGGCATTCCAGGCGGGCGCGAGCGGGCCGGTCGCGATCGCGTTGCGCGACGGCGTCCACCACAGCGCGATCACGATTAGCGCGAGCGCGACCAGCGGAAAGAGCAGGCGCTTCCACGGAAAAGTCTTACGGCGTTGACGGGTGACGATCACGGGCTGGGCGTCCTCTCGGCAGTACGCGCGTGTCGGCGCGCGTTCGAGTCGTCGAGTTCGTTCTGCTCGACGCGGCGTTCTTCTTCTGCATGGGCCTCGCCGCGCCGCTCCTTGAGCTTCTCGACGGCTTTACGCTCCTTGCTCGCTTCAAGCACCTCCGCGCGGGCCCGGTCGACGGTCGCCGCCCGCGCCGCTACGACGGCCCGCTGCGCGTCGATCGCGCGGTCCAGAAATGCGATGTGGGCGTAGTGGAGCCGCAGATCTTCGGCGCTTAGGCTGCGATGTTCGCCGCGCAGCATCTCGCTGTGCTCGCGGTAGCGCTCCGTAAGACGATCCAGTTCGGCTTGGGCGACCGCCAACTCGCGCCGACGCGCGCCGAGCGCGACCTTGAAGTCGTCCTCGATGCGCTGCCGGTGTTCGAGCACCGGTTGGAGCGTGAAGCGGAACTTCTTCATGCGGTCACGCTTGTGAGGCCGGCGACACTGTCGTCGTAGGTCGAGGTCTCGTAGACGCCCTGTTTGAGGAACCGGCGCGCGTTCTCGATCTTCGAGATCGCGAGATCGACGCGCGGGTTGCTCCCCGGGACGTAAGCCCCGATGTTGATCAGGTCCTCGGCTTCGCGATAGGTCGCGAGCACCTCGCGCAACGCCGACGATGCGGCGTAGTGCTCCTTCGAGACAACGTCCGGCATCACGCGGCTCACGCTCTGGAGCACGTCGATGGCCGGGTAGTGATTGGCTGAGGCGAGTTGCCGCGAGAGCACGATGTGCCCGTCGAGGATCGAGCGGACCGCGTCCGCGACCGGCTCGTTCATATCGTCGCCGTCGACGAGCACCGTGAACAGTCCGGTGATCGTACCGCGCTCCGACGTCCCGGCGCGCTCCAGCAACTTGGGCAGCATCGCGAAGACCGACGGGGTGTATCCACGCGTCGTCGTCGGTTCGCCGATCGCGAGGCCGACCTCGCGTTGCGCCATCGCGAATCGCGTGACCGAGTCCATCATAAAGGTGACGTCCAGACCCTGATCGCGGAAGTACTCCGCGACCGTCATCGCCACGAACGCGGCTTTGATCCGGACCAGCGCCGGCTGGTCGCTGGTCGAGACGATCACGACGCTGCGGCGCAGACCCTCGGGACCGAGATCCCGCTCGATGAAGTCGAGCACTTCTTTTCCGCGCTCTCCGACCAGCGCGATCACGTTCACGTCGGCAGCGGTGTTCCGCGCGATCATCCCGAGCACGGTGGATTTGCCGACGCCGCTACCCGCGAAGATGCCGATGCGCTGCCCTTTGCCGCAGGTGAGCGCGCCGTCGATCGCGCGCACGCCGAGCGAGAGCGGTTCGGTGATACGCCGGCGCGTGAGCGGCGGCGGTGGTGCGGCCGTCACTTCCATGCGCCGCTCGGTGAAGATGTCGCCCTTGCCGTCGATCGGTTCTCCGAGGCCGTCGAGCACGCGTCCAAGGAGTTGATCGCCGACACCGATATCGAGCGGTTTGCCGAGCGCCATGACGTCGCTGCCGGCACCGATGCCCTTCATCTCGCCGAGCGGCATGATCAGGACTTTGTTGTCGCGGAAGCCGACGACCTCGGCCAAGACCGGCTCGGCGGTGCGCTTGTACGCGATCCGGCACGTCTCGCCGACGGCCATATTCGGGCCGAGACTCTCGATCACGACGCCGATGACCTGGCGGACCTTCCCGTTCTGGCGGACGAGATCGGCCGATCGAAGCGCGCCCAGATACTTCTCGGCGGAGAACGTCGGCATCAGCTTGCCTGCGTCGCCGCGAGGTCCTCGACGTGTAGCGCGCGTCGCGCTTCGCGCAGCTGCGTGGAGATCTTCGCATCGATCGTTCCCGACTCGGTCTCGATGAGAACGCCGCCGCGATCCACGCGCTGGTCTTCGACCACGCGCACGCTTTCGATATCGTGGCCGTCCAACAAGCCTTGCCGATGGGCGCGGAGCGACTCGACGTCGGCCGGATTCACGCGGACGGTCACCTTCTCGCGCGCGATCAACCGCGAGAGCGCCTGACGGGTCATGGCGACGACCGTCTCGGGCGCGATCGCGATGTGCTCGTGAAGGACGCGTTCGGCGATGTCGACCGCGAGGCGAACCAGTTCGGGCTCGGCGCTCTCGACCAGTTTCACGCGCTCGGTGCGCGCGACGTCGATCAAACTCCGCATCGTCTCGAGCATATCTTCCATCTCGCCGTCCGCCGAGGCTCGTCCGGCCTTATCGCCGCTCTCGAAACCGCGCGCGTGCGCTTGCGACTCGATCTCGGCGACGCGAGCCGTCGCGTCCGTGGTCACCTTCTCGGCTTTCGCGCGGGCGTCCAGGATCATCGCATCGGCCTCGGCGCGTGCTTTCACGACTATTGCGTCGGCTTCGGCCCGGATCGCTTCGAGGTCGACTTCCGGCTCGACCGGCGCAATCGGCTTCGCTTCGGGCGCGACCATCGAAACGCGAACGGTGGGATCCGCCGGCAACGCGTGCTCGGCAGCGAAGAGCGCGTCGGCCTCGGAGGGTGGGCGGATCTGCACCTGCCGAACGATGGCGGGAACGGTCAGCGCATAGGTGCCGGACTCCATCTCGACACGTTTAAGAACCCTGCCCATCTAGACGAGCCGTTCGTCTTTGGCGCCGCGCGCGATGACGATCTGACCGTTCTCTTCGAGAGTGCGGATGACGTCGACGATCGCCTGCTGGGACTTGCCGACTTCGCGCATGCGGACCGGCCCGAGCAGTTCGATCTCTTCGCGCAGCACCGAGCCCGCGCGGGTCGACATGTTCTTGTAGACGCGGACCATCAACTCGTCGTTCGCGACCTTGAGCGCGAGCGCGAGATCCTTGCCCTCGACCTCCTTGAGGATGCGCTGGATCGAGCGGTCGTCCAGATTGACGATATCTTCGAAGACGAAGAGCAGGTTCTTGACGTCCTGTGCGAGTTCCGGATCGCGCTTGCTGAGGCCGTCGAGGATATTCTTCTCGGTCTCGCGATCGACGAAGTTCATCACGTTGGCGAGCGACTGTACGCCGCCGGCCTTCGAGAAGTCCGCGCCGCTCACGAGCAGGCGACGTCCGAGCAGTTCGTCGAGCTGTTCGAGCACTTCCGGCGCCGTTTTCTGCAAGATCGCGATCCGCATCGCGACTTCGGCCTGGAGTTCCGGCGCGAGCGCCGAGAGCACGGCGCCGGCCTGTTCGGGTGCCATGTAGACCAGGATCAGCGCGATCGTCTGCGGATGCTCGTCCTGGATGAACTGGAGCAGCTGGGCGGGTTCGGTCTTCTTGATCAGTTCGAGCGGATTGCCGTGTTTGAGGGCGGCGAAGAGCCGGCTGGTCATGTCGTCGGCTTGGCCCGCGCCGAACGAACGCTCGAGGATCTCCTTGGCGTACTCGATGCCGCCTTCGTTGATGTACTTGAGCGCGATCGCGCGTTGGTAGGCTTCGGTGATGACCGCATCGCGCTTGTCGATCGGGACGGTCGAGATCTTGGCGATCTCGAGCACGATCCGCTCGACTTCGTCCTGACGCAAGAACTTGAAGATCGTCGCGGAGAGTTCGAGCCCGAGCGTGATGATCAGGATCGCGGCCTTCTCGGGGCCGGAGACCTCGACGCTCGGCGGATCCGCGTACATCGGCTCGAAGCCGTGATGCTCGTTGTCGACACCGGCCAGGTTGACGATCGGTGAATCCATCATTCCGCCAACCAGAGCTTGACGAGTTTCGCGATGCTATCCGGGTTCTCTTGAGCGACGGTCGTGACGTACTCGATCATCTGCTCGCGCGTCAGATCGGCGGCCGAGCGTATCGGCGAGGCGATCCCCGGCGCGCCGTCGAGCATCGGATGCTCTTCGAACGGCGGTAGTTCGTCGGCCAGCGACGAGTCGAACGACGGCAGTTCGGTACCCGGCGCCCAGGTCGAGGTCCGGCGCGAACGTGCGGCCAGCATGCCGAGCAGCACGAGGACGGCGACCCCGCCGAGCGCGAGCAAGGCCCAGAGCGGAACGCCGAGCACGGTGCTCGCCGGCGCCGAGCCATTGCCGTTCCCCGGTGCGGAGACGGACGGATTGAACGGCACCGCTTCGACCGAGACCTGATCGCCCTGCGCGAGATTCAAGCCGGCGGCTGCGATGACGGTATTGTGGATCTGCAAGACGTTGGCGGGCGTCGTTTGGTAGGCGGTCGCCGCCGGCCCGGGCGCGCCCGCGATCGCGACCGGCGCCGAATCGACCAGCACCGCGACGCTGGTCTGCGTCACTTTGCCGGGAGCGTCGACGTGTTTGGTGCTCTGGACGGAGATGTCGTAGTTGGTGGTGTTCTCGGATTTATTGTAGCGGCCGTTGGTGGTCGCGGTCTGGGTGCCCTGATAGGTACCGATGTTCGAGGTCGTGCCCGGCACGCCCGAGGCGGCTTGACGTTGCGGCTGCGTGCCGATGTAGGATTCGCGCTTGGATTGCGCCGAGAGTGCGGTACCCTGCGGCGCGTAGGTCTTGCTGTCGGTCGCGTTCGCGTCGAAATTCATCTTGGTCGAGACGCGGGCGATCGCGCGTTTCGACCCGAGGGTCTCGTCGAGCATCGACTGGATATTCTGCTGGAGGGTGGTCTCGTAGCGCTGCTTGGCGAGCAGTTGCTCTTGGGTCATCTTGAGGGCGTCGCCGTTGCCGCCTCCGGCATCGCCGACCGCACCGCTGCCGACGCTCGGCAGTAGCACGTCCCCGTTCTGATTGATCAGAGTGACGTTCTCGGGTTTGAGATTCTCGACCGCGTTGGCGACCAGCGAGGTGATGCCGCGGACTTCCTGCGGCGAGAGCGCCTGCCCGGGCTTCTCTTTGATCGCGATCGAGGCCGTGGTCGGCGCCTGGGTCGAGGAGTAGAGCGTATCGTCGGGGGTGGCGATGTTCACGCGCGCGCTCTCGACCGGATCGAGGCCCGAGATCGTGCGCTCGAGTTCGCCTTCGATGGATCGCGTCTTGTCCAGATTCTCCTGGAACTGCGTCATGCCGAAGTTCATGCGATCGAAGAGTTCGTAGCCGGTGCTGCCACCCTTCATCACGCCGGAACCGGCGATCGCGACGCGCTCTTCGGCGACGTTCGCATCGGGAACGGAGACGCTCGTGCCGTCGGCGGAGAGACGGTACGGAACCTTATCGTCTTTTAATCGCTGCGCGACTGCGGCCGCGTCGCCGGACGAGAGGTTCTGAAGGAGCGTGGTATATGGCTGAGCGCGCCCGAAAGAAAAATAGACCGTTCCCGCGATGACCGCGAGCACCAGTCCACCGCCAACCATTGCAAGCGTGCGGTTCTGACGGTTCATCCCGTCCCACGCTACGCGCATCCGGCCGGCCAAGTCACTCCACATCGTTCCGATGCGATCCACGTACCTACCCATGCGTAACTGCCGACCTTGGCTTTGGTCCGCCGTTCTTCCGTTTGCGGCGAATCACGGTCCGAAAAACCCGATGCCGCTCGGGCCTTTCGGACCACTATGGGGTGTATCGGAAAGATATACACAACCCTTAACCGCGGGCGGAAAATCTTTACCGAGGGCCTAGCGAGCCAGTTGGGCGCGCTCCGGCCCGACCGAGACCAGGTCGACCGGAACGCCGAGGAGCGATTCGATGCGGGCCACGTAGGCGCGCGCCGCCGGCGGGAGGTCCGCGATCCGACGGACGTCGTGAATCGGCTCGCTCCAACCGGGCATCTCTTCGATATCGAGGGTCAGGTCCGGAGCGCCGGCTGCGCCGAAGCCGGCCGCCTTGCCGCCGCTCCGGTAGCCGGTGACGATGCCGATCCGGTCGAGCCCAGAGAGCACGTCGAGCTTCGTGATCGCGACCGAGGTGAGGCCGTTGACGCGAACGGCGTACCGGCCGGCGACCGCATCGAACCAGCCACACCGACGCGGACGTCCGGTGACCGTGCCGAACTCGGCACCGTTCTTACGAAGTTGCTCGCCGGTCGCGTCGTGAAGTTCGGAGGGGAAGGGCCCGGCGCCGACGCGCGTGCAGTAGGCTTTCACGATCCCGATCACGCGCCCGATCGCATTCGGTCCGATGCCGAGACCGGTGCATGCGCCGCCCGCGATCGTGTGCGAGGACGTCACGTAGGGATAGGTGCCGAAGCCGACGTCGAGCAGGGTGCCTTGCGCGCCTTCGATCAGAATGCGTTTGCCCGCTTCGAGCGCGCCGTGCAGATATTCGACGCCGTCGACGATATGCTGTTTGACGCGTTCCGCGAGTTCGAGCGTCCGGCCGACCACTTCTTCTTCCGAGGGAAGGTCGATGCCGGCGGCGCGATTTCTCTCCAGGTTGAAACGAATGCGATCTCCGAGGACTTCCTTGTGGGCGAAGTCTCCGAAGGTGATCCCGTTGCGCGCGACCTTATCGACGTAGGCCGGCCCGATGCCGCGCCCGGTCGTGCCTATCGCCGCCGCGCCGCGCGCGATCTCGCTCGCGCGATCGGCCGCACCGTGGTACGGCAGCACGACGTGGGCCCGATCCGAGACGCGGATCCGCGAGATGTCGATGCCGCGCGCCGCTAGCCCGTCGAGTTCGCCGAGCAGTCCCTCGAGGCTGACGACGGTCCCGCCGCCGATGAACAGTTCCGCATGTGGCTGCAACACGCCCGACGGCACGATCCGCAGCGCCAGCTTGGTCTCACCGACGACGATCGAGTGCCCGGCATTATCGCCCCCGCCGAACCGCGCCACGATATCGTAATCCGCCGCGAACAGGTCGACGATCCGGCCCTTGCCCTCGTCTCCCCACTGGATCCCAACCACGATATCGGCTTTGTTCATGCCTTCCCGTTACAAGCGAAAGTGCGGTTTGACCCGACTACTCGGAGCGGAACTCGAGGTCGTCGGTATTGCCCATCGGGATCATCGCCCTGCCATTCGATGTGAGAACGAACTCCGAAAAGAGCGCGTTCGGCCAGCCGAAGTCCTGACGGGTGTACTTCTTCGGGTCGCTCGGATCGAACGACTCGTGCAAGAGATGATCGCCCGGATCGCTGTTGATCAGTTGGCCCAGCACATCTTGCTTTTCGGCGGCGTCGGTCGCGGTCATGCCCTGCACGATCAGCGCGAGCGGCCAGACCCAATGGTCGGGCGTGTGATAGCTACCGATGCCGCGCGCGATCGTGCCGGTGTAGTACGACGGATTGTCCTGCGAGAGCAAGAACGAGCGCGTGTTCTGGTAATACTTGTCATCGGTGGTCGTATAGCCGAGATACGGCGCCGAGAGCAGGCTCGGGATGTTCGCATCGTCGGTCAGGATCGCGTGGCCGAGACCGTCGACCTCGTAGGCGTAGATGTTGCCGTACTTCGGTACCATCACCAACCCGTAGGTCTGGATCCCGTGCTGGACTTCGTCGCGTAGCGCCTTGGCCTCGTGGGACTTGATCACGTTGTGGTAGACGGAGCGCTGGATCTCGGCCATATCTCCGAGCGCGACGACCGCCATCATCTCCGAGGGGATCAGGAAGTTGTAGTAGCAAGCATCGTCCGAGGGACGGAACCCGGTCCAGATCATGCCGGTGTAGCCGACCGGACGGCCGAGGCCGTTGGCCGCCATCTCTTTATGCGAGTAGCGCGAGTTCTTCGGGTGGTCCTGCTCGCGCTGCATCGTATCGAGGATCTTGTCGAGCGCGTTCGAGAAGTCGGGTGTAAAGACCGAGGCGTCGCCGGTCGCTTTCCAGTAGCTCCAAGCGAGCGTGACCGGATAGGCGAGCGAGTCCAGCTCGAACTTCTGTTCCCAGACGCGATAGTCGATCGTGAACGCATTCGCGTACGGATCGACCTGGACGTACTTGGCCTCGCGCGCCACGATCCCGCGCAAGAGTTTGCGCACTTCCGGATCGCTCTTGGCGTAGTACAGGTACGGACGGACCTGGGCGCTGGCGTCGCGCAACCACTCGGCCGGAATGTCGCCGGTCTTCACGTAGGCCGTGCCGTCCGGTTCGAACTCGGCGAGCTTGGTCGTGTCGAGCAGGGCCGCACGGAACATCGCCTGCAGCTTGTCGTTGGAACTATGATAGTCCGCGGCCGCTTGCGTGATGGATTGAAGGTCGATCGCGCGCACACTGACCGGCACCGCAAACGCGAGCGCCAAGGCGAGCAATACCGCTACGCTACGCAGGCCAGGCTCCGTGCGCGTAGAGCGCGGGCAGTTCGCGGTAGCGGCCCTTGTAGTCGAGGCCGTAGCCGACCACGTAGATGTCGGGGATCTCGAACCCGCAGTACTTCACATCGATCGACGCGATCCGACGCTTGGGACGATCGAGCAGCGTGCAGACCGCGAGCGACGCGGGATTGCGCGCCTGCATCGACTTGAGCACGTACTGCAAGGTCATGCCGGTATCGATGGTATCATCGACGATGATCACGTGGCGGCCGTCGACCGAGTGGGACGTGTCTTTCTCGAACCGGATGCCCTCGGAGTCGCTATATTTGGTCACCGCAAGCATGTCGAACTCCGACGGGATCGTGATCGCGCGCGTCAGGTCGGCCAGGAAGACGGCGGCCGCGCTCAAGACGCCGATGACCATCGGTGTCTTACCCCGATAATCGCGTGAAATCTCGGCGCCGAGTTCGCCCACCCGTGCCGCGATGGCGGCCTCGTCGAAGAGCACCTCGCCGATCACGAGGCACGCTCCATCCGGGAGAACAACCGTTCGACATCGCGTCGATTGAAAAGCTTCACGTCGACCTCGGGATGCGCTTCGCGCAAGAGCCGCATCTTACGATTCTTGCGCGTTTGGAGTTTCGGCTTCACGACCGTCATCTCTATATAGGTATCGTACTCGGGAAGATAAAAATCAGGTGTGAAAAATTCGATCGGCGCACCTCGATCGCTCCAAGCGATCGGAAAGCGCCGGGGCTCGTACTCCCATCGGATCCGATAGAAGTCCAGAAGCCGAGCGAGGTCGGCCTCGGTGGGATGTGCGAACTTGATCCGCGACATGGTCACGGACCTGTATCTACGACACGAGCGTCGCCGAATCCGCCCTGACCGGCAGGCGTAGCTCGAAGCGCGCGCCGCCGAGCGGGGAGCGCGACGCCCGGACGTCGCCGCCCGCGCGTTCGACAATTGTCCGCACGATGGTGAGTCCGATCCCGCGCCCGGGTCTGCGCGCGCAACCCAGGCCCGGGCCGTCGTCGTCGACACGGATGCTGGCGTACGGCAAGCGGACGCTCCAGGCGATCCGGATGCGGCCGCCCTCCCGGCCGTACTTGACGGCGTTGTCGAGGATGTTCAGGAGCGCTTGCGTGCACGAGTCGGCACCCAGGCCGACCCGGACCGAGGTCGTGCGCGGCCGGACGAAGACGATGCGGCGCTGTCGAGCTTGCGGCGCGAGGGCGTCGCAGGCCGCGGCGACCTGCTCCGCCAGGTCGCACGAGGCCGGTGCGAACTCGCCGGAAAGATCGAGCATCGAGAAGTCGAGCATCCCGTCGACCAGCCGCCCGAGTCGAAGCGCTTCGCGGCGCGCGGTCTCGAGAAAGCGCGTCCGGGTCGGCTCGTCCAGCCCATCGTCTTGGAGCGTCTCCAGGTAGCCGCGGATCGAGGTCAGCGGCGTGCGCAACTCGTGGCCGACGGCCGCGAAGAACTCGAAGCGCTCGCGTTCGCGCGCGCCGCGCTCCAGGGCGGAATCGAGTTCGCGATCGAGGCGCGCGACCGGCGTGCGGACGAGCGACCAGCCGGCCTGCGCGCGCAAGCCGGTCGCACCGGCGATCGCTTCCACGATCCGTTCGAGAGCGGCGCGGGCGTCGAGCGGAGCCAGAGCGCGGGCTTCGCGCGGCGCGCCAAGGATGGCGACCGCGAAGATATCGGAGCCCGGGTCGTGCGCGAGACGATCGTCACCGCGCAACCCGTGCGAGGCGGAGCGCGCAAACGCCGCTGCGGTCCGACGCTCGAGCGCGCGCGCGATCGCCTTGCCGCGCAGCCACGCGATCTCGGCGAACTGCGGCAGCCGCACGGCCAAGACCGCGGCCGAGCGTTCGCCGCAGCTCTGCAGACTACGCTCGAGATCCGCGAGCGACGGAAGCAAGCTACGGGTGGACAAGTTTGTAGCCGAAGCCGTGAATCGTGGTCAGGAACGGCGCGAGGCCGAACGCATCCTCGAGTTTGAGGCGGAGTCGATGGACGTGTACGTCGACCGTGCGCGGGTCGCCGATAAAACCGTATCCCCAGACGCGCTCGAGCAGCCGTTCGCGCGAGAGCGCGACGCCGGGATTGCGCGTCAGTTCCAGCAGTAGCGCGAACTCGCGCGGTTTCAGCCGCACCGGCTTCCCGTCGACACGGACCTCGCGCGCGGCCTCGTCGACCTCCACGCGGTCGAACCGGAATAGCGCCATCGGCTCGGCCGTGCCGCGACCGATGCGCCGCAGAATCGCCTTGACGCGTGCGACCACCTCGTGCGGCGAGAATGGCTTGACCACGTAGTCGTCCGCACCAAGCTCGAACCCGACCACCCGATCGACCTCATCGCTGCGCGCGGTCAACATCATGATCGGCAGATCGTGCCCGTCGCGACGCAACGTACGCGCCACCTCGAACCCATCCATCCCGGGAAGACCGACATCCAGGATCGCGATCGTCGCGATCGCCCGGGCCGCGCGAAGCGCCGCCATGCCATCGCCGACCGCGATGACGCGAAAGCCCTCGCGGTCGAGATGGTGGAGCAGCAGATCCCGGATCGCGATATCGTCTTCAGCCAGGAGCACGGTCGGAGCAGACACGCCTCTACTAGTGCCCCGAGAGTGCGCAGATCGGACGATTCGGCCGGGGCATGAGGACGAGGCGCCTTTGTCGTTTCCGCGTTTTTCGATCCGATTCAGGATAAACTCCGCGCAGCGGAGTCGAGGACCGAAACGGAGGACTAACCCCGAGATGATGCCGTTCGACCCCCTCGCCGAAATGTACGAGCGATTCCGTCCGACCTATCCATCGGCATTGCTGGCCGAGTTCGCGCAGAAGTGCATGAGCCGAAATTCCGCTCTCCGGATCATCGCCGACGTAGGATGCGGGACCGGACTCTCGACGCGGGGATTGCGGACGGCCTTCGGTCCGGGACCGTCGATCGTCGGGATCGAGCCGGCAAACGGCATGATCGCTCAAGCCGTGCTCGCCGCGGGCGATCCGCGAACACATTTCGTCAATGCCCGGGCCGAAAAGCTACCGCTCGAGAATGAGGCCGTCGACGTGCTCTTCGCGGCTCAAGCGATACAGTGGTTCGACCGTCTCGCCTTCTATCGAGAAGCGGAGCGCGTACTTCGCCCGGTAGGCGGCACGCTCGGACTCTGCCAGAACAATCGCGACTGGCGCGAGAGTGCGTTTCTCGACGCGTACGAAACACTTCTCGAACGATATTCGCCGGGATACGCGCGCGGCTATCGGGCGCTCGACCTCGAAAGCGAGCTACGGGAACAATCGTGGACCGTGGGGATCGAAGCGAGATCCGAACGTTGGAAGCTCGATTGCACGATAGACGAGTTCGTAGGTCTTGCGGCGTCATCGACAAAAGTGCAGGCCGCCGTCGAGGCGCATGGACGCGAAACGATCGCTGCGGCTATTCGCGCGCTTGCAACGACGCACGCGAACGCCGGGCGGAGCGTACACGACTTTCGTGACAGCCTAGTATGCGTGCTCTTTGATCAGATGGATCCCTTGCTCCGTGACCTGGATCGGAACGCGTACGATTCGTATGCGGATCGGGTCGCCGCCGAGATCGCCGTCCAGGATCGAGTCGTCGGCACGCGTCGGCGTCATCGTGAACCTTGCTTCGTATGCACCTTCGCGACTTCGGTAGAGCGCGAGAACGCGCTGCGCAGGATCGTACGACAGAGCTACGGGTTGCTCCACGCCGTCCATGTAGACGATCGCGCCGGACGCTGTCGAGTCGATGGCCAACCATTGCCAACGCTTGTCGTCCGGAACGGAGCCCGGCGCGGAGTGCCGCGGTTCGAACGACTCGACCCTCCAAATGCCGTAGAGCGGTGCGGTCGGGTCGGCGTAGCTGCTTCGTCCCGCAAGACCGCGCAAGCCGCCCACGACCGTGTAGCCCGCATAGATCGCGAAGACCCCAAGAGTTGCGTACATCAACAGTGCGTCGCGCCGGCCGCCGTCGATCAACGGTGCTCTCTCGATCGCCCCAGCCGGCCGAGCCCGCACGAGCAGGTCCGCGAGTCGCGGCAGTGCCGGAACGAGGATCAGCACCGCAAGCAAAGCGAGATGAAACGAAAAGATCTTCACCGGAACGTCGTACGCGATGTTGAGCACGAACACGTTCAGCATGCAGCCGAAGGCTATCAGCGCACCGAGCGTCACCAGACGTGGGAAGAGCAGCAGTACCCCACCCAGCGTTTCGGCGGCGCCGGCGAACATGGTGTAGATCCGTGAGGTCTCCATAAAGCCCCAGAGAACGCCCATCCGGTTTCCGAAGCCGAACGGCATGATCGCTCGCGACGGCGCGAGCACACCGAACTGCAGCGGCATTACCTTATCGAGACCGTACGAGAGTAGCTCCGCTGCCAACAGGATTCGCGCGCCGTACTGAAGCCACGCCCAGAGACGTTCGTATTCTAAACGCCTACGATCGAGCACCGACCACGCGATCGCC
>JBBRTL010000005.1:0-29061 GCA_038244445.1 Vulcanimicrobiales bacterium
GATCTGGCCGAGATCGGCAAACCGGTCGACCGCACGGAATGGGGCATGACGCCGCCGACCGTCAACGCCTACTACAATCCGAGCGGCAACGAGATCGTCTTCCCGGCCGGCATCCTGCAGCCGCCGTTCTACAACGCGAATGCGGACCCGGCCGTGAACTTCGGCGCGATCGGCGCGGTGATCGGCCACGAATCGACGCACGGCTTCGACAACAGCGGCCGCCAGTTCGACGCGATGGGAGACCTGACCGACTGGTGGACGCCGGAAGACTCGGCCAAGTTCGACGCCAAAGCCAAGTGCATCATCGACCAGTTCGATGCATTAGAAGTCGCGCCGGGCGTGCACGAGCAGGGCAAGCTGGTGCAGGGCGAAGCGATCGCCGATCTAGGCGGCCTCACGATCGCTTACAAGGCGTTCGAGACGTGGCAATCGACGCACCCGCGTCAGACCCTCGACGGCTACACGCCGGAGCAGCGCTTCTTCATCGGGTTCGGCTCGGTCTGGGCGAGCAACGACACCGTGAAGTTCCGGACGTTCCTGGCCAACACGAACGAACATCCGTGGGACAAGTTGCGCGTCAACGCGACGCTCTCCAACATGCCTCAGTTCGCTCAGGCCTGGTTCTGCAAGATCGGCGATCCGATGGTCCGCCCCGCGGCGGATCGCTGCCAGATCTGGTAACCCGCACCTCGGGATGATACGGCGGCGCCCGCATTTGCGGACGCCGCTTGCGTCTATATCTGGCCGGCCTCGTGTTCGAGGGCACGGTATTTGCGATAGATCTCGTAGTACGAGATCACGACCGTCGAGATCGCGAACACGATCAAGCCGTCGCCGACGATCGTCGAGACCGAACCGTGCGGAAGCATCGCGCGCACGGCTGCGCGGATCGCGAAGGCGCCGATCCAGATCGCGAGCACGACCCAGGATGCGTCGAGGTACATCACGCCCGGCTTATCGGTCGCGCGGACGTTGGTGTGTTTCCCGCGTAAGATCCCGAGCGGCGCGCCCAGTATCAGGCCGCCGGCCACGGCTACGACGATCGTCCACGGCTCGGCCGGATTCGTCTGCTGGGCGCCCCAAATGGCGAAGGCGGTCATGGCGGCGAAAAGGATCGGCGCGACCCACATACGTGTGATCGTCATCTTCTGCGGGCGCGAATACCGGAAGGCCATCAGCCCGGCGACGACCAGGTAGATGGCGACCTGCATAACGACGGGGTTGTTCACGAGTGCCTCCGGCAAAGAAAAACGACGCTGCCGTTAAGCAGCGCCGTCTTTTTCTCCGAGGAGCGTCGAAACTACTTGATTTCGACCTTCGCGCCGGCTTCTTCGAGCTTGGCCTTGATGGTGGCGGCTTCGTCCTTGCTGACGCCTTCCTTGACGGCCTTCGGGGCGCTCTCGACGAACGCTTTGGCTTCCGTCAAGCCGAGGCTGGTGACTTCGCGAACGGCCTTGATGACCTTGATCTTCTCCGCGCCGGCTTCCGCCAGGATCACGTCGAACTCGGTCTTCTCGGCGGCCGGAGCCGCGGCGGCACCGCCGGCGGCGGCCACTGCGACCGGAGCCGCGGCCGAAACGCCGTACTTATCTTCGAGCTGGTGGACCAGGTCCGCGAGTTCGAGGACGGTGAGTTTGTCGATCGATTCGATCAGTTCTGCAACTGCCATGATACGTAGATATCTCCCTTAGGATTCTTGCGCGAGTTTTTGCTCGCGGATAGCGTTGAGCGCGCGGACGAGACCACTCTGGTTGCCCTGAAGCACGGTAACGAGACCGCGAATCGGGCTGGAGAGCGTGCCGACCAATCGGGCGATGAGTTCCGACTTCGGGGGAAGCGCGGCAAGTGCGTTGACTTGTTTCGCGTCCACAACCTGGCCGTCGATGAAAGCGCCTTTGATGCCGAGTGCTTTCGCAGTGTCGGAGAACGTCTTGAGTGCTTTCGCCGGACCGACCGGATCCGTGCCGGCAAAGACCACTCCGGTCGAACCGGAGAGGAACTGCTCGAGATGCTTGGTGAGTTCTTCACCGGCAGCGATCTTGAACAGCGTGTTCTTGACGACGGCGTACGTGCTACCGTCTTTGCGCAGCTCGCCGCGGAGACGCGTGATCTCCTCGACGGACAGCCCTTGGAAATTCGTCAAGAACAAGTTCGGCGAACCGGCGAGCCGGTCGCGCAACTCTTGTACCGCGGCTTCTTTTTTTGCGGTTGGCATATATAGAGAGCCCCTGTAAAACAGAAAAGCGCTCCTCCAGCCGTAAGAGGGCGCTTCGTTTCTCGTTCCGCACGTATGCAGGCAGATTCACGTATCACGTCCTCGGTAGGTCCGGTCTCCCGGATTAAAGCCCCTGCGGGCGGCCTACGGTCTTTGGAGCCACGCGGATGATAGCATGGGGGCGGGGGGCGGCGCAACTGCCTCGAACGGAGGTCGATATGCCTAAGTACCATCTCCACGACCTCATGGCCGGAAACATCCGCTTTGCCGACGGCAATCCGGTCGCCCAGAAGGCGACCGCCCACCGGGCGGAGCTGGCCCTCAGCCAAGCGCCATACGCCACGATCCTGAGCTGTTCCGACTCGCGGGTCCCGGTCGAGACGATCTTCGATCACGGTCCGGGCGACATCTTTGTGGTTCGGGTGGCCGGGAACTTCGTCAACGACGACGGCCTCGCTTCGATCGAGTTCGCCGTCGCGAAACTGAAATCGACGCTCGTGCTCGTGCTGGGCCATACCGGTTGCGGGGCCGCCGATGCGGCCATCGCGGCACTCGACGGCGAGATCTTTCCAGGCCACATCGGGCGGCTCGCCGACGCGCTCGCAGCATCCGCCGAGGCGACCCGCGGCAAGGCCGGCGATTGGGCTGCCAACACCGTCGCCGAGAACGTCCGGGCGAACGTCGCCGCGTTAAGCGCGCGCTCCGGCATCCTCGCCGATGGGGTCGCATCCGGCGAACTCCTGATCTGCGGAGCGATCTACGATCTCCACACCGGTAAAGTCGACCTGCTCACATGATTTACTCACGTTAAGGAGGCAAATCCATGCATCACTCCATATCTCGCCGGACGCTCCTGACCGCGAGCGCGGGGCTCGCGGCACTCGCGCTGGACGGAGGCCCGTTGCGGCTCTCCGCGCTAGCAAGTCAAGCGGACGAAAAGACCCATCTCGCCGCGCTGATGGCCGGAAACGCCCGTTTCGCGGCCGGACTCCCGCGCTGCACGCCGGCGACGGCGCGTCGCGCCGAACTCGCCAACACGCAAGCCCCGTTCGTCGCCGTCCTCGGCTGCGCCGACTCGCGCGTACCGGTCGAGACGATCTTCGATCACGACCCTGGCGATGTGTTCACGGTGCGGGTGGCCGGGAACTTCGCCACCGACACCGGCCTCGGATCGCTCGAATACGCGGTTGTCGTCCTCAAGACCAAACTGCTCATGGTCCTCGGTCACTCCGCCTGCGGAGCGGTCAAGGCCGCCACGCAAGCGGTCAAGGGCGAGACGTTTCCCGGGCACATCCAAGGCCTCGCTAGTGCCATCGAACCCGCCGCAAAGGCGACGCAAGGGCAGAGCGGCGATTGGCTCACTAACGCGATCGCCGAGAACGTGCGCATGACGGTGCGCGCGCTGACCGCGCAATCCAAGATCCTCGCCGACGCGCACGCCGCCGGCACGATCGCGATCGTCGGCGCGATTTACGACCTCCACACCGGCCGCGTCACTATCCTGAAGTAAAGCCGCCAAGATGCGAAAAGGCCCGCCGTTTCCGGCGGGCCTTTGTTTCCTCGGAACGCGCCGCCTATGCGGTCGTCTTGAGTTTGTTCGGGTCGATCTTGACGCCCGGGCCCATCGTCGAGGTCAGCGTGACCGAACGGACGTAGGTACCCTTCGCGGCCGACGGCTTCGCGCGGACGATCGCGTCGATCAGCACGGCGACGTTCTCCGCCAACTGGTTCTCCGCAAACGACGCCTTGCCAACGATCGTGTGGACGATCCCGGTCTTGTCGAGACGATACTCGACCTTACCGGCCTTGATGTCTTTGATCGCCGAACCGATGTTCGCCGAGACGGTTCCGGCCTTCGGGTTCGGCATCTTCTGCGCGAGCACGCGTCCGAGTTCCTTACCGACGGCGGCCATCATGTCGGGCGTCGCGACCGCGACGTCGAAATCGGTAAAACCGGCTTTGACCTTCTCGATCAGATCCGCTTCGCCGACGAGATCGGCGCCGGCAGCTTCGGCCTCTTTGGCCTTGTCGCCCTTGGCGAACGCGATCACGCGGACGGTCTTACCGGTGCCGTGCGGGAGCAGAACCGTACCGCGCACGTTCTGATCGCTCTTCTTGGGATCCACGCCGAGGCGGATATGAGCTTCGACCGTTTCGTCGAACTTGGCGGTCGCGTTCTTCTTGACCAGCGCGATCGCTTCGGGCTGTTCGAACAGCTGCTTAGGATCGAAGGCTTCGGCGACTTTGCGGAAACGTTTGCCATGTGCGTGCGGCATTATTCGACCTCCACGCCCATCGAGCGAGCGGTACCGGCGATGATCAGTTTGGCGGCGTTCATATCGTTCGCGTTGATGTCGGGCATCTTCACGGTCGCGATATCTTCGAGCTGCTTCTGGGTCAGTTTGCCGACCTTGTTGCGATTCGGTTCTTTCGAGCCGGATTCGATCTTGAGCGCCTGCTTGATCAGGAAGGACGCCGGCGGCGTCTTCGTCACGAACGTGAACGTGCGATCTTCGTAGACGGTGATCTCGACCGGAATGATCATGCCCGCCTGCGAACTCGTACGTTCGTTGTACTGCTTGCAGAAGTCCATGATGTTGAGCGAGTAGGGTCCGAGGGCCGGACCGATGGGCGGCGCGGGCGTTGCCTTGCCGGCCGGAATCTGCAGGCCGATCTTGCCCACAACTTTTTTAGCCATGTTCTCTCCTTAACGATGCATCGAGGATACGATGCGTCTCCCCCTCAGCAATCTCACCACCCGGGGTCATGGTAGCGAGAAACTTTCCACCCTTGTTCGAGGGACGACGACCTGCGTTGCTAGACCTTCTCCACCTGGAAGAACTCGAGTTCGACCGGGGTTTCGCGGCCGAAGATCGAGATGAGCGCGCGCAACTTCTCTTTCTCCGGTTGGATCTCGTCGACGATGCCGGTGAAGTCGAAGAACGGTCCGGACGTCACCTTGACGCGGTCGCCCTTCGCAAAGTCGATCTTAAGCTTCGGAGCTTCGATACCCATCTGCTTGAGGATCGTCTTGACTTCTTTCTCTTGCAACGGGACCGGCTTCTCGCCGGGGCCGGGGCTGCCGACGAAGCCGGTGACGCCCTGCGTGTTCCGCACGACGTACCACGACTGATCGTCCATCGTCATCTCGACGAGCACGTAGCCCGGGAAGACTTTTTTCGGCGTGGTCTTACGCTTGCCGTCCTTGAACTCGACTTCGTCTTCCATCGGGACGAGCACGCGGAAGATCTTGTCCTGCATGTTCATCGAGTGGATGCGGCGCTCGAGGTTGGCCTTGACCTTGTTCTCGTAGCCCGAGTAGGTGTGGACGACGAACCAGTCGCGGCCGGCTTCCTTCGTCTCGCTCTTCTCGGAGGGCTCGACCTGGGCGACCGGGTCCGGCTCGGCTTCGTAGCCGAACGGCACGCCCGACGGCGAGGCCGGGACGGACGGGATCGGGTCGTTATCGGGCGCCCAAGCCGGCATATACTCCGGATTGAACGGCTTCTCGAAATCGGATTCCATCAACGTGTTTATCTAGCTATCGGGTGGAGGAAACCAAAGACCCAGCCGAAGAGCTGGTCGGCTCCGAACGTGAACAGCCCGATCGCGATGACGAGAATGATCGTCAACAGGGTTGCCGACATCCATTCTTCACGCGTGGGCCACGTGACGCGCTTGAGTTCGGTGAAGACGCCGCGGACGAAGTCGTTCGCACTCGCACCCGCCCGCTGGCGTTGCGCCGTCGTGACTCCGCGGCTCACCGCGCTCTTGTTTCGGTCGTTCACCAAGTCGTCTCCCGGAGAGTAAATTTGGCAGGGCGGACAGGACTCGAACCTGCAACCGACGGTTTTGGAGACCGCAACTCTACCAATTGAGCTACCGCCCTATAAAGGTCGTCGCGTGGACGCGACGATCCGATCCTACTTCGTTTCGCGGTGGGGTTTGTGGCAGCGGCAGAAACGGCAGTACTTGCTCAGCTCGAGCCGATCCGTCGTCTTCTGCTTGTTCTTCTGCGAGTTGTAATTGCGTCGCTTGCATTCCGTACAAGCCAAGACGACCATCACGCGATTTTCTTTTTTAGCCACTTCTGCTTACCAAACAACATTAAAATGAACGGACCAGCGGGTCCGTTCGGCGACCCATAGTAACACAGGCCGTGCGGGCGGTGCAACTACCGGGAGACGATCCGAATCGGGCCCGAAAGTGCGGGAGCCGGGGCCGTGCCGAGCACGGTTGCGGCATACTCGCCAGGAGCAACATACCACGCCTTATAGGCCGGTGACCAGACCGCGAAGGCCCGCGCCTGGAGCGGCAGCCTGACCCGGCGGGAGCGTCCGGGAGCCAGCGTTACCCGCGCGAAGGCGGCCAAGCGAGGGCCGCTGCCACCGGGAGCGGCGATCATCAGGCGAGCGACCGCACTCCCGGCGCGCGGGCCTGTGTTGGCCACGACGAAGGAGACCGTCACCGGAGCGGCCGTAGCCGTGCGCCCGTAGGCGACCTTGAATCCGGAGTAGGCAAAAGTGGTATATGTGCTGCCCGTGCCGAGCGGTAGGCCGGCAGCTGCGGCCGGGAGGCGACCTCCGGGCGCGGCGAGCCCCGCGACCAGGTTGGCCACGCCGGCCGGAGTGGTGGGCAGGGGTTCCCAGGCGAGTAGGACGGCCGGCGTGGATGAGATCCAGTCGAGCCCTTCGGGCCCGCGCTCCAGCACGACGGCGGTACGCGGATTCGCCCGCGAGAGTGCCTGGACCAGGTCGGTCTCGGTCGGGTCGACCGCTCCCAGCACCAGCAGGCAGGCCTGGACGTGGGCGGCTGCCCGGACGGTCGCCGTACGATCGGCCGAACCGGTCGAAATCGTGGTCGAGGGCATGTCGGCTCGTAGCGCGGCGACGGTCGCCTCGTCCGCCCCGACCACCAGCAACGAACGCGTCGCCGCCGGATCGAACGGAAGGACGGCTCCGTCATTCTTGAGCAGGACCGCGCCGCTCTGGACGAGCCGGCGGGCGAGCGTGGTGGTCGCGGCCGGCGGCGCCGGCAACGACGGGCGACCGAGCAGACCGGAAGTTCGCGCGGCCCATCGGACCCGTTCGGGGGTCGTATCGTCGGTCCAACTCGAGCCGGTCACGAATCCCTCGAAGCGCAGGTCGCGCGCGAGAGCCGCCGCGAGTACGTGCGGATCGCGACAGAGGGCGGCGACCCAGGGCGCGCCCGGGAGGGTGCAGCCGATCGCACCGGCCCCGCCGCGCAGGGCGGCTTCGAGCGGCGGCAGGTCGAGGGCGTGGAGGGCGTTGGCGTCCGTCGACGGATTCGCGGCCGGCACCACGACCGCGAGCGCCCGACCCCGAACGATGCCCGCGACGAGCGGTTGCGCGACGAAGCCTTCGAAGGTCGGGTCGTCCGAGAACCCGCCGAGCCGTAGCCCGACCGCGTTCTTGCCGTCGGCCCGCGCGGACGCGGCGAGACCGATACCGTAGGCCCGCCACGAAGCAGGGTCCCAAGCCGCCGCGATCTGCGCGGGCGAGCCCAGGCTCGGGTCGGGAGTAGCAAGGTGCAGAGCCGGCACGCCGCCGGCGGCGGGGGCAAAGCCGGTCCGAGCGAGCGCCTGGGCTCCGCGGACGACCGCTGCGGCTGCAGGCACGACCGCGAGTGCCAACGCCAAGGCGAGCGATACGGCGAGCCATCGCTTCAAGGGTGAAATCCTCCGGGTGAATCGTTGGTGCGCCCGGGCGGAATTGAACCACCAACCTTGGGCTTAGGAGTCCCCTGCTCTATCCAATTGAGCTACGGGCGCGCGCCGTGGCTATTTTTACGCGGTGCGCGCGGCCGCGCCTCTTCGCCACGCAACGAAGCGCTCGTCGTAGGCCGGATCGAACTGCGTTCCGGAACAACGCTCGATCTCGGCGAGCGCTTCTGATTCGGGGATGCCGCGATGGTACGGTCGATCGACCACCATCGCCGAGAACGCGTCCAGGATCGAGATCGCGCGCGCAAGCGGGCGGATATCCTCGCCGCGCAGACCCTTCGGATAACCGGCACCGTCCCAGCGCTCGTGATGCTGGCCGACGATCTCGGCGACGTCCGCAAACGCTTCGTACGGTCGCAGGATGGTCTCGCCGAACGCCGCGTGTTCTTGCATCGAACGATACTCGCTTGCGGTCAGCGCGCCCGGCTTGATCAGGATATTGTCCGGGATCAACAACTTCCCGACATCGTGCAACAGGCTCGCCTGCAGCAGCCACGAGAGTTGCAAGGCGTCCAGGTCGAGGTTGTACTCCGACCAATGCTTGGCCATCGCGTTGACATGGAAGAGATGCACGCGCGTGAACGGATCGCGATCGAGCAGACTTCCGACCACCGTCTCGATGCCTTCGAAGGCGCCGTGGAGATGATACGAGTCGATATCGTCTTCACCGATCGGCATGCCGCCGAGCTTACGCGAGAGACGCGAGCGGTGCACGCAGAGCGCGATCGCGTCGCTGCGCAGGTTCGCTTCGAGCGGGACGAACGCGTACCCGCACGCGATCGAGATCGGGATAGACCTACCGGCGCTCTCGTACGAGATCTCGCGCAAGCGCTCCATCGCGTTGCCGACCGCGTCGAATGCGCGTTCGCGCGAGCGCCCTTCGACGATCGCCAGAAAGACGTCGCCGCCGAAGCGCCCGATCGTCACCCCATCGTCGTGCAAGGTTTCGAGTGCGCCGGCGACGCGATTGAGGATCTCGTCCCCGACCGCATACCCGTATGTATCGTTGAACGATCCGAAGTTGGTGAGATTGAACATCAGGAGCGCTGCTGGGCGCGTAGAGGTCGCCCGCGCCATCGCGCGATCCACGGATCGCACCAGGAGCGAATGGTTCGCGAGGCCGGTGAGCGTATCGTAGTCGGCGGTACGCGTCAGCCTGACGACCAAACGATTGTTCTCGATCGCGACGCCGAGGAAGTGTCCGATCGCCGCGACCAGTTCCACGCCCACCGCATCGTAAGCGCCCGCGCGGGTGGTCTGGACCGAAAGCGCTCCGACCGTCCTTCCGCCCGCGCGCATCGGTACGAAGATCGCGGAGACCGAGTCGTTGCTCTCGGGGCGCTCGTGGTAGATCGGAGAGGATCCGCCGGGAGCCCACTCGGCGGGCGAGTTCCCCCAGATCACCTCGCCGGAAGCGATCGCCGCAAGCGCGCGCGATCGATCGGTTAGCGGTATCTTCACGTCGCGCGAGATCTCGCCATGATCGTTGATAAACGTGATCGCGGTCTTGCCCGCGGCGTCCGTCAGGGCCACGAAGACGACGGATGCGTCGACGTGGGAGGCGAGCAGGCCGGTGAGACGTTCGAAGAGGTCGTCCAGCGACGTGTCGGCCGCGAGTAGACTCGCAGCCTGACGGATCAGCGACGTGTCGCGGAGTTCGCGCGACGATTCGAGCATCGCAGAGGCCTTCTCTCCGGGCCGGGGCGCTTCCCTTAGATTCGGCTATGGTAGTGTTAAACGATGGTCGACTACGCACTGCTCGCAAGCCAGGCATCCGCCCTGCTCTCGGACGAGCCCGATCCGCTCGCAAACGTCGCGAACTTCGCCGCGTTCGCGTTCGCCGAGATCCCGGGCCTGAACTGGGCCGGCTTCTATTTCGCCCACCCGGGCGGCGAATTGGTCCTCGGCCCGTTTGCCGGCCAACCCGCCTGCACGCGGCTCCCGTCGGGGCGCGGCGTCTGCGGCGCGGCGTACACGTCGCGCGCGACCGTCGTGGTGGACGACGTCGAGGCGTTCGCGAATCACATCGTCTGCGACTCGGCCTCGCGATCGGAAATCGTCGTTCCGATCCTCGCCGGCGACCGGGTGGTCGCGGTCTTCGATATCGACGCGCCGATCAAGGCGCGCTTCGACGCGCAGGATAGAGCGGGCATCGAACGGCTGGTCGCGATCGCCGCGCCCTTCGCGATTCAACTCGCGGAGACGCTCGCCGCGGTCAACGCGAGCACGAACGGCGCGCAGGCGTCGAACGACATCGGCATTGCCAAGTGATAGCCTTGCAACTCGTCGACGCCCAGTTCCCGTAGCTGAGCCGCGACGTCCGCGGTCTCGACACCCTCGGCGACGCACGAGAGTCCGAGATTGGTCGCGAGCGTGACGATCGCTTTGACGATCGCCTCGTCTTGCGAGCCCGGCAAGAGATCACGCACGAACGATTGGTCGATCTTGAGCGTATCCACCGGGAAGCGCCGCAAAAAACTCAAGCTCGTGTAGCCCGCGCCGAAATCGTCGACCGAGAGCCGTACGCCGAGCGTCTTGAGATCCTGCAGCATCGCGATTGCGGCGGTCACGTCGCGCATGATCGCGCTCTCGGTCAGCTCCAGCTCGAGGCGCGACGGCACCGTTTCGCGCCGCGCCAGGATCCCGCCGATCCGCGCGCGCAGATCGCGGCGCTCGAACTGCCGCGCCGAAAGATTGACGCAGACGCGCGGCACTGCGACGCCGGCCGCGTCCCATATTTCCAAGTGCCGTATCGCCTCTTCGAGCACCCACTCGCCAACGTCGTCGATCGAGCCCGACTCCTCGGCAAGCGCGATGAAGTTGTCCGGCATCAGCAGCCCGAGTTCGGGATGCTGCCATCGCACGAGCGCCTCCATCGCCGCGAGCGTCTTGTCCCGAGCGCGGAAGATCGGCTGGTAGTGCAGTACCAGTTCGCCCGCCAGCGGCGCGTTGCGTAGCTGACGCTTGAGCGTCATACGCTCGGCCGACGAGAAGAGCATCGACGGCGCGAAGAATCGCCAGGTGTTCCGGCCCGCCTGTTTGGCCGATAGCAGCGCCGCTTCGGCCGCTTCGATCAGCCCGGCCGGCTGCGCGCCGTCTTGCCCGTAGAGCGCGATCCCGATACTACCGGTCACGTACGCCTCCGAGTTTCCGATCTCGAACGGCGACTCGAACATGTCGGCGGTCCGACGCGCTAGAACTTCCATCTGCTCGCGGTCCTCGATGTCGGCGATCAGCACTACGAAGAGATCTTCACTGAAACGCGAGACCGTCGCCTGACGCGAGAAGACCCGGCGCAACCGCGCACCGACCGCCCGAAGCACCTCGTCGCCCCCGGTCCGGCCAAACGTCTCGTTGATCTCCTTGAAGCGATCCAAATCGATGGCCGCGACCGCGATCCCGCCGCCGTGCCGTTCCGCGACCGCGATCGCCTGTTCGAGACGATCTTCGAGCACCGCGCGGTTCGGGAGATCGGTCAGAATGTCGTACTGCGCAAAGTACGCGAGTCGTTGCTCGGCGACTTTGCGTTCGGTCACGTCGAAGGCAACCGCGATCGTTCCGACGATCCGCGCGTCCGCGCTCCGGAGCGGCTCGACGTGACCTTGGAGCGTCTTGCCGCCCCAGATCACTTCGAAGGCAGCCGCGCCCCCCTGCAGCGCGCGGAGGTGCGCGCGCCGGATCGGAAAGCGCGACTCGTCGGCGATCAACGCCGAGGTGCCGATGCGCGCGCCGACCAGGCCGTCACCCTCCATCCCGAGGGCGGCCAGGCGCGCGCCTTCGACGGACGTGATTGTGAGATCGGTGTCGGTCGTGATGACCAGCGCCGGAAGCTGTTCGAAGAGCAGGCGTAAGCGCGTCTCGCTCGCGCGCAACTGTTCTTCCATCGCGCGCCGTCCGCGCCGGATCTCGGCGTCGCGCAGGGCGCGCTCGGCCGCCGTCCCAAGCCGTTTGAGGTTGTTCTTGAAGATGTAGTCGTATGCGCCGAGCCGGATCATCTCTGCGGCCGCCTCCTCTCCGATCGCCCCCGAAACGATCAAGGTCGGCACGTTGTACTCGCCCTGCGCGATCAGTTCGAGCATCCCGTTCGCGCTGAAATGCGGCATCGAATAGTCGCACAGCACCAGGTCCCAGGAGCCGGCGATCAGTTCGCGGCCGGCGGCCTCGCGACGATCGACCCGCTTGCTCTCCACGTCGTACCCGTGTCGGCGAAGCGCCAGCACGTTGAGTTCGGCGTCGTCTTCGGAGTCGTCGACGCACAGGACGCGGAGGTGTTCGCTCACGCGTTCTCGACCGGAGCCGGCTGGTTGAGGACGAGCCAGTAGAGCCCGACCTGACGGACGGCTTCGACGAACTCGTTGAAGTCGACCGGTTTGCGCACGTAACTGTTCACGCCCAACCGGTACCCGGCGAGCAGATCTTCGTCCTGTTTACTCGACGTCAGGATCACGGTCGGGATCAGCGCGGTACGCGGGTCGGAACGGATCTGCTCGAGCAGTTCGAGGCCCGAGATCTTCGGCAGCTTCAGATCGAGCAAGATGAACTGCGGGAGCGGCCGCTCGCGATCGTCCGAGAAGAGCAGCGTACTCGCCTCCGCGCCGTCGCGAGCCACGACGATCTCGTTGAGGATGTGGTTGCGCGCGAAGGCGCGCTTAGTCAACTCGACATCGTCGTCGTTGTCTTCGATCAGTAGGACGTACTGGCGGCTCATTGCCTTTCGGGCGCCTCCGTGGGTAACGTAAATGTGAACGTTGCCCCCCGGCCGACGCTTCCCTCTCCCGAGATGACGCCGCCGTGCCGCGTCACGATCTTGGCGACGGTCGCGAGACCCACGCCCGTCCCTTCGAACTCCTCGGGGGAGTGGAGCCGTTGGAATGCTCCGAAGAGCTTGTTCGCGTACGTCATGTCGAAACCGGCGCCGTTGTCCCTGACGAAGAACGTACCGGGGCCGGCGCTCCCGACGTGGACCTCCGGCGCCGGGGTGCCGCGCGTGAACTTCCAAGCGTTGCCGATCAAATTGTCAAGGCAGGCGCGCACCAGCGACGGCTCGCCGAACGCGTGCAGGCCGTTCTCCACCATCACGCGGACGTCCCGTGCCTCATCGTCGCGCCGCAGGTCCTCGACGACGCCGCGCGCGATCTTCGAGACGTCGACCGGGACGAACGACATCGGACGGCGCGCGATCCGAGCGAGGTCGAGCAACGCGTCGATCAGGTCCGACATGCGCCGCGCGGCGGAGCGCACCCGCTCCAGGTACCGCAGGCCCTCGCCTTCGAGCGTCGCCTTGTAGTCCTCCTCGAGTGCCTGACTGAATCCGTCGATCGCGCGAAGCGGCGCGCGCAGGTCGTGCGAGTCCGAATACGAGAACGATTCCAGATCGGCGTTGGCGAGTTCGAGTTGATGCGTGCGCTCGCGCACCCGGCGCTCCAGGTCTACGTTTAGTTCGCGGATCTGGAGTTCGGCCGCCTTGCGGCGCGTGATGTCGCGCACGTAGCCGGCGACGCCGCCCGCGAACGGGTAGACGCGCGTCTCGAACCAGCGCTGACGATCCGGCATGAAGGTCTCGAACGACGACGACTTGCGCGCCTCGACAGCGGCCCGATAGCTCGCGATCACATCGGCATCCTCGCTGCGCTGCGCAAATCGCTCGAGCGACATTCCGATCAGGTCTTCGGCGCGCATTCCCCAGAACTGCGCCATCCGCTCGTTCACGTAGGTGATGCGCAAATCGGAATCGCAGGCGACGAACGCATCGTTAATCGATTCGAGGATCTCGCGATTGCGCTGACGGGCGACCTTAGCCCGTATCGCTTCGCCGAGCGTCGTCGCGACCCCGTCCGCGAAGCGCCGATGCGAGGCGTTCGCGATCGCCTCGCGCGAACCGTACAGCGTCAGCATCGCGACCGGCGCGTCCGACGTTCCGACCGGTACGCAGTAGGCAGCCCCGATCCCGAGCCGTGCGAGCGTCTCGCGATCCGTGAAGCGCGCATCCTTACTTACGTCTTCCGAGACGATGAAGTGTCCGGCGACCAGTTCGGCGATCGCATCGTCGGAGAGCGGCGGCGCGTCGTGCGGCGCGACCGCGTCGCCGAGGCCCGCGACCTCGCCGAGCCGGTAGCGCCGGGCGTCCGCGTCGTAGAGATAGATCTCCGCAGACGGCAGGTCGAGATAGGTGAGCAACAGCTCGAGGGCGTCACCCATCAAACGACCCGTCGCGATCCGTCCGAGCGCAGCGCGTCCGAATTGGATCAGCGCGTCCTGCTGCTGCGCGCGCTCGGCCAGTTCGCGCTCCGCCTCGATCCGTTCGGTGACGTCGCGGAAGTAGATCGAGAGGCCGTCGGGCGACGGGTAGACCTGAACTTCGAACCAGCGATTGACGGTCTGCGAGTGCTCGACGAACGTGCGTGGGTGTTGATCGGCCATCGCCGCGCCGTACTCGCGCTCGAACGTGGCGTCGCGCGCGCGCGGAAACGCTTCGAGGTAGAGTTCGCCGATCAGGTTGCGGTTGCGTGCGTCCAGCAGCTCGCGAGCACGTGAGTTGACATACACGATGCGCCAATCGGCATCGAGTGCGAAGATTCCGTCGGTGATCCGTTCCAGGACGTCACCGAGAGGGACGCTCGAGGGGGCGTCCGGGGTCCGGGCTTCGGCCACCCATACCTCCTTCTTCTCTCTATCGACAACGAAGGCCGTGAGGATAAGGTCGAGCCGGCGCTGGCGTCAGGGCGAGAAGACCCGGATCGCGGCCGCGCGGATGCGGAGATCGACGGGCGTCTTGAACGCGATGTCGCCGTCCAGGGCGACGTCGAGCGGTCGCGAGGTCCGCAGGGTACAGGCCTCGGTGGCGTGCTCGACCACGTTCCACTCCTCCGGTAGGCGGCCGACGAGCGCGGAGCCGAGGATCGAAAGCACGTCGCGCCAGGAGCGCGCCCGCGCGGCGACCAGATGCAGCCGTCCGTCTTCGAGATGGTCGTAGGCGACCGGGAAGCCGCCGATGTAGCGGCCCGCGCCCGCCAGCACCGCGATGCAACTCTCGACGCTGATGGTGCCGGCGTCGTCCAGGATCTCGACCGAGAAGGCGCGGCCGCGATGCAATAACTTCGGAATCACCGCAGCGGCCGCAAACATGCCGAGCCGCTTCTTGAGATCGGCCGTCAGATCGCGCGCTGCGGCCGCCGGCAATCCGACCGCGATGGTGTTGAGGAAGAGGTGGCCGTTGGCTTCGCCGACGTCGACCGGGCGAACCCCGCCGGACGCGATCGCGGCGAACGCATTCTCGAGATCCGGTTGTCCGATGCTTCGCGCGAAATCGTTCGCGGTGCCGAGCGGCAGGACGCCGAGCGGAAGGCCGGACTCGATCAAGGGCGCGAGGATCGAGGAGACGGAGCCATCGCCTCCTCCGACAAGTATCGCATCGACGCTTGCGTCGCGCGCACGAATCGCCGCGATCGCCTCGTCGGGAGTGCTAGGCCGAACGAGGATGGCGTTCGGGAACTGCTTCGCCAACCTGGATGCAAGGGCTGGATCTGCGCCCGCTCCGCTCGCTTGAGCGTTAAGAATGAGGAGTGGGCGCGAGGGCGCGCCGAGATTGACAAGGGATTTTGGCATGACTCCTTCTTCTCTTCCCGAATCTCCGGGGATGGACCGCTCGCAACCCAATTGGCCGAATGGCTTCGGTTTACTTTTCATTCATCTCGGCGCCTTGCTGGTATTCATTCCGGCGTTTTTCAGCTGGTCTGGAATTCTGGTCGCCGGTATCCTCGCGTTCGTCACCGGCGCATGGGGAGTGACGCTCAACTACCATCGCACGCTCAGCCACCGCAGCCTGCGCATGGTCAAACCGCTCGAATACCTGACGGCGCTCTTCGCGACGCTCGCGTTCCAAGGCGGACCGATCCAATGGGTAGCGACACATCGCGTCCATCACGTGCATTCGGATCAGACCGGCGATCCGCACAACATCAACCGCGGCATCTCGTGGGCGCACGTCGCCTGGCTCTTCCGCACTAACCCTGCGATCCCGAAGGGCGACGAGCTTAAGAAATTCGCACCGGACCTGGTCGCGCAGCCCTTCTATCGCGCGCTGCAGGTTCTGCACGTACCGCTACAACTGACGCTTGCGGGGATCCTGTTCTATTTCGGCGGTTGGGCGTGGGTGATCTGGGCCGGCTTCGGACGCTTGGTCTTCACGTATCACACGACCTGGCTGGTGAACAGCGCCGCACATTCGATCGGCTATCGCACGTATAAGACGACCGACAAATCGACGAACTCCTGGTGGGTCGCGATCATGACCGCCGGAGAGGGCTGGCATAACAACCACCATGCATTCCCGTTCTCGGCGCGTCACGGTCTGCGCAAGCGCGAGATCGACTTCACCTGGTGGGCGATCAAAACGCTCGAAGTGCTCAAGCTGGTCGACAAGGTCCGCGTCCCGACCGAAGCGATGCGCGAACGGCTCCGACTCCCGATCGCGAAGACGGCTACCGACCCGCAGTAGCGCTCGCCAACCTGCAGTAGTAAAAACGCCCCGCATGCAGATGCGGGACGTTTTCTTTACTGGAGCCGTTGGCGAGGATTGAACTCGCGCTCTCCTGCTTACCAAGCAAGTGCTTTACCACTAAGCTACAACGGCAATTTCAGCGCTTCGCCCTGTACGCCGGACCCGTCCGACAGTCCTACCTGCCTCGGCCCCAACGTACCAAAGGCATACTTCCGGGCCCACCGCACCCGCCGCTGCTGACAGTTGACCGCCGGGTCGACGCGGAGATATCCCTTCCCCTTCGGCGCCTCGCCGATCGGAACGAGGTACGCCGACGCGAGTTCCGGGCAATAGATCGCGAAGTAGTCGATCTGTCCGACGTAGTGACGCGTCGTTGGACCGCCATGGTGGGCGTGCGAACTGCAGCAGTTGTACACGATCGACCCGTGGCGCAATCGGCCCGTCTTGACCTGAACCTTCCTCAAGCCATTGCCGCCGTCGACGATCAGATCGTAGCGGTGGTTCTCACCGAACGGAATCGACACGAGATATCCCGCTTGAACGAACAAGGCCACAAGTGCAGCCTCGGACGCATCACCCATGCTTTTCGTATCGCGCTTTGCTTCCATGAAGCAATCGTCGCGATCGCGCGTGCCATACGGGTGGCATTTTTTGGAGCGGGCGGCGAGAATCGAACTCGCGACTCTTGCTTGGAAGGCAAGGGCATTACCATTATGCAACGCCCGCGGACCGGTCAGAAGAGAGATGGTGGGCAGGGCAGGATTCGAACCTGCGTATCACTTTCGCGAGCCAAATTTACAGTCTGGTGCCATTAACCACTCGGCCACCTACCCACGTGCGTCCCAAAGACGCGGCTGCGAAAAGTACGATACCACGGGTGCCGCCTCCTCGCAAGCTGAAAAAATCGCTCTCGCTTGCGACCGAGGTCGCAGGCTCTCACGAACCGCTCACCGTCCTCTCGCCACCGATTCATGCGCGCGCCCGCCCGGAGTCCTATAACCGAAGCAGGCTTCTTCATCAATGATTTCTGCTTCTCGGAGGACACCATGACCAACCGAACTCTCCTCTCATTCGGCGCCGCGACCCTAGCGGCGATTCTGGCCGGCTGCAGTGGTGGCGCCGGCGGCGGTACCGGCATACTCCCCGGCGGCGGGAGCGGCGGCAACGCGACCAGCCAGTCGGAGACCGCCATCTCCGCGACCAACGCGCTCGGCTCTCCCCTAAAGAGCATCGCCGACGACAACAGCGCATCTTCGCAACAGGCCCTGGGCGCGCTCGAGGGCGTAGCCAGCAACGGCGCGTGCGCGAACTACACCGAGTTCTTCTCGCCCGACAAGGCCGGCGACCCGAACTCGACCGAGACCATCCTCTTCTACGATTCCGCCTGCACGCAGCCGGCGCGCGACGCCGTGCGCATCTTCGCCCCCACCAGCGCGACCTCGGAGACCGTTCAACGCACGGTGAAGATGTACGCGCTTGGCAACGGTACGCCGATCGCGACCCGGACCGAAGCGACCTCGATCAGTAACGCGACGTTCGATGCCAACGGCTTCCCGAAGGTCACGACCGGTTTCGATCGCGTCGTCGTCGGCAGCTTGGATCTCTCCGGCATCAAGACCGTCAACGGAGATCACGAGCAAGTCGTTCTCCCGCAGAGTGGCAGCGTTAACACGTACTGCGCCGATTCGGCCGGGTTCAATGCGACCGGCTTCCCGAATCTCAACGAGACCTTCGGCTGGAACGGCGGAACCAGTGGCGCGGCGACCCGTACCGCCAACGGCGACGGCACGGTCACCTGGAGCGCGACCAACACCGGCACGAACTACAAGGGCACGATCGGCGCGCTCTCGATCGCCACCGGCACGCAGAGCGTGGCCTGCCCGATCGTCGCTCCGATGTTCACCTTGGCCGGTGGCACCTCGACCGGATCCTACTCGATCCCGGTAGTCGCGACGTTCCAGGGTTCGATCATCGTCAGCCTGACGATCACGAACGCCCAGTTGGCGAACGGTTCGACGCTCAACGTCGTCACCAACACCGGCGTTCCTCCGACGACGGTTGGCTTCATCTCCGGCACCGTCGCCAATGCCGGCACGCAGATCGCGACGTTCAAGGTCGACACGTTCGGCGACGGCACGCTCACGGTCACGGCAAGCGGCACCCAGTACGTCATCGACGACTGGCACGTCGTCAAATAGCGAGGCTACTCACCCCATCGCACGACGAGGTGGTCGACTCCGTCGATCACCTCGTCTACGGTGCGCGGCGGTGCGAGCGCCCATACTGCAGTTGCTCGATGTCGATTCCGGTCCAGACCGAGACGACGTCGCCGCCCGTCAGCGCCACGTACCACTCGCTCCACTTTCTGCGCACGACTTCATCGGCGGTTCCGAAACGGCCGGCAATCTCGTGACACTCGGCGACGCTCGGTGCCGGCGGCAGTTCCGTTCGCCCCCAGAGCGTTGCCGTCCAATAGCGATCGGCGTGCGGCGCGGCGGCCTCCAAAACGGCCAGCTCCATCGCCAACATTTTCTCCATCCAGTCGCCCGACGCGGCCTCGACCGCGCTCGCTTGCGGTTCGCGCTCATCCGGTCGCAATAGCAGACCACTCATAGCCAACCCCCTAGCACTGACATATACGTCCTGCCCGCGGAAAATGCGGCTCAAACGTGCTTGCCCGCTCTGGCCAGGTCTGAGCCCAGGAGAGCACCGCACCCCGTTTGAAGACAAGGGCACTTCACCCCGCCGACGTAGCTCAGTTGGTAGAGCGCCACCCTTGTAATGTGGATGTCGCCGGTTCAACTCCGGCCGTCGGCTCCAACGCTTCTGCGGGAATCCATGCAAGACGTACAACCCAAGTGGCTCGGGTCCGGGCTCGTGCTCGTGTGCAAGAAGTGCTCCGAGGAACGGATCCCGGACGAGACGCCCGAGATCGCGAAGAAGATCGGCGATTTCAGCCTGCGCGATTGGCTCAAGAAACAGCTGAAAGAACGCGAGATCTGGGGCAAGGTCCGGGTACTCGGGACCAGTTGCATGGACGTCTGCGCGAAGGGCAAGGTCACCGTCTGCATCGATCCGCAGATCCCCGATGACGAGCCGGAGGTGTTCGTGGTCGATCCGCTCGACGAACGCGACGCCGTGCTGGAGCGGATCGTCAAGCGGTTTTCGTAGACAAAAAGACCCGGACGTTTTGCCCGGGTCTTTTTGTTTTACGGAGCGGAGAACTCGAACTCGCTTAGGTTCTTTTCGATCTTGCGTTTGACGCGCTGGAGCGCGTTGTCGATCGATTTGACGTGGCGACCGAGATCGCGCGCCATCTCCTGGTACGACTTCCCTTCGAGATACGACTCGAGGACCTGCGATTCCAGTTCCGAGAGATTCTGGCGAATGCGCTGGCGGATGTCGTCCGAGACTTCCTGCGTTACGACCAGTTCCTCGGGATCCGAGGTCTTCTGCGAAGCCATCACGTCGAGCAGCGTACGTTCGCTGTCCTCGTCGTAGATCGGCTTGTTCAGCGAGATGTACTGGTTGAGCGGGATGTGCTTCTGACGCGTCGCCGTCTTGATCGCGGTGATGATCTGACGCGTGATGCACAACTCCGCGAACGCGCGGAAGCTAGAGAGTTTGTCGGCTTTAAAGTCGCGAACGGCTTTGTAGAGGCCGATCATCCCTTCTTGGATGATATCCTCGCGGTCGGCTCCGATCAGGAAGTACGACTTGGCTTTGATACGAACGAAGTTCTTATATTTGTTGAGGAGGTACTCCATCGCGAGCGGATCGCCGCTCTTCGCGATGGCCACGAGGTCTTCGTCGGGACGTTCGTGGTAGTCCAGTCCATCCGACACGGGCTGGGTCATTGCCATTCTGCCTTTTGCCCCCGGGGGAAAACGATGCGCGCCAATCGCGAGCCGTAGCCCGTCGAGCGCGGCGCATCCAGAAAAGTATAGGAGGAGGTCCTCCTCGAGTCAAGGACCTTTCCGCCTTCCCCGGTCGGCTTTCGGTCAGACGCCGCGGCGCTGGCGGAGGGCTTCGTAGAGCAAGATGGCGGTCGCCACCGAGGCGTTCAGGGATTCGGTCTGGCCGTGCATCGGGATCCGGACCGTGAAGTCACACTCGCGTCGGACCAGCTGCGAGAGGCCGTCCTCGGCCCCCATCACCAGGGCTAGGTCCCGATCCAGGTCGGCCTCGACCATATCCTGGGAGTCCTCACCCGCGTCGGCGCCGGCGGCCCAGATGTTGGCCTTCTTGAGCGTACGGATCGTATCGGCGATATTGGCGACTCGGACGATCGGCAAGTATTCGGCGGCTCCGGCCGCCGCTTTGCGGACGGTCGCGTTGACGCCTGCGGCCCGGCGCTCGGGGATGACGACGGCTTCCGCCCCGGCCGACTCGGCCGTGCGGATGATCGCGCCGAGGTTGTGCGGATCGGTGATGTGGTCGAGCACCACGAAGAGCCGGCGGCCCTTGCGATGCGCGCTCAGCACGTCGTGCAGGCTGGCGTACGAGTACGGCGCGGCCAGCGCCACGCAGCCCTGGTGCGCCTTGTACGGCAACTGCGAGAACCAGTCGCGCTCTTCGAAGCGCACCGGGATGCTCGCCGCTTTCGCGTTGTCGAGGATGCGACGGAGCATCGGGTCGCGTTTGCGTTCGTCCGAGATATGGATCGCGCGCAGGCGTTCGCCAGCGACCAGCGCTTCGTCGACGGCATGGATGCCGTAGATCACATCATCAAAATCGAGCGGCGCTTTTGCGCGACGCTGGGGAGAGCCTATCCGGCGACGGTCCACGTCGCACCATCCTTCGAGTCTTTGATCGCGATGCCGCAGGCTAGGAGCGCATCGCGCAAGCGATCCGATTCTGCCCAGTTCTTTTCCGCGCGCGCGAGCACGCGGGCCGCCATGATCTCCGGGAGGTTCGCGTCGCCGAATTGTTCTTTCAGCTTCTCCCGAATGGCATTGGTCAGTTCAGGCTCTGGAATCGCGGCCCACGCGGCGCTCGGCGTCAGGCCGATCACGTCGAGCAGCGTTTCGTACGTACCCGCGACGTCGGTGCCGGCGCGTTCGAGTTCGGTCGCGCGCCCTGCCAGCTTGTGCAGCTCCGCAAGCGCGCCCGCGGTGTTGATGTCGTTGTCGAGCGCCTCGCGCACGGCCGCCAGGAGCGCCGCCGCATCGCCGCTCTCGCGCAGCGGAGCGCGCCGCAGCTGGCGATACGCAGCTTTCAGCCGATCCAAACTTTGGGCCGCAGCAGCGATCGAGTCTTCGGTGAAGTTCATCACCTTGCTGTAGCCGGTCTGCAAGAAGAGCAGCCGGATCGCCTGCGGATCGTGCCGGTCGAGCAGATCGCCGAGCGGTTCGAAGTTGCCGAGCGACTTGGATATCTTCTTGTTCTCGAACAGCAACAGCCCGCCGTGCATCCAGACGTTCGCCATGGGCGGGTGCGCCATCAACGGCTCGCTCTGGGCGATCTCGTTCTCGTGATGCGGAAAGATCAGATCGGCACCGCCGCCGTGGATGTCGAAACCGAGGCCGGGCGGATCGAGCAGTTCGCGCGACATCGCCGAGCACTCGATATGCCAGCCGGGACGGCCGTCTCCCCATGGAGAGGGCCAGAACGGCTCGCCCGGTTTGACGAACTTCCAGAGCGCGAAGTCGAGCGGATCGTGCTTGAACTCGTCGACCTCGATGCGCGCGCCCGACCGGAGTTCGTCGGTGTTGCGGTTCGAGAGCGCGCCGTACCGCGGGTACGACGGCACGCTAAAGTAGACGCCGTCCTTGGACGCGTAAGCGTGACCCTTGGCGATCAGCTCTTCGATCATCCCGAGGATCGGCGCGATGAACTTGGTCGCGTAGGGTTCCTCGTCGGGCTCCCGCACGCCCAGGCGCGCCATCTCCGCCTTGAACGACGCGTAGTAGCCGCTGACGATATCGTACCAGTTCTCGCCCGTTTCTTTCGCGCGTGCGATGCTGCGATCGTCGATGTCGGTGACGTTCTGCACGTAGGTGACGTCGTAGCCCGAGTAGGTCAGGTAGCGGCGAAGGACGTCGAAGAACAGAAACGAGCGGGCGTGACCGATGTGCGCCTGCGCGGAGGGCGTCAGGCCGCAGACGTAGATGCGAACCTTGTCGCCGACCAATGGCGCGAACGGTTCGACCGAGCGCGTACGGGTGTTATATAGCCGCAGCGGCATCGTGATCTCCCGCGTCGCGCAGACGCAGTAGACGTTCGAGGTCGCCCACCCGTGCCTGCAGGTCGGAGATCATCTGCGCGTTCGGATCCGGCATTTCGACCTGCGGCCGATCCGGAACGGCTTTGACGGGCTTGCCGTCTTGCAGCACGACGCGCGCCGGAATGCCGACGACGGTCGCGTTTGCAGGAACGTCTTTCACGACGACCGAGCCGCCGCCGACGCGCGCGCCGTCGCCGACGAAGATCGCGCCGAGCACGGCCGCGTTGACGCCGACCACGACGCCGTTGCCGAGCGTCGGATGACGCTTGCCGTGCGACAGGCTGGTGCCGCCCAGGGTGACGCCTTGATATATCGTGCAGTCGTTGCCGATCTCGACCGTCTCGCCGATCACGACGCCCATGCCGTGATCGATGAAGAAGCCCTGGCCGATCTGCGCGCCCGGATGGATCTCGATGCCGGTGAGAAAGCGGGCGACGTGCGCCAGCCAGCGCGGTAGCAACGGGATGCCCCATCGATGCAGCCGGTGGACGAACCGGTGCGCGGTCAGCGCGTGGAAGCCCGGATAGGACAAGACGACGTCGGGCCAGCCGCGAACCGCGGGGTCGCGCTCGAGCGGGGCTCTCAGATCACCGAGAAACGTTTGAAAGGGCCGGGTCATATCCAACTAGTCTAACCGCACGCGTCAAGTGACACCTCCCTCGACTACGGTCGCGTTGCTCCCTACGCTCGGGATGACACGTCAGGAATTGGGGGGTTTGCTCCCTTGACAGCGCCGTCATTCAGAAGGTTTCGTGCCGCGGAGGGGTTCGAAGGGCTGGCCGTCGGGACCGTAGGCGATCGGCTCGAGGCCGCGGCCGTGGAGCAGTTTGGAGTTGATCGCGCCGACGCGCATCAGGATCCGGTCGTGGCCGAGGAGCGGCACCAGCAGTTCCAGCGGCGGACCGGTCTTCTCGCCGGTGAGCGCCATTCGGACGGCGCCGTACGCGGCTTCGGGCTCGATCCCAAACTCTTCGGCCATCACCCCGATGTCGTGGGTGAGCTGAAGACCGCGCAGCTCGGGCTGGTGATCCACATACTGCGCGAACGTATCCAGAAAGAAGAGCACGTCGCGCGAGCGCAACCGTTCCAACTCGATCGCCGGCACCAGGCAGCCTTCGTTCCGCAACGCTACGATCGGCGCAAAGGCATCGTCCGGCGCGACGAGACGATCGCCGTACGCCTCCAAGAAGGTCGCGGTCCAACGCAGCGCCGCATCCGGCGCCGGCGTCTCGAGCAGTCCCCAGCCTTGCATCTTCGCCGCGAGTTCGTCGACGGTCATCGCCATCTCAGGCAAGCTCCAAACAGACGACGGCGTAGGCGGCGATGCCGGTTCCGTCGCCGGTATAGCCCATACCCTCGCTCGTCTTGGCCTTCACGCTGACCTGTTGGAGCGCAAGTCCGAGACGCTGCGCGAGATTCTCGCGCATCCGTCCGACGTGCACTGCGAGGCGCGGTGCCTGCAACACGATGGTCGCATCGAGATTGGAGATGCGGTAGCCAGCCCGGCGTACCTCGGCGCCGCAGAACTCCAACAGATCCATCGAGTCGGCGTCTTTCCAGCGCGCGTCGGTATCCGGAAAGTGGCCGCCCAGATCCCCGAGCGCGGCTGCCCCGAGCAACCCATCCGCAAGCGCGTGCGCGAGCACGTCGGCGTCCGAATGTCCGAGCGCGCCCTTCTCGAACTCGATCTCGACACCGCCCAGCACGAGCTTGCGCCCCTCGACCAGTCGATGCGCGTCGAAGCCATGACCTATACGCATACTTATAATCCCTCGCGCAAGAGCAGCTCTGCGCGGACCAAGTCTTCTTCCACGGTCACCTTGAAGTTCTCGCCCGATGAGGGCACGATCGCGACTTCGACGCCGATCCGCTCGAGCAATGCGACGTCGTCGGTCGCTTCGAAGCCCTGCGCCGACGCGTCTGCGTGGGCACGCTCGAAGTCCGCTCGGGTCGCGAACTGAGGCGTCTGCGCCGCCCACAGCGCGCCGCGCGGCAACGTCTCGACGACCGTCATGGTGCGCGGGTCGACGATCTTGATCGTGTCGACGACGGGCGTCGCCAGCACCGCACCGCGCCCCGCTGCGACCATCGCCATGCCGGCGCGAACGTCGCGCGCGCGGACCAGCGGACGGGCACCGTCGTGCACCAGCACGTGCGTGCAGCGCGCGGGCAGAACGTCGAGCGCGCATTTGACGCTCGCCTGACGGGTCGCGCCGCCGATGACGACGCGGACCGAGCGCGCACCGAAGATCTGCTGCGCGAGTTCGCGCATCGGGTCGACGAACTCGGCGTCGGTCACGACCACCACGTCCTCGATCTCCGGCATCGCGGCGAGCGTGCGCATCGCCCAACCCGCGAGCGGAATGCCGCCTACGTCGATCAACTGCTTCGGTCGCCCGAGCCGCGTGCCGCGTCCCGCGGCAACGATCGTCGCCGCCCAGCTCATGATCCGTTCGTATCTTTCTTCAACCGCGCGAAGATCATCCGTCCCGCGACGGTTTGCAGTACGCTCGTCACAACGACGTCGGCGGCTTCGCCGATCAATTTGCGTCCGTGCTCGACCACGATCATCGTGCCATCCTCCATGTAGCCGACGCCTTGGTGCGGCTCTTTGCCTTCGCGCATCACCTGGACGTGCATCTCGTCGCCCGGCTGGAGGACCGGTTTCACGGCGTTCGCGAGTTCGTTGATGTTGAGCACGACCACGCCTTCGACGCTCGCCACTCGGTTGAGATTGTAGTCGTTGGTCACGAGCCGCCCGTCGGACTCCTGCGCGAGCCGGACCAGTTTCGCATCGACGCTGCCCGGAGGAAGATCGTCGTAGTCGCGTTCCGAGATCTCGATCGTGGTCAGCTCGGTCAAACGGTTGAGGACTTCGAGTCCGCGCCGGCCGCGCGTGCGTTTCATCGAATCGAGCGAGTCCGCGATCGCCTGGAGTTCGCGCAACACGAAACGCGGCACCACCAGCGGCGCTTCCAGGAATCCGGCGGCCACGATCTCGACGATCCGCCCATCCACGATCACCGAGGTATCGATGATCTTCGGTGCGCCGCCGCCGGAGCCCGAGACCGCACCGCCGCTGACCGGAACGATGCGCGTCTTCGCGCCGACGCGCGCGCCGAGATAGGCGGCGAAGATCGAGACGATGATATAGATGACGATCGCTACGTACGAGCCGGACTTGCCGACGACGGCGACCGGGATGAACTCGAACACGATCGACTTGAGCAAGAGCGCGATCACCAGGCCGACGATCAAGCCGACCGCACCGCCGGCCAGTTCGCTCGGTGCGAGCCGTTCGATGGCGGTCTCGACGATCGTCAACTCGCCTTCGAAGAGCGACTGGGCGAGCGGTGCGAGCAACACGCCGATCAGCGCGCCGACGACCGGCGAGAGGATCAAGAACGTCCACTGCAACGCGTCGCTTGCGAAGTGCAGGGCGAAGATGTTGAGATAGGCTTCGCGTCCGAGCAGGAAGCCCGTCACCGCGAAGACGATGGCGAAGACGCCGCGCAGCACCGCTCCTGCGAGCGGACCGCCTACCCGAACGTTACGAACGCCGCGCATACGTCGTTGGCCACGAAGCGGCCCCTGCGGGTGAGGCGCACGCGAGCGTCGTCGACTTCGAGCAAGCCGGCGCTACGATACTCTTCGACGATCGGTGCATAGAACTCAAGAAAATCAAGACCGTATCGCTCTTTGAACGCTTTCGGCACAACCCCTTGCGCGGTCCGCAGAGAGAGCATCGCCGCCTCGCCTGCGCGGCGCGCACCTTCCAGCCGCTCCTGCTCGGACGGTATCGGGGCCCGGGAAGCCGCCGAGGAGACGTAAGCGTCGAGTTCGCGCGTATGCACGCTCCGAATCCCGTCGCGATAGGACGCCGCGCCGACGCCTAGGCCGATGTACTCACCGTTGTTCCAGTAGTTCTCGTTGTGCTTGCACCGGTGACCGGGCTTGGCGAAGTTGGAGATCTCATAGTGCTCGTATCCGGCCGCCTCCAGGAGGTCGATCGCATCGCCGTAGAGATCGGCTTCGAGCGCGTCGTCGGCAAAGGCGTGCGGCTCGCGCAACTGCCACCCAGCGTACGGCGTGCCTTCTTCTACCGTCAGGCCGTAGGTCGAGATATGGTCGACGCCGAGCGCGATCGCGCGTTCGAGACTGCGGCGCCAACTCGCGCGCGTCTGCCCCGGTACCGCGAAGATCAGGTCGAGCGAGACCGATCCGATGCCGGCCGCGCGCGCTTGTGCGACCACGGCCGCGACCTGTTCCGGCGTATGCTTGCGCCCGAGCGTCGCGATCTCCGGCTCTTCAAACGACTGCACCCCGATCGAGACGCGCCCGATGCCGGCCTCGCGGTAGATCGCGAAGTCACCGTCGCGGACGAGTTCGGGGTTCACCTCGACCGAGATTTCGGCGCCATCCGACAGCCCGAAGCGTTCGCGCAATCGCTTCGTCAGCGCGGCGAGCGTCGGTGCATCGTACGCGTTCGGCGTTCCGCCGCCGTAGAAGATCGTGCTTGCAGGCGCTGCGGCCGTCGCGGCGATCTCGGCTTCGAGCGCGACGAGATAGCGATCGGACGAGCTGCGACGACGAGGCCACTTCGCGAAATCGCAGTACGGACAGATGTACGGGCAGAACGGGAGATGGACGTAGACGCCGAGCGTCGCGCTCGGATTCACGTCGCGATCGCGCAGATCCCGATGGCGCCCGGTCCGATATTCACGGCGATGGTCGTGCCGACTTCCGCCGTCGAGATCTCCGCCTGCGCGCGAAGACGCGATCGCAAGAGCACCTCGGTCGCCTTGGCGCCGTCCGACGCCTGCGCGTGAGCGATCGTGATCTTCAGTTTTTTGTCCTCACCGAGTGCGCGTAAGACCTGGTCGACGATGATCTCTTGCGAGCGTTCGAAGCTCCGGCTCTGACCGGCCAAGCCGATCGTACCGTCGTCGCCGACGCGCAACACCAGGCTCACGCCCATCAATCCGCCGAGCGCGACCAGCGGTTTCGGCAACCGGCCGGTCCGACCCAAGAACGCGACGTCCGGAATCGCAAAGAACGCTTGTCCGCGCAGACGAGCCCGATCGCCGGCGGTAGCGACCGCGGCCTGATCGCCGCCCGCCTGTATGACCCCGACCGCCTCCATCGCTACCAAGCGAAAGAGCGCCGATGCGCACTTCGAGTCGACCACGCGCACCTTCGCGCCGAACGGCGCTGCCGCTTCGCACGCATTGGCATACGTACCCGAAAGTTTCGCCGCAACCGTCATCGCCACGACGTCGTTGCCGGCATCGACCTGACGCTTGAAGACATCGGCGAACTGTTGTACGGTCGGCGGCTCGGTCGTCGGAAGTTCCTTGACGGTCGCCAACCGCCGGTAGAGCGCGGCGCGATCGATATCGACTCCGTCCCGCAGACGCTGCTCGCCGAGCACGACCCAGATCGGGACGATCTCGACGCCGAGCGCGCGCCCTTCGTCGAGCGTGATATCTGCGGTGCTGTCGAGGACGAGTGAGACGGGCATTGGATCCTGCTTCCTAGTCGGATGCGCTGAAGATGCCGACGGCGCCCGGCCCGGCATGCACCGCGATGACTGGCCCCGCTTCGAGGATGTCAAGCAGCTTTGGTTCGACGCCTCCGAGCCTCGCCCGGAGCTGTTCCAGAACGCTCTGCGCGAGTTCGAGCGCGTTCGTGTGCATCACCAGATAGCGCGCGCGAGCGACGTCCGGTGTGTTCTGCAAGGTAAGGTCGAGCATCGCTTGACGCGCGCGCGCCATCGTGCGGACCTGGGCCTCGGCCGCGACCTCGCCGTCTCTCAGGCGGAGCACGGGAACGATCTTCATCAGCGAGCCGATCAACGCTTGGGCCTTGCCGATCCGGCCGTTGCGCTCGAGGTGCGAGAGATCCGGCACGCACGCGTACAGGCGTTGGGTCGTCTCTTCGTGCTCGATGGCCGCGACGATCTGGTCGAGCGTCTTGCCGGCTTGTTCGAGTTCGTGGGCGAGCAGGATCTGCATCCCGAGCCCACCGGCGGCGGTCTCCGAGTCAACGATCCGGATGGTCGCATCGGGAAACGTCGAAGCGGCCGCGCGCGCTGCGTTGATCGTGCCCGAGAGTTTGGACGAGACCACGATGCAGAGGATCTCGTCGCCGCGATCGACGGCCGGCTTGAACGCCTCCGCGAACATCGCGGCGGTCGGTTGCGACGTCGTCGGGAGCACGCTCTCGGCCGCGAGTTTGGCGTAGAACTGCGGGCGCGTCAGGTCGACGTAGTCGCGGAAACTCCGGTCGCCCCAGAGCACCATCAGCGGGACGACGGTGACGCCCAGCTCGTCGGCGCGCGCCGGTTCGATATCCGAGGTCGAGTCGGTGACGATCGC
>JBBRTL010000006.1:0-28495 GCA_038244445.1 Vulcanimicrobiales bacterium
AGCCTTCCAGCGCGACGCAGGCCTGACGCACGTCTTCGAGCGCGGGTGCTGCGTACATCCGGCCGTAGTAGAAGTGCACGACGTTCTTCGCGTCGGGTGCGACGTTGATGCCGATCCGCGGGCTCAACTGGTGACCGCCGGTGTAGCCGGTCGAATGGTCGTAGCGCAGGCCGTAGTCGACCGTGACCGCGCGCGACGGGGACCATTTATCCTGAGCATAGATGCCGATCTGCGAACCGGACTGGGCCGTGTTCGTCTGGGTCGCGTAGTAGGGCTGCCCGTGCACCCCAGAGCCGTCGCAGTTGGAGTCGTAGCACGCGAACGTCTCGGCCGCGGACAGGTTCTCGCGACTCAAGTCGATGCCGACCTTCCATGCATGTCGGTCGCTCGCGCGATAGAGCGAGGTCCGCAGGCCCGCGTAGGTCGCGACGCGGTCCTGGCGCAGGCCGATCAGGTTGATCGGGATGCCCGTGTCGGGATCCGGCTGGGTCGCGAGGACGTCGCGCGCGAGATCGCCGTCGTAGGCGATGCGCGTCGAACGGAACCACGGGATCACCTGGAAGACGCCGCCGCCGTCCTTCGAGACGGTCGTGAAGTTCAGGTTCGCGTAGCGATCGTACTCGCGCTGGACGTCGTCGGTTCCGGGCGCGCTGACCTGCGGATCGTTCGGATCGTTCGGATCGGTGTTGATCGGGATCTGGTACTGGGCGAACTGATTCGAGTAGTCGAATGCGAGCGAGCCGCTCTTGCCGAGTTGCGAGACGATGCGCAAGAACTGATCGGCCTGCGACGCGTCGTCGTGTTGTGCGGTGAAGGTCGGCGCGTCCAGGCCGCGCTGCGAGTGTTGGCCGTTGGCCGAGAAGTAGACGTCGAACGGTCCGGTCTTGAACGCCTGATCCAGGCTGAAGACGGCCTGGCCTTGGTTGCCGGTGCCCGCCGTGAACGTCCCGCGATACGGAACGTCGAGTGAGTTGGCGCGATCGGTCAGGATATTGACGACCGCGCCCTGACGCGAGCCGCCGTACTCGGCCGGGAACGCGCCGGTCAGGACTTCGATCGAGTCGACGTCCTTGGGATCGATGATCTCCGAGAAGTTCGAGCTGGTCGCCTGCGGGATCGGCGCGCCGTCGATCTCGTACATCAGCCCGTGGAAGCCGTGCGCGACCGGCTCGTCGTACGAGAAACGTACGATGCCGGGGACGGTCTGCACGACGCGGTCGAGGCTGTTGTTGGTCGGCAACGTCGCGAGCGTTTGGCGGCCGAGGATATTCGAGGAGACGGGCGTCCCGCTCGCGCCGCCTCGGCCCGAAGCCGACGTCACCGCGATCGTCTTGAGGGTGGTGAACTGTACGTCGAGCGCGACCACCGAGTCGCTGGCGACGTCAAACTCGATCACCTGATCGGTCGAACCGTCGAGGTGCGCCGTGAGGCGGTAATGACCGAACGGGATCTGCGAGAAGATGTAGGCGCCCTTGGCATCGCTGGTGGTGCTGAAGGTCGAGCCTTCGCCGGCGAGCTTGAGTGAGACGCCCGCTTTGGGGGCGCTGTCGAAGGTGACGACGCCGCGCACCAAGCCGTCCGTCGCGGCGGTCGCGGGAATCGAGAAGCAACCGAAGAGCGCGGCCAACACGGCCGCAGTAAGCTTACGCATGAAGTCTTCCTTAAAAGAACGCGATGAGGCGACGCGGTCTCCGCGTCGTGAGCGTTGCGCTTAAGGAAGCAGCGGGGGCGGGCGTGCGAGGCGCCGGCGGACGTGGCCGCGGGAGCCGACCAGTGGAGCGCTATAGGCCAAGCGCAGGTTCGCGAGCCCGGGTCGAGCGGCGCGGGCCGGGGCGTACCAGGCCACGGCGAGCGCGGCGAAGGCCCGAACCGCCGCGCGAGTTCCGCGGATCGCGAGGAAGGCGAGGACGCCGAGCCAGAGCAGGGTCAGCGGGTCGATGGCCGGGGTCGGTGACTCGAGCCGCTCGATTCCGAGGAACCAACCGAAGGCACAGATGGCCAGCGGTAGCCAGACCGGCAGATAGGTCGAGATCCGGCTCGCCAGAAGCGAGCCCGATTGGGCCGAGCGCGAGGAGAGAAGGGTCCCGGTCAGCGCCGCCACGCCCGCGAGCGCGGCCAGCACATAGCCGACCTCGATCAGGAGGTTGTGCGCGGAGCCGCCCATCGTGTGCTCGTTCCCGAAGGTCGCCACGTGCGCCAGGAGCGCGACGGGCAGGCCCAGGAGCACCGCGCCGGTCCAGCCGGCGAGCCGTTTCATCCGGGCTATCATACGCGGTCGGGGCGCCGCAAACAAGACGAAAAGGCTGAAACCGGGACCCGGTTGCCCCGGTTGATGGGTAAGCCCCCGAAACCGAGGTTGAGTCCGATGTACACCCGTCTGCCCCTGGAAAATGCCGATACCGTCAGCCTGGTCTGCGCGCTTCTCGCTCGCTTCCCCGAGGTTGCCTCTTTGCGTTCGTCGCCGGCCGAGGGGACGGTTAGGCTGACGTTTGCCGTGAAGACGCGCCTGGACAAGGCCGCCCAGGCAGCGCTCGTCGAGATGGTCGCCGACCACGTCGACGGATTCCTGATGCTCGGCAAGGACGAGGCGAGTACCGTCAAGTTCGAATGCGAGACCGACCGGGCGATGGCGTTCGTCCACCTGACCCGTGACCTCGACTCGTTCACCAAAGACGAACTCGAGATGCTGGTCGCGCTCTTCGCCCAGCGCTTCGGCGACGCGCTGGTCCGCAATGTGGCGGACGACGAAGCCGACGCCGACCCGGCGATCGCCGACGAGATCGCGGTCTACGCGATCGAAGCGCTTCGGGATCCGACCCAATCGAAGAGTTTGGTCGGCTTTCGCGAAGAGAAGCGCGTGCTCGTATACTTTTTGAAGTCGCGGAAAAAAGCGAAAGCGGCGCGCCGCTGAAGCCGCTCGTCATTCTCCTGATCGGCGACGTCGTCGGCTCGCCGGGGCGCGAGGTGCTCAAGCGCTGCGTTCCGATGATCCGGGATCAGTACGGCGTCCACGGTTGCATCGCCAACGGCGAGAACGCGGCCGGCGGATTCGGGCTCACGGCCCAGACCGCGGACGAGATGTTTGCGGACGGCGTCGATTTCATCACGTCGGGCAATCACATCTACGATAAGCGCGATTTCAAGAACTACTTGGAGTCGTCCGGTCGGGTGATCCGCCCGGCCAACTATCCGCCCTCGGCTCCCGGTCGCGGCTACGGCTTCTTCGAAGCGGACGGCATCACCGTCGGCGTCCTCAACCTGATGGGGCGCACGTTCATGCCGCCGGTCGACGATCCGTTCCGGGCCGCCGACGAAGCGGTCGGCGCGCTGCGCGAACGTACCAATGTCGTGATCCTCGACATGCACGCCGAAGCGACCTCGGAGAAGGTCGGCATCGCGCGCTATCTGGATGGTCGCGTCTCGGCGATCTACGGCACGCACACGCACGTGCAGACGGCCGACGAACACATCCTCCCGGGCGGCACGGCGTATCTCAGCGACGTCGGCATGACCGGTCCGAGCGAAGGCGTGATCGGCATGGAGCAGACTGCCGTGCTCGACCGGTTTACGGTCGGCATAGCAGACCGCTTCTCGGTGCAGAAGAGCGGTCCCAAACAGTTCTGCGCGGCGGTCGTGTCGATCGATCGCGAGACCGGGCTTGCGACCGACATCAAGCGCATCTTCCAACGCGGCCTCGCATGATCGTCGATTTTCATTCGCACACGCGCGAGAGCGACGGCAGCCTCGAGCCTCAAGCGCTGGTCGATATGATGGCCGAGCGCAAGGTCGAGGTGTTCGCGATCAGCGATCACGACTCGCTCGGCGCGTTCGGACGCTTCGAGCCGCCGGCGTCCGCGCGCGTGATCACGGGCATCGAGATCAACACGACCTGGCGCGGCAACGAAGTCCACGTCCTCGGCTACGGCATCGGACTCGACGATCCGACTTTCGCGGAACTGATCGAGAGCAATCGCCGTTCGCGCCGCGAGCGCATGAAGCGGATCGTCCAGAACCTGCGCATCGCGGGCTATGGCGTCTCGATGGAAGACGTCGAGCGCCAAGCGGACAGCGGCGCGGCACTCGGTCGCCCGCACGTCGGCAAGGCGCTGATCGCCAAGGGCTACTTCAGCGACATCAACACTGCGTTCAAGACCGCGCTCTCGCGCGGTGCTCCAGGCTACATGCCGCAGACCTACATCACGCCCGCGCAATCGATCGCCGCGATCCACGCGGCCGGCGGCGTGGCCGTGCTCGCCCACCCGGGTCGCCTCAAGGACGAGGCGATCATCGACGAGATGGTCGGGCACGGGCTCGACGGCCTCGAAGTCTTCTATCCGCGTCACGACGCCGAGGATGTCGCGCGCTATCGCGCGGTCTGCGCGACGCACGGCCTCGTGATGACGGCCGGCTCGGACTTCCACGACATCCGCTACAACACCGGCGGAGTCGGTATGGAAGTCGCGGAGAGCGATATCGCGCCGTTCCTGGAACGGGTCTCGGCCGTTCGCTAGCGAAGCAAGCGCGTGTGAAAAACCGTCTTATCGCCGGCCTCATGGCCGGCTTTTTCGTACTCGGCGGCACCGCTGTCGCAGCGCCCGACCAAAGCACCGGCCTGGTCCGCGAGACGCTCGCGAACGGTCTGAAGGTCGTGCTCTTGCGCGACCGTCTGGCACCGGTCGTCACGCTCTCGCTCGCCTACGAAGTGGGTTCGAACGACGATCCCGCTCCGGGCGTGGCACACGCGACCGAGCACATGCTCTTCCGCGGCACGCGCGACGTGAGCGCGGGACAGTATGCCGACATCACCGCCCGTGTCGGTGCCGAGTACGACGCGCAGACGACCAATCTTTTCACGCAATTCTACGGATCGTTCCCATCGTCGTACACGGGGCTGATGATCCGCCTCGAAGCCGACCGGATGACCGGCGCGACCATCACCGACGCGGCCTGGGCGACCGAACGCGGCGCGATCGAACAAGAGATCCGCGCACGGGATTCGGTGCCACTCATGAAAGAAGTCGCCAAGATTCGAATGGCGCTCTATGCGGGTACACCGTATGCGACCGATGCGGGCGGCACGATCGAGAGCTTCGAGAAGATGAAGGCGGCCGATATCCGCGCGTTCTAAGCGAAGTGGTACCACCCGAACAACGCGACCTTGGTGATCGCGGGGGACCTCGACCCCACCCAGACGCTCGCGCAGATCCACGCGGCGTTCGACCGCATTCCGTCGGTCCCGGTCCCGGTCCGCGCGCCGATCCTACCGGCACCGCTTCCGACCGCCGCGATCGATGCGGGCGTCGCCGACCTGCCGGTCCCGATCGTGGATCTCGCGTATCGATTTCCCGATCTCGGTAATCCGGACTATCCGGCTTCGGAGGTGTTGATCGCGACGTTGGACAGCGGGCGCGGGTCGCTCGCGGATCTTGCGGCGAACGGCAAAGTGTTGCTGGCGCTTGCGACCTCGTCGGCGTTTCGCGAGATCGGCGAAGGCGAAGTCGTCGCGGCGGGCTTGCCGGGCACGAAGCCGATCGACGCGCAGAAGACCTTGCAGGCCGTCATCGACGACTACGCCGCCAAGGGGGTCCCGGACGATCTGATCGTCGCGGCCAAGACGCGTATGCTCGCGAGCCAAGCCTATCGGCAGGCTTCGATCGCGGGGCTCGCCGGCGCGTGGACCGGAGCGTTGGCCCTGGGCGGCAACTCGCCGGACGAGGTCTATGCGGGCATCGCGGGCGTGACGTCCGCCGACGTCGACCGCGTCCTGCGGACCTACATGAAGAACGGCATCGCGATTCTGCTGGCGCCGAAGGCCTCGGCCTCGTTCGCGCGCCCGGTCGCCCATGCGGGCGCGGAGAACGTCAAGTATCACTCCGATAAGGTCGAGACGCTGCCGGAATGGACGCGCCCATATTTCCGCGCCCCGTTACGCGCGCCCGACGAGACCATTCCGTCGACGCACAAGCTCAAGAACGGCCTGGTCTTCGCGACGCGTCGCGTGACGATGTCGCCGATCGTCTACGTGTCGGGCGAGATCTACACCGCCGATGCGTTGAACGAACCGTTCGGGAAATCCGGCGTCTCGTCGATCACGGACCAGTTGCTGGGCTACGGCTCCGTGACGTACGACCGGACCGCCTATCAGGCGCAGACCGACGCGATCGCCGCGAACATCGACCTCGGCACGAGCTTCGGCATGAGCATCCCGGCGGCCAACTTCGACGGAGGCATGCGTCTGCTGGCAGACGGCCTGCTCCACCCGGCCTTCCCGCTCGCGGGTCTGACGGTGCTCAAAACCCAGACCTCGAAGTCGCTCGCCGCTTCGGCCTCGCTGCCGAGCACGCGCGCGTCGCGAGCCCAGATGGACGCGCTCTATCCGCCGGGCGATCCGCGTCGCCGGCACGCGACCCCGGCCAGCGTCGAGTCGCTCTCGAGTACCGATATCCGGCGCTGGTACGGGCTCACGTACCGGCCCAACCTGACGAACATGGTGATCGTCGGCGACGTCGATCCGGCCGAAGCGGCCCGCGTCGTACAGAAGTATTTCGGCGGTTGGAAAGCCGCATCGGGGGCGTCGCCGACGTTCGACTATCCGGATCTGGCCGCCCACGTCGGCAAGAGCGTCAAAGTGATCAGCCCGTCGGACGTGCAGTCGTCGGTCACGCTCACCCAGGTGCTCTCGGTTCACGACGATCGTCCCGCCGATCGGATCGCGCTGCAACTCGCCAATACGATGCTCTCCGGTACCGGGGTCGGTTCGCTGCTCTTCCGCGACGTGCGCACCGCCAAGGGGCTGGTCTACAGCATCGACTCGTCGATGGCGATCGGTCGGAAGCAATCGACCTTCTCGATCTCGTTCGCCGCCGACCCGAAGAACGTGCGCAAGGCGCAGGCCGAAGCGGTCGCCATCGTGCGACGGTTGCAGGCCACCGACATTCCGCTCGAGACGCTACAAAGCGCGAAGGCGATCCTGCTCGCCCAACAAGTGCTGCCGCTCGCGAGCTACGGCGGCGTTGCCGGCGACATGCTCTCGGATCTGCAGATCGGCTATTCGCAGAAGGCCAGCTCGACGTATTGGAATGCGCTTCTGAACACCACGCCCGCCCAGGTCCGCGCGGCCATGCGCCGCTGGATCGACACCAAACGCTTCACCCGCGTCGAGGTGGCACCGGATAGCTAGCCGATGGCGCGGAGTCCTGCAGGAGTCGAAGCAAGAAGGCCCACCCTTGCGGGGGCGCTAACTCCGCGGGGTCGATTCTGCCATAAGAGTGTTGACAGGGGTTTGGGCACCGTGTTTATAATCATAGAGTTATAATTGACAAGGAAGAAGCCGCAGCGCGGAATTCGGATTCTCTATCATCCGGAGGCGCAGGACGATTTGCTTAGATCACTGGCTCCTGACGTGCTTGCAGATGTCGTCGCGCGGGTTGATCGGCTAAATGGCCGAACGCAACCCGAAATCGTGGCGATGCTGGACCGGCGGACTGAGTCTAAAGTTTTCCAATCCGAGAGTAGCGCTGAAGGCGGCACGTTACGAATCATCTTCGCCTGGGGAAAGGGATGCCTCTGGATGATCGGTGCATTCGTCAAAGTAAATGACAAGGAAGGCGAGCGTTATATGAAGCGCATTCTTCCGCGGGCAAATGAAGTTAAAGATTGGGACGAAAATGAGTGAGAAGATCCAGAAGCCGCGTCGTGCGCTTTCGGCCGAGGAATTTTCTGCGCTCTTTCGGCGGAATGCCGAAAACGAGCGTTTGTATCGCGAGAGCGAAATCCGCTTGGATCTTGCCGAGCGCATGACCGAAATGCGGCGTGCGGCGGGGCTTTCGCAACAAGAGCTCGCCGATCGCGTGGGACGCAAGCAATCGTTTGTAGGGCGCCTTGAAAAAGGTGCCTATGATCGCTGTGCGCTTAGTACCTTACGGACGTTTGCGCGCGCGATGGGCTACGATATTAGCGCAACCAACATGTTCGTCGAAGGAGGTTCGGCGCATTTTACAGGCAGCTCATCATGTTCCGGGCTCGAAGAGTCATTCGATTTTTTTGACGAGAACAGTGGCGCAATTGCTAGTATTTCGCTCGCTTCTTGGGATCGTGCCGACTTCATGGCAAATCGCACGCCCAATGCAAGTTCTCAACGGGTGAATTACCCTGCCGCGTAAGGAACCTGTCCCGACGAAGCGGCGACGGTCGGCTGTAGCGCCGCCTGCGCAAGTCGCCAACGACGCATCACATGATGCGTTGCCCCCGCTACAGATATTGATTCGTCTTGTACATGAGGGAATTGCAAGTCGGATACGCCATCGAGCCTTACTTGATGTGCTAGCTGCCGGAATATTTGATTTCGGAGCATACAAGAAAACCTATATTGATCTGCTAGAGCGTGATCGCGATGCGCTCCTGGCAAAGACACTTCTTAGCCACGACGATTTCATCGAGTTGTTCCATGATTGGATGAGCGAAGATACGATCCGATACGGCATTCCACCTGAGCCACCTGAGGCGATCAAGGCCCGGAAGGTCTCGCGGAAGCGAGCTCAGAGTTCTCGATAGCCATTACTCTAGCTCGCCCAGCTAGCAGATGGCGCGGCGGACCTGCTGGAGCAACGCCGCGCTCTCGCGTTCGAGCCGGGCAAGGCGCTTGGCTTGGGCGGTGACGACGTCGGCGTCGCGCATGAAGCGGTGGTTGATCCGGACGTTGTACGCGCATGCGGCGATCGCGGCCGCCCCGAACTCGGCGGCGCACCCGAGGTCGCTCTCGAGATTGCGGTTGCCCAACTCCAGTCCGCGGGCCGCCAGCCGGAGCACTTCGAGCGCCAGGTGGGCGGCGTGGAGCGGCGCCTCGGCGGCATGCCGTAAGGCCGAGGCCATCGCGCGCGTGCGAGCATCGCCTTTGGGCATCGCCTGGACCTCGACCACGCGCTCGAAAGCCGCCTCGTCTCGCTCGCGAGCGGCGAGCAGCTCGTCCCGCAGCCCGTCGGCCTGGACGATGAGTCGGTCCGCCAACTCCGCCGAGGCCGGAGCACTTTGGCAGATTCGGGCGACCATTGCGACCAGAGCCGCCCCCGAGGCGGCGACCAGAGTTGCGGCGCTTCCGCCTCCTGGGGTTGGGGCTTTCGAGGCCAATCGTGCTAAATAGTCGTCGAACGTGTCCACACCGCTACTTTATCGCTGGCGGGGGGTATACGCCTGGTGCAGAATCCGGGGGTAGCCCCAATTCTTAGGAGTACAGAAGTGCCCGTACTGGAAAATACCGCCGGGATCGCTGGTGATGTCAAAGACCGCGCCCTGGCCGAGACCGGCCGCTCGCGCATTGCGTGGGCAGGTGCATATATGCCGGTTCTCAAGCAAGTCTACGATCGCTTCGAACAAGAGAAGCCGCTCAAGGGTATCCGGATCGGCGCGTGCTTGCACGTGACCACCGAGACGGCCAACCTGATGTTGGCCCTGCAGGCCGGCGGAGCCGAGGTCGCACTCTGCGCCTCCAACCCGCTCTCGACCCAGGACGACGTCGCCGCCGCCCTCTGCGAGTACGGCATTCCGACGTACGCGATCAAGGGCGAAGATAACGCGACCTACTACTCGCACATCGAAGCGGTGGTCGCGACCAAGCCGCACATGTCGATGGACGACGGCTGCGACCTCGTCAACACGATCTACTCGAAGCACAACGAGCTGCTGGCCGACATGATCGGCGGCTGCGAAGAGACGACCACCGGCGTCATCCGCCTCAAGGCGATGGAGAAGGACGGCGTGCTGCCGTATCCGGTCGTGGCCGTCAACAACGCGCTGACCAAGCATAGGTTCGACAATCGCTACGGGACGGGCCAGTCGACCCTCGACGGCATCATCCGCGCGACCAACGTCCTGCTCGCGGGCCGCACGCTCGTGGTGGTCGGCTACGGCTGGTGCGGACGCGGCGTCGCCTCGCGCGCGGCCGGTATGGGCGCCCACGTCGTGGTCACCGAGATCGATCCGCGTAAGGCGATCGAAGCGGTGATGGACGGCTACCGCGTGATGCCGATGGAAGACGCGGCCAAGATCGGCGACGTGTTCGTCACCGTGACCGGCAACTTCCACGTCATCAACGAGTCGCATTTCAAACTGATGAAGGACGGCGCGATCGTCTGCAACTCGGGCCACTTCAACGACGAACTGGATCTCGAAGGCCTCAAGAACATCGCGAAGGGCAAGACCGAGCCGCGCCAGTTCGTCGAACAGTACGAACTCCACGACGGCCGCAAGGTCTGCATTCTGGCCGACGGACGTCTGGTCAACCTGGCCGCCGGCGAAGGCCACCCGGCCTCGGTGATGGACATGTCGTTTGCGAACCAATCGCTCGTGGCCGCGTACCTCGCGAAGAACCATAAGAGCCTCAAGAAGACGGTCTACGACGTGCCGCTCGAGATCGACGAAGAGGTCGCGACGCTGAAGCTCGCCTCGATGGGCATCGAGATCGACGTGCTCACGCCGGAACAGACGAAGTACATGGCGTCCTGGTCGGAGGGAACCTAAGTTGGCATACAAACGGCTCTTCACGAGCGAGTCGGTGACCGAGGGTCACCCGGATAAGGTCGCCGACGCGATCTCCGACGGCATTCTCGACGCACTCCTCGCGGCCGATCCGGCCGCGCGCGTCGCCGTCGAGACGTTTGCGATCACGGGCCAAGTCCACATCGCGGGCGAGGTCAGTACCTCGACCTACGTCGACATCCCGAAGATCGTGCGCGACACGATCAAGGAGATCGGCTACGACCACTCGGCGGTCGGTTTCGATTACGAGACCTGCGGCGTGAGCGTCTCGATCGACGAACAGTCGCCCGACATCGCGATGGGGGTCGATAAGTCGCTCGAAGCCAAAGGGGGCGAGACCGGTGACGGTTTCGAAACCGGCGCGGGCGATCAGGGCATGATGTTCGGCTATGCGTGCCGCGACACCGACGAACTGATGCCGCTGCCGATCGTGCTCGCGCACAAACTCACCAAACGCCTCGCCGAAGTCCGCAAGGGCAAAGAACTCACGTATCTGCGTCCCGACGGCAAGTCGCAGGTCACCGTCGAGTACGACGGCGACAAACCGGTCCGCGTCGATGCGGTCGTCATCTCGACCCAGCACGATCCGGACGTGACCCTCGAACAGATCCGCAAAGATATCACCGAGAAGGTCATCGAGGCGGTGATCCCGGCGGACCTGCGCGATGCGAACACGCGCATCTACGTGAACCCGACCGGACGCTTCGTGATCGGCGGTCCGAAGGGCGACGCGGGTCTGACCGGCCGCAAGATCATCGCCGACACGTACGGCGGGATGTCTCGGCACGGCGGCGGCGCATTTTCCGGTAAGGACCCGACCAAGGTGGACCGCTCTGCGGCCTACGCCGCGCGTTGGGTCGCGAAGAACGTGGTGGCCGCGGGACTCGCCGATCGTTGCGAAGTTCAGGTCGCGTACGCGATCGGTGTCGCCCGTCCCATGAACGTCTTCGTCGAGACGTTTGGAACCGCCAAGATTGCGGAAGAACTCATCGCGAAGGCCGTGCAAGACGTCTTCGACCTACGTCCGGCAGCGATCATCCACAATCTCGATCTGCGTCGCCCGATCTACAAGCAGACGGCGGCCTACGGACACTTCGGTCGTCCGGAACTCGATCTTCCGTGGGAACGCTTGGATAAGGTCGAAGCGCTTCGTAAGGCGACCGGATTTACCGGAGAAGCATTGCGCGTTCCGAACTTTGCGAACTAGAACTTCGTTATCGCAAGGCACAACGCCGAAAGGATACTACCTCGATGATGAACGTTAAGAGACTAGCCGTAGCCGCCCTGGTCGCGGCCATGGCGACGACCACGATCGCGCAAGCGTCTACGACGCTGTACAGCGGTACGAAGATCAACGCCAAGATGGATGCCACGCTGGACACGGCCACGGCCTACGCCGGCCAACACTTCACGATGCACGTGACGCCCCCGTATCCGTCCTCGACCTTGCAAGGCGGCTATATCGCCGGCCACGTGGTCAAAGTCGTGCACGCCAAGCAGGGCGTCAAGCCCGTGCTGCAGCTCGCGATGGACAAGATCTATCTGAGCGACGGCAGCTCGTTCGATATCGACGGGCAACTCGTCTCCGACTCGCAGTCCAAGTCGACCAACAATATCGGGCACGCGGCCCTGACCGCGCTCGGCGGTATGCTGGTCGGCAATGCGATCGGTAAGACGATCTTCCACACCGGCGGCGGCGGTGCGGTCGGCCTGGCGGCCGGCGCCCTCTACGGTCTCAACGCGAAAGCCAACTTCAACCTGCCGGCCGGTTCGGCCGTCACCGTGCAGTTGACCCACAGCGTCACGGTTCGCCGCCAAGCGCACCGCTAACGCCAGAGTCTCATCCTGAGGAGCCCTTAAGGGCGTCTCGAAGGACCAAGGCCTCGCTTGCGCGGGGCCTTTTCTTTTGAACCTTTGCGCGACCGGGTACGTTCCACCATCATGAGATACGCACGCACCGCCATAGTCACCACCCTCGCGATCGCGCTGACGATCGGCGTCGCATTCGCCCAGAGTGCACCCGTCCTCTACTCGGGGACGCAGATCAATGCGATCATGGACAACCAACTCGACAGCGGCACCGCGAAGGCAGGCGATCAGTTCTCGATGCACGTGGTCGCGCCGTATCCGCAGGACGACGACACGTTCGCCGGCGCGCAGATTACCGGACACGTGCTCAAGGTCGTCGCGGCAGGCCGCGGCACCAACCCCGAACTCCAACTCGGCGTCGACCGCATGACCTTGCGCGACGGAACCAGCATCGACTTGCCGGCACAGGTCACCTCGGCCGGGACCAAACAACAGACGCGCAGCGGCGCGCAGGTCGCGCTCTCGACGATCGGCGGCATGATCCTCGGCAACGTGATCGGCAAGACGATCTTGCACACCAACGGCGGCGGGATCGTCGGCGCGGCCGGCGGTTTCCTGTACGGCTACAACAAGAAGGCCAACGTCACGCTACCGGCGCAGGCCGCGGTCCAACTGACGACCACGCACGACGTCACGGTCCGCCGTCAGTCGCGCCCGCCCCAGTAGACTTTACCGCGTCTCGTTTCTGATCGCCGGCGTGGCTACGGCTAGGCCGGCGATCAGAATGAACCCGAGCGTGCTCGCGCACATCGCGCTATACGGGCTCACGTGGTCCGCGAGCCAACCGGCCGCGAGCACGCCCGGCGCGATGCCGGCGAGGACGAAGACGCGAACCGCGCCGAACGTGCGCCCGATCAGCGGCTCCGGAATCACGCGCAAACGCCAGCCGATGATCTGGGTCGCTTCGAAATTCGCGAATGCATTCGACAGCGCCCAGAACGTACCGGCGACCCAGAGATTGTGGGTGAGGATGACCGGCAGGAAGAGCAGCGCGTCGAGCACGTAGGCGATGGTGAGCATCCGTCCGAACGGCCAGCGCCGATCGAGCTTGCCCGCGAGCAGCGAGCCGCACACCGCGCCTGCCGCGCTGATCGAGAAGAAGAAGCCGATCTGCGTATCGCTCGCCCCGAAGTCGTGCTTGAGGAATGGGATCAAGATCGCGTAACCGCCGAAGCCGAGGGTGTTGAGCGAGAGGCCGATCCAGGCTTGCGCGCGCATCCCCGCGTCGCCGAAAAGCGTGCGAAAGCCGAGCTTGACGTCGTCGATCAACTCGCGCATCGACGGCCGGCCGGCGGGCTCGTCCGGTCCGAGCGTCGGCACGCCGACGAGTGAGATCTGGCTCGCGAGGTACGTGGCGGCGTTGGCGATCAGCGTCGGCAGCGGCCCGAAGAACGAGAAGATGGCGCTCCCGAGGGCGGGCGCGATCATGTTCGAGGTCTGCTCGGCGGCGATCAAGGCGGACATGGCCCGCGTGCTGCTCTCCCTGCCGACCAGGAACGGGATCGACGACGACTGCCCGCCCATGAAGAACGCCGCGCACGACGAGATCACGACTAGGCCCGCGTAGACCAGCGGTACGGTCAGGTGATGCGTAGCGAACAGCAACGCGAAGCCGACCATCACCAGACACCGGAGCGCGTCGCAGACGATCATCAGCTTGCGGCGGTCGGTGCGATCCGCGAGCGATCCACCGACCACGGCGAGCAACGCGAAGGGCGTGACCTCGGCGATGAACGCGCCGCCCGTGGAGAGCGCCGAGCCGGTCAGGTGGAAGACGAGCAGGGGTATGGCGATCGTGCGCAAGCCGTCGCCGACATACGAAAATGACTGACCGAAGAAATAGCGGGTGAAGGCGGACGAGGCGAAGATGCCTCGGGCGGGCTGTGCGTTCATGACGGCTCCTGGCGACGAATATATGTGCGGCGCGGACGGTGGAGGCGGCATTGCTAACGCATAGTACAGGCGATTTTACGCGCCCGTACGAACTTTGTCAAATACGACGCGTCAGAGTTGTCAGGCGTGTGAGTTGAGGATAGTATGAATCGCTTTCTTCCCATCGTCGGGGCGCTCGTCTTGGGCGTATTGTTGGCACAGTGCTCGTCGCCGACGGCCGCGCCGCCCGCAGGCGCGGTTGCGGCCTCTCCAGTCAACTCCGGATTCGCACCCGTCGGAAGCGTCGCCCCGACCTTCACCGGCACCGGTCTCGACGGCAGCAAGATCGCGACCTCCGACTACGCCGGCAAGGTGCTGGTCCTCAACTTCTGGGCGACCTGGTGCCCACCGTGTCGCGCGGAAACGCCCGATATGGTCGCGTCGTACGCGAAACTGCACGGCGAGAAGGTTGCGTTCCTCGGCGTGGACACGTCCGAAGCCGCCCAGGTGGTGCGTACCTTCACCTCGATCCGCGGCGTCCCGTATGCGACCGCGCTCGGCAAGTCGGCCGACTACAACAACTTCGGCATCAGCGCCCTGCCGACCACGATAGTGATCGACGCCAGCGGCGTCGTGCGCGCGCGCTGGATCGGCGGCATCGAACCCGCACGCCTGGCCTCGTACGTCGCCTCGGCACTCGCCGGAAAGAACGCCGAGTTCCTGACGCCCGAGCAGAAGAAGCTAGACGCGATGCTTGCAGTCGCGCAGTTCTCGTTCACCGGCACGCCCGCGCAGATCGCCGCGACCGTAATCAAGGCGAACAAGCGGCTCGACGACGTCAGCGCGTATATCGACAAACTCAACGCGCTCGCGACCCCGCGCTACGACTACGAACGCACGCTGAACGCGCAGGGCGCGCTCGAACTTGCGGCCGCGCAGGCGCAGACCAAGATCGCCAAGACCGCCAAGGCAAAGGACGCCGCCGCCAAGGCGCTGGCGAACGCCTACGGCGACTCCAACCGATTCGCGGACGCGGCGGCCGTCTATAAGGGGCTGCTCGCACAGCATCCCGACGACCCCAAGCTGGTCGGTCTGCTGACACGCTCGTACTACCGCCTGCACGACTATCCGATGATGGCGGCGAGCGCCGCGCAGTGGACCAAGCTCGCGCCGAACGACGTCGACGCGTGGGACAACGCGGGGCTCGCGCAAGAGCGCGCCGGCAACTTCGCCAATGCGGTCGCGCCGTACGAAAAGGCCGTCGCGTTGTTGAAGAAGGACGCCGCCAAGGAGCCGATCGGAAAGGACGGCGCGGCCGTGACCTACGTCGCCGACGAGTCGCTCGATCTGGCCGACGTCTACGTCGCCCTCGGCGATGCCAAGAACGCTGCTCGCGTGTTCGCCTCGGCCAAGTCGTACGCCGATCGGATTCCCCCGACCGGGATCTACAAGGGCATGATCGCACGCGTGCCCGAGCGCACCACGGAAGGGATGGCCGCCGTCGCCATGGCGCACGGCTCCGGCACGAGCCTGAGCCTGACGAAGTGGACCGGTGCGGATCTCCCCGGAAGCGTGAAGAGCACGCTCAAATACCGCCTGGTGGTGGTCGGCGCACCGAATCAACAGGTCGCGCTCTCGGCCAAGGGCGTCAAAGAAGGCTGGGTCGCGTCGTTCTGCGCGGATGGTCTGTGCTCGCCGGGTGGCGTGAAAGCGACCCTCCCTGGGATCGGCGTCAAGACCTACGAGTTCCAACTGGTGCCGCCGAAGAACGGCGACGCTCCCGGCAAGGTCTCCGTCCTCGCCGACGGAGCCAGCGCGATCGCGGTCCCGGTCTAGCGAAAGGCGCTAGATTTCGAGCGCTGTGAAGAGCGTCTTCGCCATCTCCGCGTGGCCGCGTGCGTTCGGATGGATCGCATCGGCGAGCCAGCTCGGCGGCGGAGCGCCCTCGCCGCGCGCGAGCCACACGGCGTAGTGATCGACCAGCACGGCGTCCGCCTCGCGCGCGACGTCGTGCACGATGCGGACGTACGTCTCGAGATCGGTTCGGGTCGGCGCCTGTGGGGCGTCGACGGGCGTCGGCGTTTGGATGACGGGAATCGTCCCAAGCGCGCGGATCCGCGACGCGAGCGACGCTAGGTTCGCGCGGAATGCGTCCGCGCTCGACGGCCCTCGCACGGCGTCGTTCGTCCCGAGCATCACGAAGGCGACCGTCGGCTGCAGGCGCGCGACGCGGTCCTCGAAAGCGCCGAGCACGTCGAAGGCCTCGTCACCGCTGATCGCCGTATTGACGACGACGTCGAGTCCGCGCCCCATCTTGTAGCGGACGCGCTCCTCGAAATGCTGCGGGTAACTGCGCCCGCCGGCGGTGTGCTCCGCACCCTGGGTGATGCTGTCGCCGGTGAAGAGCCACGTGGCCGGGCGCTCGCTTCCGAAGATCGAGGCTATCCGGGCTGCGTCTGTCGATCCCATTCCGGCGCCGTTCTCGCGGGTGGGCGCCGAACCCGGCCGTCCGGGCTCCGAGAAAGGCTCTTGACCCGATCCGCCGGCTTCAGGTACAAGGACTAGGACCCCGAACGGCCAAACCAGGTCCGTTCCCCGTTCCGAGTTAGCTCAGTTGGTAGAGCAGCTGACTGTTAATCAGCGGGTCGCTGGTTCGAGTCCAGCACTCGGAGGGTTCCGAGACCCCGTCAAATTTAGCGTTTGGCGGGGTTTTCGCTTTCCGAGAGGCGCGGGATTCGCCTCGCATTTAGTGCGGTGGCGCTTGCGTCGCAAACGGACGCGGATTAAACCCCGGAGGCGGAGAGTCGCTCACACCGGGCGGCGGCGGCACCGGTCGGACGCCGATCGATGCGCAGTTCAGGGGTGACGGAATAGAGCGAACCGTCGCATCCTCAAAAAGCGCCAGACTTCTTGGCAAAGGGTCGGTCGCACCACTGAGACGGCCTCCATCAAAGGCAGCGGCTAAATTCGAGATTGCGGGATTTGCATCACGCGGTCCGTAGGGCATATATGGCGCTTCATCGGGAAGCGTAGCGAGAGCCGGTAGACCAAACACGGTTTCGACGAGCTTGATTACGGAATCTTGATCGTAATACTCTTTCACCACTGCACCGGTCTTCGCAAACGGTGAGATGACGATTGCGGGAACCCGTTCGCCGTCACCGCATGGATGCGCGTCGGGACACTTCTCGAAATTCTTGGGAACCATGTGATCCCAAAAGCCGCCCGCATCATCCCACGTGATCACGATCACCGAGTCGCTCCAATATTTACTGTTTGCAATGAGGTTTACGAGTGAGGCGACGTGCGCCTCGGATATCTGTGCATCTGCATATCCCGGATGATCGTCGTCTCCGTTGAAGTGGCTCTGTACGAATGGGTCCTTGTTCGCCGGATGCAAGCCTAGTGTGTTCTGCGAACCGCCTTTGAGGTAATAGAGGCCTCGTTCGCCTAAACGGCCCGCTTGAATGTCCGCAGCGAAGGTGCTTAGATCGCGCATCTGCGAGTGCATGACGTCGTTGTTGACGACGTAGCCGAAATATTGCGGCGCAGCGTGATGTGCGATGAAGCCCACATGACCCGGACTTGTAAAACCTTCCTGATACCAGCGCCATGGAATGGCGGCCGCACCGAGTCGTGCAATTACCGGCTCATCAAGGCGAATGTCATCGGTGTCGTTGGTTACCCGTTTTGTTTGGCCACGCTCCATGGTGAGCAAGAGATTCGCATAGGTCAGGTCGATCTGATGTACGGCCGAGTGGTCTGCTGAATTATATGGACCGAAGGCGGGGTCGAGGTCGGTAAAGACGGGCAGCCCTGGCTTGTCCACCGCCGGGGCTTGCTGGCTCGGGTGTCGGGCGAGTTGTGTTAAACCGTTCTGCGCCGCAATGATTTCGATATTGCTGGGTGTCGACGGCCCGCGCAGCGCCTGATGGAAGTTATCAAAAAGGGTGAAACGCTTGGCATAGGCCCAAAGCAGCGGAATCGTATCGCAATCGATGTGATACATTGATTCTTCGCCCACTGAAATCAATTGCTTGTTAGTCGGATGGTGTGATTGTTCGTGTTCCTCCTGCGCACGGACGAACTGGTTCATGCGCGATCCATTGAACGCCTGGATCTGGACAGCACGCTCGTTGGACTCATAGAAGACGTCAGGGTCGGTAATTTTAAACGGAGTCACCGTGTGTCCGGTAACGGGCTCTGTTTGCGCAAAACCATGGGTGCGCGCATCGGCAGACCAGACGCCGTCTGCACCGGGAAAGGTTCCAAACTCGTTGTCAAACGAGCGATTTTCTTGATAGATGATAAAAACGTGTTTGATTCGGTGGTGCAACATAGCACTGACGTCGGGCGCAGCAACCGGTGTTGCGCGCATACCGACGACGAAGAGTAGAGCGACCGGCACGACTGCAGCCGCGGCCAGTTGGCGAATAGTCATACCGTGACCCTCCTGCAGGTACCTTACGCCATGGAAGGGGCTGCTTCATGTTAAACCCCGAAGCCCGCATCGTCCTTGGGGAGTTGGCCGCATACAGTTGAGTTCGGATCGTGCCGAAACGGGCGGTTCACCGCCGCCGCCCCGAAGCGAAAATGTGCGGAAATCAAGCACGAGCTGGCGGTTAGCACCCTGCTGCCCACTCGTGCGGACGGCCGGGTAGATTGCTGTTGATCAGCGGGTCGCTGGTTCGAGTCCAGCACTCGGAGGGTTATAGAATAAGGGCTATTGGCCGGCACCTTTCATCAGGTCGTCTGCTTCGGGTCGCCTCCCGACAGCGACGAACCTCCTATGTGGCCATCACGGACACTGTACACCGCCCAGCTGGTTGAGATACCACTGATACACACCATGGTCGTCGCGGTAGATCACGAGATGAGCCTTTGCGTATCCGAATGGGATCCCGTTCTTGTTGCAGAGCATAGGCCGGACATGACCTTCAAGCGGCCTTGGGAACGAGCTGGATCCATCGACGGCCGCGTAGATCGCATAGACCGAACCTGCGGCATAGCAGCATGTGTTAAAAGCCATCCACGTATGCGACGGAACGAGTACGCCGCGCTGAATCGTCACGCCCAGATCGTGCATGATCGTCACGCGTACGGTAAAGGGCGAGTGGTTGTAGAACTCGATCGCACCGTTATGCAAGTTCAATTCTGCCGCCGAGGTCGACATCGGAAGCAACGCGCAGCCGAGCAGCGCAAGCATCAATAACGCACGTTTCATAGAGAGCCTCCTAGTGGACGATGCCGAACCCGTAGGTCCAGCCGGTGAGTGCCGAGTGCCGGTACAGGACCGTTCGGGTCTTGCCTTTGAACGCATAGGTCTGCATGCCGGAGTCGGTGGCGATCATGTGCTCCAGCGCGCTCTTGAGTTCGGGCACCTTCAGCGCATCGTTGAAGATGTTGGCCGGATCGCTGTGGAGCGCGGTGACCCCTTGCGCATCGGTCGCCCAGAAGACCGCGTTCGAACCGATTCCCATCTCCTTCGTCAGCATCGCCGTGAGCTTCGCAAGGTCGATGCCCGCGCCGACGATTCCGACGACCTTCCCGCTCGCGTTGCGCACGGGGACGGCTACTACCGCGACCGCGTTGCCGACCGAACGGCTCAGGACGACGTCGCCAACGGCGTTCGCTCCCGAGATGGCCTGTTTGAAATACGGTCGATCGGAGATGGCGACGGTCTGACGTCCCTTCCCGACCACCCAATAGCTGCCGTTCTGCCGCGCATAGAGATAGGTCGCGGCGGGCACGTTCCCTTGCATCGCAGCCGGAAAAGCCGCTTCGATGGCCGCCCAAGATCCGGATCGCACGGTCGCCGTCTGCGAGAAGATGACGAGCGATTCGAGCATCGCGTGAATGTGTGCGTCGGTCAGCGAGACGAACGATTGCAAGCCGACGTTACCATCGACCGTGAACGCCGCGCTCGAAGCGCCCGCTTCGGCCGGCGCGATGGCGGGGAAAAGAATCGCCGCGACCATCGCGACGGAAAGCGAAAGACGAGAGAGCATGATTGCGGTCCTTCTGTCATCCGGGTCTTGGGAGGCCGCCATGGCGACTCCTCCTCGAGGAAAACGCAAGGGCGGTCATCGGCGCGGCGATCCTCTACGCAGTGTTCGCGCGCGTGGGGATACCGATCGCGGCGAGGGTCTGCACGAGATTGGTCCGATTCGAAGATGGGCCGGCGGTGGCACGAGCGCCGGTCGATATCCTCGCCACCGCGACCGCGATTCTCGGCGCAGTGCTAGCCCTTCGCGGGGCCGGCCTGCTAGAACTCGGCGCAACCGGGGTACTCTAGCGCGACGTCGCGCGCAAGGCGATCGTCGTCTTCCGCCCACAGGAGCTCCCTCGATGCGCGAGAAGGCCCTCGAGCGACTGGGGGGATTGTAGATGACTCGGGTTTTTGGTGCGTTTCCGTTCTTGTGCGTCGCTCTGCTGGTGTTGCTCGCGGCGGCGCCGGCCCAGACTCCGGGTCGCCCGCAGTTGGCGGACCCGGTGACGCTCGCGAGCAAGGGCGGGGTCCTCGAAGTCGTCTTGACCGCGCACCAGGGCCACGCGCGACTCGACACGGTCGCGAAGCCCGTCGAGAACATGCTGGTATTCGCATACAAAGTGCTTCGTGGCACGGCTTCGGACGGCCGGCTCTCGGGCGATAATCTCTATCCCGCTCCGACGTTGCAAGTCTACCCGGGGCAGACCTTGATCGTGCATATGAACGACGCGATGACGGGCCTCACCATCCGCGATTACTACAATCCGGCCTACACGCCCAAGGGCAAGAACATTCCGCTCTATCCCCCGGCGCTGACGTCCTCCCCGATCAACCTTCACGTCCACGGCCTTCATGTCTCGCCTCGCGGTAACGGCGACAACGTCTTGCTCGATATCCCGCCGGATCTCTCGAACACCTACACGTATCACGTCCCCACCGATATGCCGCAAGGCGCGTACTGGTACCACAGCCACCTCCACACGCTGACCACATCGCAGACCTACTACGGTCTGGCCGGACTGCTCGAGATCGGCCGCGTCGACGGCAATATCCCAGTGGTGACCGCCAAGCATATCCCGATCCGGAACATGATCCTGCAGTACAACGACGTGTTCGATCGGGCGGGCGGGCTCGCCCAGCTCACCAACATCAACTGGCCGCAATACGTCAGCACGCTCACCCCGCCGACCGGCACGCAACTCGCCGACGGCACCTATCAGCCGTCGCTCGCTCCGGTCAACTTCGCGCAATCGGCACCCGGAACGAAGTACGCGACCGTGTGGTATGCGGGCCCGCTCTCGATCGGGAACATGCGCGGGATGTTCCAGTTCATCCCGAGCAACCTGCAGAGCTTTACGGCGTCCGGCGGCCGAACGGCCGACGACGTTCCCGCGGATCCGTCGCTTCCGGACGCGCAGCGCGATCTGCAGTTCACGGTCAACGGACAGTTCCAGCCGATCGTCAAGAGCAAGGCCGGGCAGACCGAGATCTGGGTGCTCGAGAATATCAGCGACTTCGCCTACATGAACGTCCGCTTGACGGAGACCGCGACGGGTCGCCATCCGAAGATCGCGATCGTAGGAGAAGACGGGAATCCGTTTCCGAACGTCCACTACCCGCCCACTCACGGCGGAACCGAACTGCTCATCCCGCCCGCGAGCCGCGATGCGATCGCGGTGACGATGCCCGCCAGCGGCGACCTGGTATTGGAACTGCCGCCGATGGGCAGAGGCGCCAAAGCGAAGACCGCACCGGGCATCCTTTACACGAGTAACGGAACCGCCCACCCATCCGCGGTGTTGGGAAACCTCAGCGTTCTGCCCAGCGCCATGAGCTATGCAGACGGATTCTTCGTCTTCCCGACCCAAGAACTCTTACGGGCCGAGACGTCGGGCGGCCGCGGCGAAGCGACGGCGTTCGTCGAGGGGCGGCCGTTGTATGCATACTCGTCGTTCGTCGATCTCTCGCACGTCAAGCCGGACGTGAAGCGGACGCTCGTCATCAACGGCGGCTTCTTGAACGACCACGCGAATCCGAACGATCCGAAGGCCTTCGTCTACGCGTTCGACGGGAACGCGTTCCCGTATATCCCGCTCATCCAACCACGCCTCGGTTCGGTCGAAGAATGGACGTTCGTCAACCATAACAACGACGAACATCCGATCCACGTCCACGTGAACGATTTCCAGGTCATCAAGTATCACGATCCCACGACCGGACTCACGACCGGGCCGGATCTGTGGGGCGACGACAACGTCAACGTTCCGGCTCCGACGATGGGGGCCGAAGAGGCCGTCGTCGCACCGGGGCTCCTGACGATGCGGACCAGGTTCGCCGACTACACCGGTCTGTTCGTGCTGCACTGCCACCGCCTCAACCACGAAGATAACGGGCTGATGGCACTCATCAACGTCATCCCTGCGGCATCGACCTACGGGGTCGTCGTGCCGGGATCTCCGGGCCACCCGGCTCGGGTGAAGGTGTACGATGGGGACGGCGATCGGCTCGTGAGCACGGTCACGCCGTTTCCGGACTACTACGGGACGCCGAGCGTAGCGATGGGCGATGTCGAAGGCGACGGCGTGCTCGACTTGATCGTCGGGACCGGGAAAGGCGCGAGCCCCCTCGTCGCCGTGTACTCCGGCAAGGCGCGTAACGGAGCCCTCGCCTTCCATACCGAGGTGGCACGCTTTGCGCCGTTCGCATCGAACGAGCGCGGCGGCATTTCGGTGGCCGCGGCGCAGATCGACGGGAGCAGCGCGGATAATATCATCGTCGGATCCGGTGCGGGCGCAGCGGATCGGATCAACGTTTACGGTTCGGATCTCCCCTCGAGGGTCGGCGTGGCCCCCGCCGTGTTCACGTCGTTCGATCCGTATCCGAACGAGCGCACCGGCGTGAGCGTGGCCGCCGGGATGGTCGACGTCATGTCGGGTCGCTACAGCATCGTGACGGCTCCCGGCGCCGGCAGTTCCGCGGTCGTAAAGGTCTTCAAGATCTGGCTCCTGACGCAGATCCCGCCGATGCCCGGTCATACGATGGAGATGGGCGTGCACACCGGACCGCGCACGCCCGTGATCACCGCCTCCTTCGCCCCCTTCGGCAAAGCCTATACGGGCGGCGTCTCGCTTGCCGTAGGATGGCTTGCGGGCTCGCTCGGTGGCGCGCAGAGCATCGTAGCCGGTCAACTCGCCGGCGGCACCGTCAAGGTATTCTCGAACGGCAATGCGCTGCGGGGCGCGCCGATGTTGTATCTACGAGATCCGCAGACGCACGACTTCGGCGTCGGTTTCGACGCGATCCTGAGTTTCAGACCGTTCGGTAACGCCTCCGGCGTGGTGGTCGGCACCAGCGCCACCACGTCGGGAGCCGACCTTCTCGTGAGCGGTCGGTCGGTCGATGACGCGACCGTTCGGGTCGTCAAGTACGGCCTCTCGCTCCCCGGAACCAAGGCGACGATGCTCGAAGCGAAACAGCTTCACGGCGTCGCTGCGACAAGCGGATCCGTACCTGGACCGATCGGGGGAAACTAGCGATGATGGAATCGAGCGACGCAAAAAAAAGCGGAACGGAAGTCGTCGTCACGCAGATAAAGCCCGGCTACGAAGCCGTCTACCGCGAGGTCGCAGACCGCTTCATCAAGGCCCAGGCGGCGTTTCCGGGTTATCTCGGCTCGTTCGTTCAACCGCCGATCACACCGGAGGCGGGCTGGACGACGGTGCTCCGATTCGATACGGGCGCGCACCTCGACGACTGGATGGCCTCGCCGGAGCGGGCCGCGCTCCTGAACGAGAGCGCCCACCTGGTCCTGGGCTTCGAAGCGAAGCGGCTCGACACGTCGTTCCCCGGCTGGGTTCCGGCCGATCCGGTCACCGGGAAATCACCGAGCATCTGGAAGACGGCGGCGCTGGTGTTGCTGACGCTCTTTCCGGTCGTCATGCTCGAACTCAAATTTCTCAACCCGCTCCTCTCGCCGCTCCATCCGGCACTCGCGACCTTCATCGGCAACGGGGTGAGCGTGCTCATCACCACCTGGCCGTTGATGCCGCTGGCCATCCGCGCGTTCCGCCCGTGGCTCTTTCCGGAGAACCATCCGCGCGAACTCGTGCGCGTGATGCCGCTCTTCTTAATCTGCGGCTACGCGATCGAGATCCTGGCCCTTTGGCGCCTGTTGTAGCTGCGCGAAGATCCGGTCTTCGCCGAACGGCAGCGCGGTGAAGCGCACGCCGGTCGCGGCCCGCAGCGCGTTGCCGATGGCCGGTGCGATCGGATTGATGGTGTTCTCGGCGATCGATTTCGAGCCGAGCGGTCCGACCGAATCGTAGGTATCGGCGAAGAACACCTCGGTGACCGGTGCGTCGGCGAAGGCCGGAATGCGGTAGTTGCGCAGGGACGGGTTGACGACCGCGCCGTGCGGATCGTGGACCATCTTCTCTTGCAGAGCGAAACCGATGCCCTGGACGACGCCGCCGATCACCTGGCCGCGCAGTTGGTTGGGATTGATGACGACGCCTGCGTCCACGGCCTGTGCGTTGAACAGGATGCGGATCTCGCCGGTCATCCGATGTACCGCGAGGCGCACGCCGTAGGCGATGAACGCGACCGTCCGGGGCGATCCGTACGCTTTGCGGAAGGCCGCGAGTTCGACGCCGGCCTTCTCGGCCAAGGCGTGCAGTTCGACGAGCGTTACGCGGCGCTCGCCGCAGACGACGGCCGTATCTTCCAACCGGCATTCGTCGGCGCGCGCGCCGGTCGCACGCGCGGCGAAATCGAGGATCGTGTCGCGAAGCGCCCGTGCGGCGTATTCGACCGCTTTGGTCGGCACCATCATGCCGACGCTCGCGAACGTCCCACTATCGTACGGCGTCTTATCGGTATCGGCGTTGAGCAGGCTCACGCGCGCAGTCGAACAACCCATGATCTGCGCGACCACCTGCTGCTGGGCCGTCACGAGGCCGTTGCCGATCTCGACCGATCCGACCGTGAAGTGATAGTCGCCGTTCGCGAGCAGCTCCACCACGGCGCCCGAGCGCTGTTCCGTCGGCGGTGCGCAGTCCAGCATCGAGAGCGCGGTTCCGCTGCCTTCGAGCCAGTCGTCGCCTGCGGGCTTCGGTAATCCGCGCCCGCTCGCGAGCGCCTTCTCGATCGCATCGATGCATTGATCCAATCCGTAGCTGCCCATCGTGAGATCCGAGACTTCGGGGAGAACGGACTCCATCTTATCGTGCGGTCCGATGACGTTTTTCCGACGCATCTCGGTCGGATCGATGTCCAGAAGTGCGGCCAGTTCGTCGAGTGCCGACTCGACCGCAAACGTCGGCTGGGTCGTGCCGTAGCCGCGGAAACCGCCGCCGCACTGGAGATTCGTATAGACGGCGTACCCGTCGCCTTTCTTGTTGGGGCATCGGTAGATCGCCCACGGTCCCGACATCCCGTTGGCGAGCGTCTCGCCGCCATGGTTGCCGTACGCACCGGTATTCGAGACGATTCGGAACTGCATCGCGGTCAGGGTGCCGTCGTTCTTGGCCCCGAGCTTGACGTGGATATTCATCGGGTGGCGGGTGGTCGCGCCGATGAACTGCTCTTCGCGGGTGAACTCCCACTTGACGGGGCGCCCCGTCTTGATCGTCGCGAGCAACGGCAGATCTTCGCTCAGCATGTCTTGCTTACCGCCGAAGCCTCCGCCGACGCGCTCGGTGTACACGTGCAGATCGGCCGCCAGGATCCCGAACAGATAGCAGAGCTTGCCCTTCACCGTGAACGGCCCCTGAACGCTGGTGCGCACGTGCAGGCGCCCGTCCTCGCTGCGCCAGGTGATCGATTGCATCGTTTCGAGATGGACGTGCTGTTGACGCGACGTCTCGTACGTGTCCTCGTAGATGGCATCCGCTTCCGCAAAACCGGCCGCGACGCTCCCGACCTCGCCGTGCAGTTCGAGAAAGATGTTCTTGTCGGGATGCAGGATGTGCGAGTTGCCGCCCTTATCGTGAAGGACCGGAGCGCCCGGCGCCATCGCCTCTTCCGGATCGAAGACGGCCGGAAGCAGTTCGTACTCGACCTTGAGGCGGCGGCAGCCTTCCTCGGCGGCCGCTTCGGACTCGGCCACGACCGCGGCGATACGTTGCCCGACAAAGCGGGCGACGTTGTCGAGCATGTAGGTATCGTCCGGGTCGACCCGATTGTCTTCGTGGATCGCGGTCGAATAGAGGCGCCGCGGAACGTCCTCCCAGGTGAAGACGTCGACCACGCCCGGTACGCTCATCGCTTCGGCGCGATCGATCGAGAGGATCTTCGCGTGCGCGTGGGGCGAGCGCAAGACCTTGAGGTGAAGCAGCCCTTCCATCGGCGGGACGTCGCCGGTGTAGCGTGCGGCGCCGGTGACGATGCCCTCCGCGAACGGGTTGGGAACGCTCGTTCCGGCCGAGTTCCCGGCCAGGTCGCACGTCACGTTCTTGACGCCGTCGAAGGCGTCCCGGATCGAACCGTAGCCGGTGCAGCGGCAGAGATTTCCCTTGAGCGCGCGCGGAAGGTCCGTTTTCTGTTCGTCGGTGAGGGCCGCACCGGTCATGATCATGCCGGCCGCGCAATACCCGCACTGAAAACTCTGCGCGTCGAGAAAGGCCTGCTGCATGGGATGCAGTTCACCGTTCTTGGCGAGGCCCTCGATGGTCGTGACCTCTTTACCTTCGGCGCGGAATGCGGGATAGAGGCAACTGTGGACCGGCTTCTGGTCGACCCAGACGGTACACGCGCCGCAGTCGCCGCCGTCGCAGCCTTTCTTGACGCCGTACCAGCCGAGATCGCGCAAGAACATCCGCAGACATTCTCCGGGCGCGGGGGTCGCGGAAAAGCTCTTGTCGTTGACCTTGAGGTTCATGCGCCCAACTCCTGACGGATCTGCTCTGCGTAGTGATACGTCAGATGTTTGCGATGGGCCGGCGAGCCATGCACGTCGTCGAGGTAGAGGTCGTCGGGGATGGCCGCATCGATCGCATCGCGGAGATCGTCGGCCGACGGCGTGCCGTCGAACGAGAGTTGAACCGGCTTGAGGGTCGCCGCGGTGATGGTCAGCGTCAGGTCGCCTGCGGGTCGAAGTCGCGTTCCGATCAATAAGACGGCGGATCGTCCGAGATGCGTCAACTCGCTACGCCGGAAAGCGAACGATTTCTCGAGCGCCGACGCGGGCAGGCGGATGGCACGCAAGAGTTCGCCGGGCGCCAGCACGTTGGCATGATTTCCGGTGACGAAGTCGATGGCGCGGACCTCGCGCGGCGCGTCGCCGCGCGGCCACAGCGTGTAGGTCCCCTCGAGCGCGACCGTGAGCGAGATCATCGGTCCCGCCGGCAACGACATCACGATGTTTCCGCCGATCGTCGCTTCGTTCCAGATCTTGAACGACGACAGAAACGAGCGACAGCAGTCACCGATCAGCGGGCCGGCCTTCCACGCCTCCGGCGGCTCGTAGGCATACAGCTCGGCGACCTTACAGGTCGCAGCCAGCTCGAGGCCGGCCGCATCGGCCGCGATCGAGGGCCACCCGAGCAGCCCTAGATCGATCAGCGTATCGGTCTGGATCTGCGGCTCGGAGAAGAGCCACGTCCCACCCGCGAGCCACGCATAGCCGTCCCGCCAATGGCGAATCTCCTCAGCGGACTTCGGGCGCTTCACGTCGGTGACCGTGTTGAGATTCATGGGTTTTAGGTACTCCAATCCACGCCGCAATCCCGTTTGACGTCTTGCCGATAGAGTCGGGTGCATTCCGGGAATAGGGGCAGGCATGCAATGGTTCGCGCTCGTCATCGCGATCGTCGTCTGCCAACTCGCCGGAGCCATCGGAGCCGTCTTCACGATCAGGGCGATACCGACGTGGTACGCCGGCCTGCGAAAACCGTCGTTCCAGCCTCCAAACGCGGTCTTCGGACCGGCCTGGACGGTGCTCTACCTGCTGATGGGCGTCGCCGGTTGGCGGCTCTGGATCGACCTACCCGCGTCGTCCGTGGCATTTGCCTGGTTCTGCGCGCAGCTCGTGCTGAACGCGTTGTGGACCCCGCTGTTCTTCGGCGCGCGACGCATCGGCTGGAGCTTCCTGGAAATCGTGGTGCAATGGATCGCGGTGGTCGGCACCGTCGCGACGGCCTTTGCGGTCGATCCGCTCGCCGCCGCGCTCTTGCTGCCGCTCCTCCTATGGCTGACGTTTGCGGCGGTCCTTAACGGCGCGATCTGGCGGCTCAA
>JBBRTL010000007.1:0-27439 GCA_038244445.1 Vulcanimicrobiales bacterium
GGCATCGGCCTGCAGATGCTCGACGGTGCGCCGGCCGGCGGAACCTCGGTCTCGCTCGCCCAGCTCGTGCCCGACGACGTCCGCGCTTTCTTCGCCCGCACCTATCGCATCGGCGGCGCGATCGTGAGCGCGGCCGGCGCCCTCGGCTCGGATGCCGGCTATTCGACGCTCGCGGACGCACTCGCGCCGGGATCGTCGCAGCCGGTCGTCCAGCGGCTCCCGGTCGTCAGCGGTACCTCGCATCAACTGATCGCACGACGCAACATCGACGTGCCGTGGCTGGTCGCGCGCTATCCCGCGCCGGGTTACGACAGCAAGGACTTCGGCGCGATGCTGGTATTGACGTCGTTCGTCGACCGTACGCTCGGCGAGGTCGCGCAACTTCCGACCCTGATCTCGCGCACCAGCGCGGACAGCGCGATCGGTTCGATCTACGCCTTCGACCGCCCGTCGGCAAATCTGACGATCTATCTCTATGGCGGTCTGGGCGATCCGACCCGAGCCTTCAGCACGGCGCTCGCGGTCTTCAAAGCGATGGGCGGCGCGCCGGTCAACGGTTCGCTCGACGATTATAAGGCCGACGCGCGTGGACGTTTCGCGCGCGATCTCTCGAGCATCGAAGACCGCGCCTGGATCGGCGGCGTCTTCGCCTCCAAAGGCGGCTCGGCCGACTATCTGGATCGCACCTTCGCGGCGATCGAGGCGGTCACGCCCGCCGACATGCGTCGGGTCGCTCAACGCTACCTCGGCGACCCGACAGTCGCACTCGTCCTTCCTCGAACCTAGCGTGGGGCGCCTGGCGCTGGTTCACGACTATCTGAATCAGCTCGGTGGCGCCGAGCGCGTCTTCGCGCACTTCGCGAGCGCCTGGCCCGAGGCGCCGGTCTACACGGCGCTCTACGATCCGAAGGTCGCGTCCAATATCGTCGCGCCGGATCGAGTACGCGTCTCCTATCTCGCGAACGTACCCGGAGCGAACGCGATCTTCCGCGCACTCGCACCGTTCTATCCGCGCGCCTTCGAGGCGTTCGATTTTTCGGGGTTCGATACGATCGTCAGCTCGACGACCGCCTGGGCGAAGGGCGTGATCGTTCCGCCCGGCGCGATCCACGTCTGCTACATCAACACCGTTTCGCGGTTCACGTTCGACGCGGACCGGTACGTCGGCGGGTTCGGCCCGTCCGCGCTCGCGCGCCCGTTGATCGCCCGGCTGATCGAATGGGACAAGCGCGCGGCGAAGCGTCCGACCCGCTTCGTCGCGAACTCGCGCAACGTCGCCGACCGCGTGAAGAAGTTCTACGGTCGCGACGCCGACGTGCTCGCATGCCCCGTCGATGTCGATCGCTTCACGATCGGCTCGGGCTCCGGCGACTACTTCGCGATCGCTTCACGTCTGTTGCCGTACAAGCGCATCGATCTCGCGATCGCGGCCGCCCGGCGGGCCGGCGTTCCGCTCAAGATCGCCGGTACCGGCCCGGACGAGAGACGACTACGCGAACTCGCGCGCGGCACGACCACCGAGTTGCTCGGTTACATCGACGACGCGGCCGTCAACGCGTTGCTCGGCAACGCGCGCGCCGCGATCCTTCCGGGCGAAGAAGACTTCGGCCTGGTCCCGGTCGAAGCGGCCGCCGCCGGCCGCCCGACCATCGCCTATCGCGGCGGAGGCGCGCTCGAGACCATCCTCGACGGCGAGACCGGCGAGTTCTTCGACGACGCGACCCCGGAATCGCTCGCCGTATCGTTACGCGCGTTCGAGGCGGATCGCTACGACCCGCAGCGCCTCCGCGCGCACGCCGAAACGTTCGCACCCGCACAATTCATCGCACGCCTCAAAGAGATCGTCGCGACCACCTCACCGTAACGGGAAGCACCGGCGCGATCACGACGCAGCGAGCGTGGCGCGCGACAAGTCGCCATTATGCGTGCCGAGTTGCTACTACGCGTGCGGTGAATGATCGCGCAGCAGCGCGAGCGTAAGGCGCGCAGGCACGGCGCGGTCGAGGCGTTGGGCGCGGACGAGGGATTTTGCACGCAGGCGGCCGCGGGCCATCGGGTCCTCGCGCATCGAGCGGAGGGCTTCGGCCCAGGCGTTGACGTCGAACGGCGGGAGCAGCTGGGCCGCGCCGTCGCACGCTTCCGGGAGTCCGGCCGCGTCCGCGGCGAGCACGGGTGCGCCGCAGGCCATCGCCTCGACCGCCGGCAGGCCGTAGCCTTCGGCGTACGACGGAACCGCGACCGCGAGCGCATTTGCGTAGAGCGCGCGCAACTCGACATCGGTGGGCTTCGCCTCCGACGTATCGATCAGCGCGACTTCTCCGCGCGGGAAGGCGCGTTCGAAGGCGGCCCGGAGCGTCCGCCCGTTCTTCCGCTCCTCGGGACCGCCGACGAAGAGCACGAACGAGTCGCGCCCGTCGGGCGGGATCGGCTGCCAGAACGCGTCCGGCACGCCGGGAATGATCGCGATGCCTTCGCGCGGTACGGCGAGTTCGCGCGCGATCTCGTCGGCGGACCAGTTCGAGACGGTCGCGATCGCATCGGCTTCGCGGACAGCTCGCCGGATCGGCCCCTGCTCGCGCCAGCGCGCGACGATGCTACGATGTGGCTGCGTGAACGCGAACGCGTCGTGAATCGTCACGACCTTGCGGGCGGCCGCCTTGAAGCGGATGCCGTTCCACGGATACCAGACCGCATCGAACCAGTCGCTTGCCGCCGCTCGCATGGTCTTACGATCGAGCAAGGTCACGTCCAGATCGGGTTCGCTCTCCCACGACGCGAGGACCGCGCGCACGTACCGTCCCATCCCGCGTCGATCGGCCGCCAGATTGATCGCGTCGACGGCCACGCGGAACGGCACGCTAGCCGCCGGCCATCTTCGGGAACGCGAGCAGCGCGATCAACGTGACTAGATTGAAGCAGCCGTGCGTGATCATCGAGGCGTAGGCGTTGCGCGTGAGAAAATAGACGCCGCAGAGTACCAGGCCGACCGACGCGAGCGGAAGCGTGTTCGCATCTAGGCCGTGCGCGAGGCCGAAGAGCGTCGCGCTGACGGTCGCGCCGGCCCAGAAACCGGCGTAGCGCAGTACGACGTTGAACGCGAACACGCGGAAGACCAGCTCCTCGGCGATCGGCGCGATCACGGCGGCGAAGAAGATGAATGTCGCGATCCGGAACGGGCCTTTGAGCGCGACGAAGAGTTCGGTGACCTGCTGCGGATGCTTCGCCCCATGCGTGAGCACATCGACGATCGACGATGTCACGGTCACCGCGAGGACGGCCGCGCCGATGCCCGCGAGGATGATCACCATCGTGCGCGGGTCGGGAGCCACGAAGCCGAGTTCTCGGAGCGAGAATTGCGACGCTCGCGGAAGCGTGAGTAGCAGGACGATGGTGACCGGAATGTCGATCGCACCTTGTGCGATCACGGCGGAGAGCGTGTCGATCCGATGGTTCTCGAGGAACGACGGATTCATGAAGGCCACGATGGCGATCGCCAGGCCGGTTCCGACCATCAGGCTAACGATGAGCCATCCGAGGACGAGCGCGATGCTTCCGGGCTTAAACGCGTCCTGCGGCCAGCGCGTCGGCCAGGCGGGCGAAGGCGACGAGGTCGAGTTGTTCTCCACGGATCTCCGGTTCGAGCCCGGCATCTACGATCGCGCGCGCAACCGGTTCGCGCGGGAGAACGAGTGCCAGCATCAGCGAGTTTGCAAGCGTCTTGCGGCGGTACGCGAACGCCGCGCGGACTACCTTCTGGAAGAGCGCTTCGTCGCGGGTCGTCACGGCGGGTGCGTCCAGGCGCCTCAACAGCACGACCGTCGAGTCGACTTTCGGCGGCGGATAGAACGCGCGCGGTCCGAGCGTGAACGCGCGCTCGACCTGCATCTTGTACTGCACCGCGATCGAGAGGCTGCCGTAGGCGGGCGTGCCGGGCTTGGCGATCAGGCGGTCGACCACGTCGCGTTGGAGCATCGCCACGATCGTCTCGGGACCGCCCTCCATCTCGACCAGTTTCATCAAGACGGGCGTGCCGACGTTATACGGCAGGTTGCCGGTCGCGCGCCACGTTCGCCCGGCCGCAAACGCCGCATAGTCGAACGTCATCGCATCGCCGTGCAGAATCGTTGCGGCGCGCAGATCCTCGCGCCCGCGTAGAACCTCGATCAGCGGATCGTCGATCTCGAGCGCGGTCACGTCGGCGCCTTCGTCGAGCAACGCTTTCGTCAGCTGACCGGTGCCGGCGCCGATCTCGAGAATTGGAACCGGCGCATCCGAAGATGCGCCGTCGAGAGCCAGGCGGGCGATGCGATGGGTCGCACCGCCGTCCATCAGGAAGTTCTGGCCGAAGCGTTTCTTCGGCGTTAGGCCGTACGCGTTCAGGAGCGCGCGCGGGTGATCTTCCAAGTTGCTGCGTTCTCTACTTCAGTCGATACACGGTGACGGGTCGCCGGCCGAAGCGCAGCGCGTCGGAGATCGAGTTGAAGCCGAGGTCGATGCGGTTGCCGCGGATCGCGCCGCCCGTATCGCCCGCGATCGCGTACCCGTAGCCCGGGATGTAGAGCCGAGTACCGAGACGGATCACGCGCGGATCGACCGCGACGATGCCGTGCCCTGCAGGACGACCGCTCGCCGTGATGCCGGAACAGCCGTAGCAGTTCGCGGTATACGCGGTTGCGACCATCGTGAGCGCGGCGCGCGCCACGTAGGCGGTCTTATCGAGGCCGCGGCCTTCGAAACGTACGAACCTTTCGTACTCGCCGACGCCTTCCGCGATCACGCGCGGCTTGGCCGAACGTACCACGCGGGAGCCGACGACGCGCTTCGCGATGCTTCCGCCGTCGCGTTGCGTGAATCGGACCATCGTTTCGCGCACGCCGGGCGTGCCTTGCGAGAGCACCTTCGTCGTGCCGGGCGCCAGCTTGAGCGAGATCCGATGCACGGTGGTGGCCGCGATCGGCCGCTCCACGGTGCGGGTCCAGTTGTTGACCCGGACGACGCGAACGGTCTCGTTCGGCGTCAGCCGGTCCGCCAACGACGGATGTACTTCGTCGTCCGTACCGAGCGCGACGCCCTGCTCTTCGAGCAATGCGCCGACGTCATCGGCCGAGCTGACGACGTTCGTCGCGGTCGTTCCGACCATGACGGTGACCGGCACGGCCGGTCGGGTCTGATACAACCCTTGGGCGGCCAGAGCCGCACTCGGGTAGGTGGTGATGCCGGCCACGGTCAGGCAGGCAGTGAGAACGCTAACGACGAGCATGTGGCTCGTTCGAATGGGGCCGCGTCCTATCAACACAAGCTCCTCTCTCCGCGACACCGGCCGGGCGTACTTTCGCACGTTCCGACGCTCCGAGCACTTCCGCGCTCTTCGATCGCTGGTAAAAGTGGTTTCTGGGTTGACGGATCCACTTAGGGAAACGCCATCGGACTGCCGGTCGCGCCGAACTCCGGAGAGTTCGAGCGGGATTTGATTGCAGTCAGGTAGCCGCTCCCGGCGGCGTACCGAAGGGACCGCTCGCGGGGCGGTCCAGCAACTTGGGGCACTATATCATGGGCCCGCGAGTCGAGCCATATGCCAAATGTCGTAGGTACGGCAGGTGAGACCTTTTTTGACAGTGGAGGCGAGACCGCCTTCTGCAAGAACCCGACGGCGGTGCAGAACTTGCGGGTCGGCTTCTTTACGGAGGTCTATCGCCCGGTCGTCAATGGGGTCGTCGCCTCGGTCGACGCCTTGGCCGGGGGCCTGCGCGCGCGCGGCCACGAGGTCTACTGCTTCACCCCCAAGGTCCCGGGTTACGAAGAAGCCGACGGCCCGGTCTTCCGGATGCCTTCGCTGCCGCTGCCCGATACGCCATACCGGCTGACACTGCCGTTGGTGCGCCGGCGCAACGTTCAGGGCGTGATCAAGCGTCTCTCGGTGATCCATGCGCACTCGCCCTTCATCACCGGCTGGATGGGGCTGCGCTACGCGCGCCGCTACAACATCCCGTTCGTCTACACGTATCATACGAAGCTCGAAGAGTACGCCCATTACGTGCCCTTCGATGAGACCACCACCCGGATGGCCGCCGAGACGTTGACGCGGACGTTTGCGGACCTTACCGACGCGGTCGTCGTGCCGACTCTGGCGATGGGCCAGCGCCTGCGCGAACTGGGCGTCGAGGCCCGGATCGAGATCATCCCGACCGGCATCGATCTGCAGAAGTTCGCCGACGGAAGGCGCGACGCCGATCTGCGCGCGCGAGTCGGGGTGGGCGCCGGCCGGATGCTGTTCTTCGTCTCCCGTCTCGGCCGGGAGAAGAATATCGACCTACTGCTCCACGCGCTCGCGCGCAGCCCGAAGGATCTGCATCTGGTGATCGGCGGCGACGGGCCCGAACGAGCCCCCCTGATCGCGCTCGCGGCGAGCCTCGGGGTCACCGAGCGGACGACGTTCCTGGGGGCGGTCGAACGCGACGCGCTACCGGATCTGTACGCCTCGAGCGATGCGTTCGTCTTCCCGAGTACGACCGAAACCCAGGGCTTGGTACAGGCCGAAGCCCTGGGCGCCGGCGCGATGGTGATCGCGGCCGACGCGCCTCCGAATCGCGACGTTCTGGGTGGCGCGGGCAAGGTCGTCGAGCCGACCGTCGAGGCCTTCGCTCGCGCCTTCGAAAGCGTGCCCTTCGAGCCCGATCCGGCCGAAGGCGAGCGGGCTCGCCGAAGTGCCGGCCGCTTCTCGATCGACACCCAAACCGAGCGGATGCTCACCCTCTACCGGAGTCTCTGGTCCCCGCCCAATTGACATCGAACGTATGTTCGATGTACGATGGGTACGAGGTTGATATGAGCACACGTAAAGCCGCTCCCATGGTTCAAGCCACCGTCGGCTACGCCGCCGATGACGCGGGTATCGGCGTTGCCTACGCTTCGATCGAAACCCCGGCCCGTACGACCCCGGCCCTGCTCCGGGTGCCGTTCCGTGTCCGTCGCTACGCCGGCCTCGCGGGTCGCGAAGTTGGCTACGCCGCCGTCGCCGCCGTTGCCGCGGCGCTGCGCGAACGCAAGGTCCGCCGGGTCCGCTTCGCCGTCCCCGACGCGGAGTTGGTGCACGATCTCTCCGAGCGCCGCACGCTGCCACAGCCGCTCACGCTTCCGTATATCCGGCTCGGCTGTGCGATCAACCAGTTCAGCGAGTGCGACGTGATCTCGACCGTCAACGAAGATCTGAGCGGTCGCGCGCGTGCCGAGGTCGCTCTCCACATCGCCGCCTGACGCGCTCATCGAAACCGTCGGGCTGGCCCGCGCACTGATCGGCGCGACGCTTCGCCGGATGACGCCCGAGGGCGTCGCCGGCGGACGCATCGTCGAAGTCGAGGCCTATCCACCCGGTGATCCCGCCAGCCATGCGTTTGCGGGATTACGCGTTCGTAACGCCTCCATGTTCTTGGAGCCGCATCGCGCCTACGTCTACCGGATCTACGGTACGTCGTGGTGTTTCAATATAACGAGCGAACCGGCCGGCATCGGCGCGGCCATCTTGGTGCGGGCGCTGGAGCCGCTCGAAGGCATTGAGTTGATGGAACGACGCCGCGGCACGACGCTCCGTCGGGACCTCTGCCGGGGCCCGGGCCGGCTCTGCACGGCCCTCGGGATCGACGGCTCCCTCGACGGTGCGCGATTCGACCCGGCCGGGCCGCTCGATCTGGCCTTCGCCGCCTCGCCTGCCGAGGTCGGGTGCTCTGCGCGGATCGGCATCTCCAAGGCCGCGGATCGGCGCCTGCGCTTCTACCTGGCCGGGAGCCCCTATTTGAGCGGTCTACGCTCGCTCTCGCCTTGATTACGAGGGGCGCGTGTGCTACCATCGCCAGGACATCCCCCCTCGTACTCGTCACCGCCGCGAAGTTGGCAGCCTCGCCTCTTGCGCCGTATTCATGTGAAGATGACGGGTCCGACTCTACGAGAGAGACACTCCGCTGCAAACCGAACATCGCCCGAATAACAACGGGCAGCAGGGTGGAGGCCGCCGCCGTCGCGCGCGCCGCCGTCAGCCCTTTGGAAACAACCAACAACAGCAACAGCATCACGATCTTCCGCAGACCGAGCCCGTCGGTCCGCCGATGCTGACCGCCGCCGATCTCGAAGAGAAGACGAAGAGCGAGCTGGTCGAGATCGCCGTCGGTTTCGAGATCGAGATCGCCTCGCCGGCCAAGGTCAAGAAAGACGAGATCGTCGCGCTGATCCTGCACACGCAGCAGCAGCGTTCGGGACTCGAGATGGCCAGTGGCATCCTGGACATGCTCCCGGAAGGCTACGGCTTCTTGCGTCGCGAGGGCTACATCCTCGGGCCCGACGACATCTACGTCAGCCAGTCGCAGATCCGCCGCTTCGAACTGCGCCGCGGCGACTTGGTCGAAGGCCAGGTCCGCCGTCCCAAAGAGGGCGAGAAGTTCTACGGCCTGATCCGCGTCGACAAGATCAACGATCTCGATCCGGACAAGATCCGCGGCCGCCGCAACTTCGAAAAGGGCACCCCGATCTATCCGCAGGAGCGCTTCAATCTCGAAGTCCGCTCGACCCAGCTCTCGACCCGCGTCATCGACCTGTTCTGTCCGATCGGCAAGGGTCAGCGCGCGTTGATCGTCTCGCCGCCGAAGGCCGGTAAGACGACGCTGCTCAAGAACATCGCGAACGCGATCACGATCAATCATCCGGAAGCGCACATCATCGCGCTGCTCGTCGACGAGCGTCCGGAAGAGGTCACGGATATGCGCCGCACGATCGACGGCGAAGTCGTCGCCTCGACCTTCGACGAGCATCCCGAGAACCACACCGCCGTCTCCGAACTCGCGATGGAACGCGCCAAGCGCCTCGTCGAACTCGGCAAGGACGTGGTGATCCTGCTCGACTCGATCACGCGCCTGGCGCGCGCCTACAATCAGGTCATCCCGAACTCCGGCCGGACGCTCTCGGGCGGCCTCGACACGGCGTCGCTGCACAAGCCGAAGCGTTTCTTCGGTGCGGCCCGCAAGATCGAAGAAGGCGGATCCCTCACGATCATCGCGACCGCGCTGATCGAGACCGGTTCCAAGATGGACGACATCATCTTCGAGGAGTTCAAGGGTACCGGGAACATGGAACTCAACCTCACGCGCAAACTCGCGGAGTCGCGCGTCTTCCCGGCCGTCGACATCAAGCGCTCGGGAACGCGTCACGAAGAACTGCTCCTCTCGCCCGACGAGATGCGCAAGATCTGGATGCTCCGCCGCGTCAGCGCGGCCCTCAACACGGGCGACATCACCGAGATGATCCTCGGCAAGATGGCGCAGACGCGCACGAACGAAGAGTTCTTGCAGAGCGTCTCCAAAGACGCGCTCAACATGCGCGGCGGCGGCGGCGACAACTAGAAGATGCTCTCGGTCCCTCGACTACGCTTCGCTACGCTCGGCCCCTCGACTAGCGAAACGTAGTCGAGGACGAAGCGATTCATTGCGATGCGACTCAATAAATATCTCGCGCATGCCGGCGTTGCTTCGCGGCGGGCGGTCGAAGATCTGATCGTGCGCGGACGGGTGCGGATCGACGGTAAGGTCGTCAAGGAACTCGGCACGATCGTGCCGGACGGCGCGGAGGTCGAAGTCGATCACAAGCGCGTGATGCCGGCCAAACATTTCACCTATCTGCTCGTGCACAAGCCGATCGGTATGATGACGACGATGCGCGATCCCGAAGGGCGTCGGACGATCGCCGAACTGGTCCCGAAAGGGACGCCGCGCATCGTGCCGGTCGGGCGCCTCGACTACGATTCGTCCGGGGTCTTGCTGATGACCGACGACGGCGATCTCGCGAACCGTCTGCTCCACCCGAGCTACGGCGTGGAGAAGACCTATCGCGCGGTCGTCAAGGGTAAGCTCTTGCAGGCCGACGTGAAGAAGATCCTCGAAGGCGTGCGCACCTCCGACTTCCGCGCGGCCGGCGCCAAGCTCGCCGTGATCGCGACGCGTGCGTACAACAGCGTCGTCGACATCTCGCTGCACGAAGGCCGCAACCGGCAAGTGCGCAAGATGTTCGAAGCGCTCGGCCATCCGGTGCTCGCGCTCGAACGGACCAGTTTCGGTCCGCTCAAGATGGGCACGCTCCCGCCGGGCTTGAGTCGCCCGCTCTCTCCGCGTGAGGTCGCGGCCTTGCAAGCGGCGACCGACCCGGAACCGGTGGCGTGAGCCAAGCCTACAAACTCGTCTGTCGCGAGGCCCGCACCGAGCGGACCGTCGTGCGTCTGCGCGGCGGCGCAACGTTCGGCGACGCGACCTTAGCGATTGCGGCGGGCCCGTGTGCGGTCGAATCCCGCGAGCAGATCGACGCCACCGCCGCCGCCGTCGCTCGTGCCGGCGCCAACATCCTTCGCGGCGGCGCGTTCAAACCGCGCACCTCGCCGTACGCGTTCCAAGGCCTGGGCCGCACCGGCCTCGAGCTGCTGCGCGTCGCCGGCGACCGGAACGGCCTGGCGATCGTCACCGAAGTCCTGGATCCGCGCGAGGTCGGCCTGGTCGCCGAGTACGCCGACATGCTCCAGATCGGGGCGCGTAACATGCAGAACTTCGCCTTGCTCCGGGCCGTCGGGGAGTCCGGCAAGCCGGTGCTGCTCAAGCGCGGCCCGGCCGCGACCGTCGAAGAGTGGCTGATGGCCGCCGAATATCTGCTCCTGGCCGGCAACGGCCAAGTGGTGCTCTGCGAGCGCGGGGTCCGGTCGTTCGATCCGGTCACGCGCAATTTGCTCGACCTGGCCGTGGTTCCGGTCCTCCGGGAGCTGACCCACCTGCCGGTCGTGGTCGATCCGTCACACGGCACCGGGGTCGCGCGCTTGGTGGAGCCGATGGCTTTGGCGGCGATTGCGGCGGGCTCGGACGGTTTGCTGGTAGAAGTCCACCCGGAGCCGGCAAGGGCTGTATCGGACGGTCCCCAATCGCTTACTTTCGAGCAGTTCGCCGGGTTGATGGCGCGCCTGCCCGGATTGGCAGAATCGGCCGGCAGGCGCTTGCCTATCGGCGCTCTTGCGCCGATTCGGGTATAGATTACGTTCCTTGTCTTACATGCACACGTCCACGAGGTATCAGATGAATCGCAGTTCCCGGGTCGCCGTTGCGGCCGGCATCGTCGCGTTCGCCCTTTCGTTCGCGCCCGTTCAAGCCCAATATGCGAACGAGTACAGCCCGGCGAAACGCCTGAGCGCGGGCACGACGAACCAGCCGATCGCCGGCACCGGCATCGTCGTGCTTCAGGTTCAGGTCAATGCGGACGGCACGCACAAGGTCACCAAGATCATCCGCTCGACCAACTCGGGCAACAACGCCGCCGCGACCGAGATCGCCAACAGCGCCTCCTACCGCCCCGCCCATCGCGGGAAGAAGGCCGTCATCTCGTTCTACGACTACACGCTCAAGTTCAACGGCAAGCGGCTCGCGAGCGAGAGCGATAGCGGCGCGCTCGGACCGATCCGGGCGTTGATCCGCTCGGGCAACTACTCGCTCGCGAAGTCCAAGGCCTCGATGTACGTGCTGAGCAATCCGGGCGACGACGCGGGGCGCACGCTCCTCGGCCTAGCGGACTACTATGCGGGCGACAACCCGGGTTCGGCGGCGGCCTTCGCAGGCGTGACGTCGCTGGATAAGCGCTACGTCGCGGTGGCGGCCCATGCGTATGCAAACGCCGCCGTCAACCTCGCGGCCAGCAACCCGAACCTGGCACTGACCTACGGGCAGAAGGCCTACGCGCTCGATCGCAGCCCGAACTCGCAGTTCTCGCTCGGCGTCGCTCAGCTCAACGCCGGAAAGACGGCCGAGGCGATCGTCTCGCTCAAAGCCGCGCGCGATGCGGCCTTCGGCGAAAAGGGCACCGACACCAAGTCGAAGATCAACCTCGACTCGGCGCTGATGGCCGCTTACCAGAAGACCGGTGACGGCGCCAATGCCGCCGTCATCGCCGCCGAGATCAAGAAACTGGATCCCAGTTCGACGGTCCCGGGCCGGGTGATCGGCGCGGCGTTGCTCCAGCAAGCCCGGGATCAGCGCACGGCCAAGGCCTACGATGCGGCCGTGAAGCTCTACGACCAGGCCGCCGCCGCTGGCGATCCGCTGGTCGCGGTCACGGCGAACGCCGAAGCCGCGTTCACCTTGCAGTCGGAGCCAAAACCGGACTATGCCAAGGTCAAGGCCTACGCGGACAAGGCGATCGCGCTCAACCCCGACGACGCACTTGCCAACTACGCCGAAGCCGTCGCGTACACGGGTATGTTCTTCACGGTCACGCACAAAGACGCGGATAAGGTGAGTGCCAACTCGTATGCGCAGAAGGCCATCACCGCAGCCCGGAAGGCCGGGAACGAAGGGCTCGCATTGCAGATCGAATCGTTCGTGAAAACCAACCTCAAGTAGGAGGGCGCGGGGAGGCCTCCGCGCGACCAGGACTTTCCGCGAGGGTGGGCCAATGGTCCGCCTTCACGGGCGGCGGAAACCCCCGGTTTTTCTTGTCTAGCGCACTAAAGTTCCCGTAAAAGGGAGGGGTCGGAAGAAGTGTTTCAGGGATTCATGGATCTAATGAACAAGGGCGGCTGGGACATGTGGGTCCTGCTGGTCCTCTCGATCGTCACGGTAGCCATCGTGATCGAACGCTTGGTATTCTTTGCCTCGCAGCACGGCGACACCAAAGGTTTGCTGAACCAGATCGCGCAGAAAATCCAAGCCGACGATCTGCCCGGCGCCATCAAGGTCTGCCAAGGTAACAAAGGCATGCTGCCGCGCATCCTGGAGTTCGGACTCCAGCGCGGCGAGAAAAATCGCGCAGATATCACCGACGCGCTCTCGATCGCGCTGATGGAGCACCTGAACGCGCTCGAGCGCAATCTGGGCATCATCGGTACGGTCGCCGTCATCGCGCCGTTCGTCGGTCTCGCCGGTACCGTTCTCGGCATCATCCACGCGTTCGATGAGATCGCAGCGAAGGGTAATGCTTCGCCGGCCGTCGTCGCAAAGGGCGTCTCCGAAGCGCTGGTAACCACCTTCGGCGGTCTCGTCGTCGCGGTCGTCGCAGTTATCTTCTTCAACTACTTCAAGACGCGCATCAAGGTCTACAACCAAGAGATGATCGTCGCGGCCAACCAGCTCGCGGAAATCCTCCACTTCCACAACACGGGCGCGCCGATCCCGGCAGAACTGCTCAAGCCGCAGGCACAGGCACCTAAGTAACCCCCCTCGGAGGCCCTACGTGAGTCTGCTATCGGCAAAGCAAGACGAAGAGGTAATGGCGGAGATCAACATCACGCCGTTCACCGACGTGTTGCTCGTGTTGCTCATCATCTTCATGATCTTGGCCGCGATCGTTACGCCGCCCGGATTCGAAAAAGAACTGCCCAACAAGAACGACAATTCGACCATCCAGCACCAGAACCAGCACAAAGACATCGAAGTCGATGTCAACAACAAGGGCAAGATCTTCGTCGACGGCACGCCCGCCGACGAAACGACGATCTATCGCGTCATGTACGATGCTTCGGTCAAGAAGCCGCACAAGCACGTCTCGATCACGGCTGATGCCAAGGCCCCGTACGGGATCATCATCCGGATCCTCGATGCCGCCAAGGAGGCCGGTCTCGAAGACGTCGGCTTCGTGACGGCATAACGTGGAGGTGCAATAAATGGCCGTATCGGTAGGACAAGAAGACGAGGTCATGTCGACCATCAACATCACGCCCTTCACGGACGTGCTGCTGGTCCTCCTGATCATCTTCATCATCTTAGCATCGGTGACACACGAGCCCAAGATGCCGGACGCGCACAACAAAGATCGCGTGCATCCGTCGCAGATCGTGGTCCTGATCAACGAGAAGAGCGAGATCCAGATCGGTTCGAATATCGTTCCGATCGCGGGCGCCAAAGACGCCTTCCAAGCGCTTCAGAACCAGACCGGCAATACGTTCAAGAGCCTCATCATTAAGGCCGATCCGAAGGCGAACTACGGGACGGTCCTCCAGGTGATGGACGCGGCGAAACAGGCGAATCTGACGGACTTCGGCTTGGCAAACCACATCGAAGGTACGCCGCAGGGGCAGAACAGCTAACCAATGGCAAAGAAATCACCCTTCATCACGACGGGCGAGACCGTCCGTAACTTCGTCTGGTGGGGACTCCTCATCTCCCTGTTTTTGCACTTCATCATCTTGCCGTTCGTCCCGAGCGGCAATCAGGCCGAAGATCAGAAAACCGAACAAGTCACGCTTGCCAAGAAGGCCAAGATCAAGGTCCCGACACCGCCGCCCCCGACTCCGACCCCGCCCCCGACCCCGACTCCGCCGCCGCGCGCGACCCCGCCGCCGAAACAAGCGCCGGTCCAGCCGCAGCTCAAGATGAACGTCGTGAAGACGACCAACACCAAGAGTGCGACGTCATCGGAGAACACGTACGTCGCGCCGAAGAGCGGCACCGAGAACGGCGTTCCCGCCGGTCAAGGTACGGCATCGCCGGTTCCGGGTACGCCCGAACCCGCCAAATGCGCCGTTCCGTTCAAGGACGCGACTGCCACCAACGCGGTTTCACCGGATTACCCCCAGTCCGCCAAGGAACTCAACCTCGGCGAGGTGACCGTCTTCGTGACGGTGACCGTCGGCACCACGGGTTCGCTCGCCAGCGCGACCATCGGGAAGAGTTCCGGGAACTCGATGATCGACAACGCTGCGTTGCGTGCCGCGCGTCAATCCTCGTACTCTCCGAAGATCGTCAACTGCGCGCCGGTGGAGGGTTCATACACGTTCCGCGCCGACTTCCAGCCCGACTCATAGTCGTCGCACGGATCGGTTAAGAGGCGGCGCGAGGCTCCATCGGTGACACCGAAAGCCTCGCGCCGCCTAATCTTTATCGCGATCGCCGTCTCGCTGCTGGTGCATCTGATCGTAGCCGGCTGGTTGCAGATGCCGTTCGCGCTCCCGCAAGACTCCAAGCAGATCGTCACTATCTCGCACATACGCGTGACGCGCATCTCGCAGGCTACCCCGCCTCCGCGTTCGCCCGCGCCCCGGCCGAGTCCGAGCGCGCGCGCGAGCGGACCGCCGCACCCGGTCGCCACGAACGGCCGCGCTGCGGCAAGTCCGGTGACGCCCGCACCGGCCACGCCCACGCCTCCGGTTGCCATGCCGTCGGCCGCGCAGTCGTGCAAGTCGCCCAACGCGCCCGCCGGGCTGAGCGCGACGCCCGAGCCCGGCGATATCCCGGCCGAGACGCGCGCAGCCGCGACCAACGGAACGACGTCGGTCCTGGTGCATCTGAGCGCCGACGGCACGGTCGCGTCGGCGGCGGTCGCGGGCTCGTCGGGAAACGGCTCGCTCGATCTGATCGCCCTCACGATGGCCAAGGGCGCGCAGTATGTGCCGGCCTACAAAGACTGCAAAGCGATCGCCGCGGACTATACGTTCGCAGCGAAATGGGTCGCCTGGTAGGGAACGACCCTTAGATGACGCCCATGTCGCGGAGGAGATGGAGCGTGTCGATGTAGCGCTGGAGATGCTCGCCCATCTCTTTATCGACGTCCAGGAACGCGACGCCGGTGCGATAGCGCTGCATCAGCGGATCGTAGCGCGACCAGCGGATCGTGCCGCGCAGTCGGAGAACCGGCTGGCTATCGCCGCGCAGTTCGAGTTGGACCGAGACCGGTGCGTCCTTGGCAAGCTCCGCGTTGGTGAGCATTGCCATCCCGCCGAGCGCGATATCGTACGTCTCGGTGAACTCGGGCTCGAACTCGTCGCCGATGCTGTACGAGACCAGCAACGTATCCCCGACACGCTGGAATTTACGCTCGAATTGCTGGGCGTCGACGCCGTTCTCGACCACACCGACGGCTTACCCCGGCCGACAGCCCAATCCTCCCGCGGAAGGCCGCGGAACCCGGCGGGGCGTAACCGACCGCCGTGACCTTCGTTCAAGCGATCGTGCTGGCCGTATTGCAGGGCATCAGCGAACTCTTCCCCGTCTCCAGCCTCGGCCATACGATCCTGATACCGGCGCTCTTGCGCTGGCACAATATCGACCGCGCCGATCCGAGCTTCCTGGCCTTTGTGGTGGTGCTCCATCTGGGCACCGCGATCGCCTTGATCGTGTTTTATCGGAACGATTGGGTGAAGCTCGCGCGTGCCTTCGTGGGGAGCATTGTCCGCGGCAAGCTTTCGGACGATCCGGACGAGCGCATCGCTTGGCTGCTCGTCGTCGGCACGATCCCGGTCGGGATCCTCGGTCTGCTCTTCAAGGAGAAGGTCAGCATCCTGTTCGGCACGGTCGCGCCGGCCGCGATCTTCCTGATGATCAACGGCCTGGTGATGTTCGCGGGCGATTGGCTACGTCGCCGCCAGCACGATCGGACCGGCGTCGCCTATAAGGCGATCGAGCAGTTGAGCTATCCGCAGAGCATCTTGGTCGGCTTCGGTCAAGCGCTCGCGCTGCTGCCCGGCATCTCGCGTTCGGGCGCGTCGATCGTGGCCGGCCTGCTCTGCGATCTGGATACCGCGAATGCGGCGCGCTACTCGTTCTTGCTCGCGACCCCCGTGATCTTTGCGGCGGGCGCGCTCGCGATCCCCGAACTCTGGGCGCCGAGCGCGCACGTGGTCGCGATGCAGGCCATCGTCGGCGCTGTGCTGGCGGGCATCTTCGCCTATCTCTCGGTCGCGTTCCTCACCAAATATTTCAAGAACCACGACCTGCGCGCGTTCGGCTGGTACTGCTTACTGTTCGGCGCGCTCTGCCTCATCCTCGCCAAAACCGGAGTGATCAGCTGACCATGAAAAATCTCGCCATCGTCCTCGCCTTCATCTTCATCGCGCTCTCGATCTGCGTCTACTTCGGCGTCTGGAACGGCCTGCCGGCGATCGGCCTGGACGGCACGCACCACGTCAAGCACGCCATCCTCTACGCGATCCTCGCGATCCTGAGTCTGCTCTGGTATCGCTTCCAGACCAACGCGACGAAGTAGTTACTTCTTCGCGATGATGTAGACTTCGTTCGGGTAGGGCGCGACGATCTCGACGCTCGGACGTGCGTTCCGGACCAAGGATTCGAACTCGGCCAGACGCCGATCCGTGGTCTGCAGGACCAGCAACGGATAGTTCGCCGCCGCCGAGAGGACGCTTGCGATCGCGCGCGAGTAGCTATGCTCGTCGGCGCTGCGCGCGCCGAAAAGCGAATCTTTGTAGACGTGCTCGATGGTGAAGTAGGGATTGCCCTGCCACCAGGCTTCCCACATCCAGATGCGGGCGTCGGCCGTGCGGAACGAGTTGCGCGCGGGCGGCGCGATGAAGAGGGCGTCGGCCGTCTGCGCCGAGATGGTGGTCAGCACGTCGCTCGCGCGCACGGTATTATGGCGCAGGTTGGTCGTCACCCACGATTCCGTCTGGCGGATGTAAGACCACGCGAGTTCGCTCGGCGGGACGTCCGGCATATCGTCGGGCGCCTGCGCCTTTTGGAGCCAATAGCAGAAGACCCGCCACAGCCCCAGGATCGCGAGGCCCGTCTGCCCGTCGCTACGCAGATTGCGCACGTTGTCGAGCCAGACGCCCAGATACATGCATTGTTCTTCGGTGAAGAAGACGCCCTCCCAGGCCTTGAACGCATCCAGCGGATAGATCCGGCCGGGGAGCATCTCGACGATCTCGGCGACTTCGCTGTCGCGCAGGATCGTCTGATCGTTGACGACGATGCCTTCGCCGACGCGCACGAACCATTCGAGCAGATCGCCGCCATGTACCGCGATGCCGTGGCGTTTGAGATAGTTGAGATGCGTCGGCAGACCCATGAACGGGTCGACCAGGCTCCGTGCGTCGTTGGCCGCGAGGATCTCGTGCAGACGCGACGGCGAGATGCGGCGCGTCCGTTCGGTCAGTTCGATCACGCGTGCGCCTTGGTCGCGTCGAGGAGCGCGCGAGCGACGTCGGGGTCGAACTGCGTGCCGGCGGCCGTATCCAGCCGGTCGGCGGGCGACGTGCGGTCCTCGCGGATCTGGGTTCGATGGACGCTCTCGAGCGCGTCGTAGGCGAGCGCAGCCGCCAGGATCTGCGCGCCCTTCGGGATCGCATCGTGGATGAGTGCCGGTTCGCCGGTGCCGTCGTACCACGCGGCGCGCGCGCGTAACACCTCGGCGGCGCGCGCGAAGGTCTCGTTGCCGGCGAACAGGTCGGCGGCCGCGGTCGCATTCTCGGCGCGGGCAGCGATGCCGAGGCGCGCAAGCGGATCGAACGCCTCGTCTTCGGCGTGCGAGTGACCGAGTTCGCCGGCGGCGAAGGTTCGCGTCGCCAGACCGAGCGCATCCCGTTCGGCAGGCGCCAGGTGCGTGCGCGCGGCGACGGCGTCGGCGACGCGCGTGACGCGCAGGCGGCGGCCGTGGGTATTGTTGTGTGCGTCGATCCGGTCGGCCAGCAGGTCGAGCAACGTCGCCGGATTGGTGAGTTCGGCGTTCAGCGCTTCGACGGGCACCGGCACCTCTTCGACCTCGCCGCCGGTCAGGTGGAACCAGCGTACGAATCCGTTGGCGAACTCGGGACCGATCGTGCGACCGCTCAGGCCGCCGACGATCGCCAGGGTTTCGTCGACCTCGCTCGCACGCGCGACCAGGTCGGCCAGTTGGAGCAGTTGCGCGCACTCGGGGATACCTTGCCAGCGAAGCTGATCCGGGAAGCCGGTGCCGTCCCACGCCTCGGCCTGCCAGCGAACCCAGTCCGCGATCTCGGCTGGAAGCGCGGCGATGCCGGCGCACACGCGCGCGCCGTCGGCCGGGAAGTCCCAGCGCGCCATCGTCGCGAGGCGAGCCGAGAGCGTGTTGCCGCGGCGTAGGCCGGCATTGCCGATCGCGCCGACGGAGTGCAGAAGGCCCGCGAAATAGAGTGCTCGCGCTTCATCTTCGGTGCGGCCCGCGGCGCGCGCGATCGACGCGGCGGCGGCGGCTTTGCGACGCGCCGTCCCTGGCGGGTTCCCAGCCGCGCGGTCGCCCACGGCACCGAACGCGTCCAACACGTCGGCCAACCGCGAGGCGGCCGTCCGAGGAACGGCGTCCGGGTCCTGGAATAGCGTCATCGCTTACGCCGATTAGTTGTCGCTGTGCATAAACCCTCACATATCTCCGCTGACGGCTCCGTTTCGATGGTAGACGTCTCGGCAAAACCACCCACCGTCCGAACCGCGCGCGCCGAGGCGCTCGTGCGGATGGCTACGCCCGCCCGGGCCGCACTGGTCGACGCGATGGGCCCCACGGGGGACGCCCTGGTCACCGCGCAGATCGCCGGCATCACGGCAGCCAAGCGCACGGCCGACCTGATTCCGCTCGCCCACCCGCTCCCGCTCGCGCACGTCGGCATCAGCTTCGCGTGGACCGACGAGGGCCTGCGGATCGAATCGACCGCCACCACCTCGGCCCAGACGGGCGTCGAGATGGAAGCGATGGTCGCGGTCACGGTCGCGGCCTTGACGATCTACGACATGGCCAAAGCCTTGGATAAGGGCATCCTGCTCGAACGCGTCCGCCTACTCGAGAAGACCGGCGGCAAGAGCGGGCATTGGAGGTCCTTCGAGACGCCTTCGGCTCCTCAGGATGACACAGCATGACGTTTCGGGTGGCGTTGATCGTGCTTTCGGACCGGGCGGCTTCGGGCGAGCGCGACGATGGCTGCATCCCGGTGATGCGCGAGAAGTTGGGCGGCGTGTATGAGATCGTGCGCGCGTCCGTGTTGCCGGACGATCCGAGCGCGTTGCAGGCCGACTTGATCGATCTCTGCGACCGCGGTGCGGCCGACCTGATCCTGACCAGCGGCGGCACCGGCCTTGCCCCGCGCGACCGCACGCCGCAAGCGACCGCTGCGATTCTCGACTACGAAGTGCCCGGCATCGCGGAAGCGATCCGCGCCGCCTCGATGCAGATCGTCAAGAGCGCGATGCTCTCGCGCGCGCTCGCCGGCGTGCGTCATCGCACGTTGATCGTGAACCTCCCCGGCAGCCCGAGGGCCGTCGCGGAGTCGCTCGACGTGATCCTCTCGACACTCCCGCACGCGCTCGAACTCCTCGCCGACCGCGTAACGGACGGCTGACCGAACCGTGGACTACCGTCAGGCCGAAGCGTATCTGCTCGGCACGATCGATGAGAGCATGTCGCGTCGGGAACCGTACCGACTCGATCGCATACGAGGGTTTCTGCGCGAACTCGGCGATCCTCAGAACGCGTATCCGAGCATCCACATCGGCGGCACCAGCGGCAAGGGTTCGACGTGCACGTTGGTCGCGTCGATGCTGGTGGCAGGTGGCACGAAGACCGGCCTGCACACCAAACCGCACTTGCGTTCGATGACCGAGCGTGCCCGCATCGACGGCCTCGACGTGCCCGAGGAGCGCTTCGCGGAGCTGCTTACCGATATGATGCCGGCGATCGAGCGGAGCGCCGCCGGCGAAGGTCGTCCGTCATACTACGAGACGTTGCTGGCGCTCGCGTTTCTGCACTTCGCGCGCGAACGCGTCGACGTTGCCGTGATCGAGGTCGGCCTCGGCGGCACCCTCGACGGCACCAACGTGATCGTTCCGGAGGTCAGCGCGATCACGACGATCGGTTACGATCACACCGAGATCTTGGGCGACACGCTCGAGAAGATCGCGGCGGATAAGGCGGGCATCGCGAAACCGGGCGTGCCGTTGATCTGCGGTGTCACCGATCCGGGCGCACGCGCGGTGATCGAAGCCCATTGCGTGGCCGTCGGCGCGCCATTCGTGCCGGCGTGGGAGACGACGTCGGTCGAGGTCGAGCCCGGAGAGCGCTACTCGCAGCATTTCTCGGTGACCACGCCGGAAGATCGCTACGACGTGAGGCTACCGTTGCTCGGTGCGTTCCAACGCACCAATGCGGCGCTGGCCCTACGCATCGTCGAGCGGTTGAAACCGGAGCTGCGTCCGTCGCGCGAAGCATGCGAGCGCGGCCTGGCCACGGCTACGCTGGCCGGCCGGATGGAGTTCTTCCCGGCGCATCCGGGGGTCGTCTTCGACGTCGCGCACAATCCCGAAAAAGCCGCGCGCTTAGCCGAGTCGTTGCGCGAACAGTTCCCCGAGCGGCACTTCTGGCTGATCGTCGCGATCGGGACGTCCAAGGACGCCGGCGAGATCGTGCGCGCGCTCGGCACGCTGCCGGCGACCTTCGTGTTCACCTCGTTCGATGCGGCCGGCCGCGAAGCGATCCGACCGCAACGGCTCGCGAGCATCGCGGAAGACGCCGGTTCGTGGGGCCGCGCGATCGCAGACCCGGTCGAAGCGCTGACGATCGCGCGCCGCAATGCCAGTGCGGACGACATCGTGGTCGTGACCGGCTCGACGCTGATCGTCGCCGAACTGCGGGAATGGTGGTTCGAGCATGTCGCAACCGTTTCATGACCGAGGCGCGCTTCACGTGCGTGGCGAGCGTCTACCGTGGGGCGAGCGCACCTACGTCATGGGGATCGTCAACGTCACCCCCGACTCGTTCTCCGGTGACGGCGTCGTCGCGCCCGAAGCCGCGCTGACGCGCGCGCTCGCGCAGGTGCGTCGCGGCAGCGACATCGTCGACGTTGGCGGTGAATCGACCCGGCCGGGGCACGAACGCGTCGACGAAGCCCACGAGATCGACCGGGTCGTACCCGCCATCCGCGCCGTACGCGAACGTCTGCCGCACGCGATCGTCTCGGTCGATACCTACAAGCCCGGGGTGGCGCGCGCCGCCTGCCGAGCGGGTGCGGATGCGATCAACTCGGTCTGGGGCATGCCCGATCCGTTGCTCGACGTCGCGCTCGAGTTCGGGACGCCGGTCGTGATCATGCACAACAAGGAGCGTGCAGAGTATGCAGGCTCGATGCTCGACGAGGTGCTCGCGTTTTTGAGCAGGGCCGCGGAACGCGCAGTCAAACGCGGCGTGCCGCAGGCACACGTGATCGTCGATCCCGGCGTGGGCTTCGGGAAGACGCCCGAGCAGAACGTCGCCGTACTACATGGCCTCGACCGGCTGGTCGCACTCGGCTTCCCGACCCTGCTCGGCGCGTCGCGAAAATCGACGATCGGCAAGTTGACCGGCCGCGAGCCGCACGAACGAACCTACGGCACCGCCGCGACGACGGCGCTTGCGATCGCGGCCGGCGTGGACGTGGTGCGCGTGCACGACGTCGCCGAGACCCGCGACGTGATCGCGGTCAGCGACGCGGTCGTCCGCGACTGGAGGCCCGAAGGATGGACTCGATAACCCTGCGCGGGATCCGCGTACTCGCGCGCCACGGTGCCTACGAGGGCGAACGCGACCACGAGCAGCCGTTCGACATCGAACTCCGTCTGGAGATCGATCTACGCGCGGCCGAGGCGAGCGACGCCCTGGGCGATACGATCGACTATGACGCGCTGCACAAGACCGTCGTCGGGATCGTTCAACGGACCTCGTTCGCGTTGCTCGAACGGCTCGCGGGCGAGATCCTGCGCGCGGTCTTCGCGGATGCGCGCATCCCGCGCGCCGAGGTCGAGATCGGCAAGCCCGGCATCTTGGACGGCGCGACCGCCGCGGTCACGCTCGCGCGCGAGAATCCGCGCTACTGGCAGGCCTTTCCGTGAGCCGTAGTTACATCGGTATCGGTTCCAACCTCGGTGACTCGATCGCAAACGTGCGCGACGCGATCGCCGCGCTCGGCGAACTCGGGACCGTCGAACGGACCTCGTCGCTCTACCGCACCAAGCCGTGGGGTAAGACCGATCAGCCCGACTTCATCAACGCCGTCGCCCTGATCGAGACCGGTCTCACTCCGCGCGCATTGCTCGCCGCGATCAAAGCCCTCGAAGACCGCCTCGGTCGCGTTCCGACCGAGCGCTGGGGCCCGCGCGCGATCGACCTCGACATCCTCACCTACGACGACCTGAAGATCGAGGGCGAGGGCCTGACCATCCCGCACGCCGGAATGGCGGAGCGCGCCTTCGTCCTCGTGCCGCTCGCGGAGATCGACGAAACGTTCGCGGGGGCGCGCGACGCGCTGCCGCGCGAAGACGTTTCCGAATGCGCGCAGCTGACAGGCCGAGCCTAGCGCGTATGCCGCTGTGTCATGCTGAGGCTCTCGCGCTATCGGTTTGCAATCTCTCGCGATTCGGTCACGCCGGCATGGATCCAGGGTGCTCGCTCCAAGCCGTGAAGTCATCGAACGATACGGGCCGCGCAGGGGTGGCGCGCGATATTGCAGGAACGCTCTACGACCCGTTCGTGCGGAAGTAGCGCCCTTCGAGACGCGCTTCGCGCTCCTCAGGGTGACGCGGAACGAGTGCGCACTACGTTGACGGCGTGGTGACCGCGTAGACTTTCTTGGTGACAAACACGTCCAACAAGAGCGGATCGATCTTGCCGCGCTCTGCGAACTCTTTGGTGAGGATGTCGAGGGCGCGTTCGATCGAGAGCGCTTTCTTGTAAGGGCGATCGCCGGCGGTGAGCGCGTCGAAGACGTCGCTGATCGTCATCATACGGACCTGCGGGCTGATCTGATCGCCCCTGAGGCCGCGTGGATAACCTGTGCCGTCGAGATGTTCGTGGTGGCCGTAGGCCAGGTCGGCGACGTTCGGCCACGGGGTCGTCTGCCACGGGATCTCGCGGAGGAACAGGAACGACTGGGTGACGTGCTGCTGCATCCGATCGCGTTCGTCGTTCGAGAGCGAACCGCGCGGGATCGTCAGATACTCGAGTTCGCGATCGTCGATCAACGGGCGCACGTCGATCCCGTCGCGGAACATCCGGGCTCGGGCTTCGTCGAGCGCGGCTTCGGCGTCGCCCGCGACCACTGACGGCTCGTTCGCCGCTTCGACGCGCGCGAGCAGCGCGAGCAGCTCGTCGCGCTCGACTGCGTCGTCGCTCTGCTCGATCGCGAGCAAGAAGCGCAGGCGGACCGTATCGAGCCGCCCGTCCGGCAGTTTCTTCGATTTCGCGAAGATGTATTCGGGCACGGCGACCTTGCCGAAGTCGTGGAGCAATGCCGCGTAGCGCAGTTCGCGCAGATGATCGACGGTGAAGAATGCATCCGCGAACGGCCCGCTCTCGATCGCGTTGAGCGTCTCCGCTTGCGCGACGGTCAGGGCCGCGACGCGCTCGGAATGCCCCTGGGTTGCGGAGTCGCGGACCTCGATCGCCTTGACCGAGGCGCGCACGAACGTCTCGAAGAGATCCTGGATCGACGCGACCAGTCGCGCGTTCTCCATCGCGACCGCCGCCTGGGAGGCGAGCGCGAGCAGAATCTGCTCGTCGTGATCGTCGAACGGTTCGACCACCTGGATCGTCTGCTCGGGCGACTCGAGGGTCGTCTCGAAGGACGGCTTACGATTGATCAGCTGGATCGCGCCGACCACTTCGCCCGCGACGTTGGTCATCGGCACGCACAGCACGGACTTGGTGCGATAGTGGCTCGCGCGATCGAACGCGTCGTTGAAGCGGTACGGTTGCTTCTCGTCGTGCACGTAGGCATCCACGATGCGCACCGGCTCGGCGGTGCTCGCGACGTAGTCGGCGATCGAGGCGTGCGAGAGCGGCAACATCGAGCCGAGATAGATGCCGGCATCCTGCGGCCCGGTCTGCGCGACCGCGAAGCGCAACATCGGCGGCCCTTCGCCGCGTTCGACCACATACAGGCTGCCGCCGTCGGCATGGGTGAGTTCGCGGGCCTTGTGCACGATCAACTGCTGCAGGGTGGGCGCGTCGCGCTCGGACGAAAGGGCGCGCGCGATCTCGAGCAGGTCGCCGCTCTCGCGCGCCAGTCGCTCCTGAGCGATCGAGGCCTCCAGGGCGAGCGCGGCCCGAGCTGCGGCTTCGAGGGCGATCCGGTCGAGTGGGGGACGTAAGACGGCGACCACGCTCGGCTCGTCCGCGAGCCAGGCCGTGCCCGGGGTATCCGGGGCGACCGCGACCACGGCGACCGGGGTCCGTTGGAGGGCGCTCATCCCGCCGATCGCGCCGAGCCGCTCGAAGTTGACCTCGCGGGGAGAAAACCCGGCTTTCGCCAGCAGATCCGGAAACGGTCCGATATCCATCCCGATCGGGTACAGGAAAAGCGGCACGGCCTTTGCTTTCTGCCCCGGGGCCGGGCGTCCCGGGTCGGGATAAGGGCGAGCAGGCCGCGGCGACGAATCAGAGGCGCTCATGTCCGACCTGCAATCCGCTCCCGACGGTATCGCCGCCCGGGTCCGCCGCCTGGTTGAATCCTTCGTCGAGACCGACCTGATCCGCGTCCGCATCGAGCGGAACGGGGACCGGATCGAGCTTGGCCGGCCCGCACTCCGGGTCGATCATCGTGAGTTGGCCGATGCGGTCGCGCTCGCAGCCGAGGCCGCACCTGCTCGCAACGTCGAGAGCATCAAGTCCGACCTGGTCGGGATCTTCCGCTTGAGCCGCCCCGCGCCGCTCGAGGGCGATCTGCTCGAAGGCGACCGCGAACTGGCCTACGTCGAGGCGCTCGGCATCCGCAATCCGGTCCGCTCCCGCGGCGCCGGGCGGATCGCGGCGATTCTCTGCAAAGACGGCGACGCGGTCGACTACGGCCGCCCGCTCTTCGAATTCGATCGAGGCTGATATTTTCCGCAAAGTATTGATCGCCAATCGCGGCGAGATCGCGCTCCGCATCAATCGCGCCTGCCAAGAGCTGGGCGTGAAGACGGTCGCGATCTTCTCCGAGGCCGATCGCGAATCGTTGCACGTGCGCCAGGCCGACGAAGCGTTTTGCGTCGGACCCGGTCCGGTCCAGCGCTCGTATCTGAACATCCCGAACATCATCTCGACCGCGCTCGTGACCGGTTGCGATGCGATCCACCCGGGCTACGGCTTCATGGCCGAGAACGCGCGCTTCGCCTCGATCTGTGCCGACCACGGCATCGTCTTCATCGGACCGAAGCCCGAAGTGATCGCGGCGATGGGCGATAAAGCGACCGCCAAGCGCGTGATGAAAGAGGCCGGCGTCGCGACCACGCCCGGCACCGACATCCTCGCTTCGGTCGACGAGGCCCGCAAGGCCGCCCACAAGATCGGCTACCCGGTCCTGATCAAGGCGACCGCGGGCGGCGGCGGTAAGGGCATGCGCGTCGTCGAGAAGCCGGAAGATCTCGAACGGTCGTATCAGGGCGCAAGCAGCGAAGCCGAGGCCTCGTTCAAAGACGGCCGCGTCTACATGGAAAAACTGATCCTCGATCCGCGCCACATCGAAGTCCAAGTACTAGCCGACGAGTTCGGCAACGTCGTGCACTTGGGCGAGCGCGATTGTTCGGTGCAGAAGCCCTCGCACCAGAAGCTGATCGAAGAAGCCCCCGCGCCGAGCCTCTCCGAGAAGGCCCGCAAGAACCTGCACGACATGGCGATCAAGGCCTGCAAACACGTGAAATACTCCAACGCCGGCACGCTCGAGTTCCTCGTGGATGGCGACAACGTGTACTTCATGGAGATGAACACTCGCATCCAGGTCGAGCACCCGGTCACCGAGATGGTCTACAGCGTCGATCTCGTCAAGGAGCAGATCCGCATCGCCTCGGGCGAGAAGCTCGGCTACACGCAGTCGGACCTCGCCCTGCGCGGTCACGCGATCGAGTGTCGCATCAACGCCGAGGATGCGAGCAATAACTTCGCCCCGCAGGCCGGCACGCTCTCGAAGGTGGTCTTCCCGGGCGGCCCCGGCGTTCGCGTGGACACGCACGTCTACTCGGGCGCGCAGGTCCCACCGTACTACGATTCGATGATCGCCAAGATCGTCTCGTTCGGTGCAACCCGCGAAGCTGCTATCATCCGAATGGAGCGCGCATTACGTGAGACGGTGATCGAAGGCGTGCATACCACTATCGACGAGTGCTTGGTAATTCTTGCGACGCCGGAGTTCCGCGCGGGCGACTACAACATCGGCTTCTTGCCGCGCCTTCTCGACAGACAAGCGGCAGAGAGATAGTGCCCAGTCGCCGCATGGCCCGCGAACAGGCCCTCCAAGCGCTCTATTCCGTCACGGTCGGCAAACGCGAACCGAACGACGTGCTAACCGAGACGATCGGCGACGAGGCGCCGAGCGGTCACCGTGCGTTCGTCCGCGATCTGCTCTTCGGCACGCTCGAACACACGGAAGAAGCGGACGACGCGATCGGGCCACTCCTGCAAGGCTGGACGCTCGAACGCATGCCGACGATCGATCGTTTGATCTTGCGGATGGCCAACTACGAACTTCGCTACGAGGGCACGCCGCCCGCGGTCGTCATGGACGAAGCGGTCGAACTCGCCAAGAAGTTTTCGACCGAAGACTCCGGTCGCTACGTGAACGGCGTCCTGGCGGCGCTCGTCCGCTCCGATGCGACGTAAGCCGACGCTCAAGGCGCGCCGCAAGCGCTTCTGGCGCACGCTCGCGATCGCGGTCTTTCTGATCGTCTTGTTCGCGGTCGGCAAGATCGCC
>JBBRTL010000008.1:0-26181 GCA_038244445.1 Vulcanimicrobiales bacterium
AGCGTCCGTTGGGGCAGCGTCCCGTCGTGACCGTGTCCAGGAAAACGGCGGCATTTGCCACCCGGATGGCCAACGTCCCGGTAAGAACGCATGCCGAACGCTAAAAGTCCCTACGGTAAGGCCTCTTCACGGCGCGAAACGCCCAACGCCCGATCCCACCCCACCCGTGTCATCCTGAGGAGCGACCGAAGCGAGCGTCTCGAAGGCCGCTAGCGCTCGTAGATCCAGCGCATGATACCGCCCGCAACGACCTTGTGCTCGACCGGACGCAGCAGCGTCATCGCCGCATCGAGGTCGGCGCCCGCAGGGAGCCGCACCGGCTTGCGCACGAGCACCCGACCGCGATCGGCCCCGACACTTAGCTCGTGCGCCGTAGCGCCGGTCCATTTCGCGCCCGCATTCAACGCATCGCGTACGGCGTGCGCGCCGCGGAAGGCGGGCTGTTCGTCAGCCTCGTCTCCGCCGGTCCTGCCGGGACAGGTTACCATCTCCGCGTTCTGATCGAGCGGCAGATACGCCGGATGGATGTTGATCGCACGATCGCCGAACGTACGAACGAAGGTCTCATCGAAGAGGTGCATCCAGCCGAGTAAAAGCACGAGATCCGGCTCGGCCTGCGATACCACTTCGAGCAGTCGAGCGTCGTACGCCGCGCGCGACTCGTTCGATCGATCCCATACGACGCATGTGGCGGGAATGGAGGCGGCACGGGCGCGTTCGAGGACGACTGCATCGCTCCGGTTGCAGACCAGCGACGAGATATCGAGCGGAAGTCGCCCACCGCGAGCTGCATCGAGCACGGCCTGGAAGTTCGTTCCGCTGCCGGATGCGAGAACCAGCGTTCGATAGCGTCGCTCATGAAATGCGCCCTTCTCGAACGATTCGACAATCCGCGCTCCGGAATGGCGCACATAGTACTCGACGAGTTTCTCTTCGCCCACAGCTGGAATCAGCGCGCGGTCGTAACCACACTCTCGAAGGGCCGCAAGCGCGGCCGTAAGGAGATGTGGTCCTACCCCGCTGCCACGATGCTCGGCCGCGACACCGAAAGGGCCGAAAATGCCGACGCCCGGCTGCACGGCAAGCCCGCGAAGCCACTTGAACCGCAAGCCCATCGGCTCGTACGTCGCAAAACCCGCGAACTCGTCCTCGGAGCACGCGACGACGTTCCGGCCGACGTCCGCTTCGCAGCCCCACGTTCCGCCGAAGATCATATCGATCCATGCGGGTAGTCTCTCCATGTCGCGAGCGCTCGTAGCGTCATATGCCGCGCTATAGCCCGCGTTCTCGATACCGCGCAGCGCACCGACAAGTGCGTCCGGGCCGAACCGCTCGTCAAGGTCGACGAGCAGGTTCACCATCTGGTCCACTAGTCGCGAGCGGGATGGACGACGACCTGCGGTTCGTCGCCGATACGGTTCTCGATCCAGCCGACCACCATCGAGCCCGGCACCGCCGCGAGCGCCGCCGGTGCATCCGCAAGCGGAACCACCAGCGTGTAGCCCACGCCCATGTTGAGCGTGCGATAGCGCTCTTCGACCGTCAGGTTCGCCCGCTTCACCAACTCGCGCATGATCGGCGGCACGTTCCAGCGCGACTGTTCGAAGATCGCCTTGGCGTGCGCAGGCAGCGTGCGCGGCACGTTCTCCAAGAGTCCGCCGCCGGTGATGTGCGACATCGTCTTCACCTTCGCGACCGCTTGGATCGCGCGCACTTCTTTGAAATACGACGGATGTTCGGCGAGCAACGCATCGGCATACGTGCCGCCTTCGAACGGAGCCTCCCATTCCTCGCGAGGCAACACCGCGCGCGCGAGCGAGTAGCCGTTGGTATGCAGTCCGACCGCCGGCAGACCGATGATCGCATCGCCGGCCTCGACGGTCTCCGGCTGCGGCACGTTCGCGCGGTCGACGATCCCGACGATCGTCCCGTCGAGATCGAAGTGGCCCGGCGCATACACGCCCGGCATCTCGGCCGTCTCGCCGCCGAGCAGCGCGCAGTTGTGCGCCCGACACGCGTTCGCGCAACCTTGTACGACCGCCGCGGCCACCTCCGGGTCGAGCTTCCCGACCGCGAAGTAATCGAGGAAGAACAACGGCGATGCGTTGACCACCAAGATGTCGTTCACGCAATGATTCACCAAGTCGCGACCGACGCCGTCGTAACGCTGCAACTCGGCCGCGATCAGGATCTTCGTCCCAACCCCGTCGGTCGACGCCACGAGTGCCTTTTCGCCGTCACCCGGAAGCTTGAACAGCCCGCCGAACCCGCCGATCGCATCCAACTGATCGGGGTGGCGCCAGGCGCCTAAAACGTCTTTATAGCGGGCGACTGCCGCGTTTCCGGCGGCGATATCTACGCCCGCGCGGGAATAGGCGTCGTTCGCTTGAAATTGGTCGCTGTTTGGGGCCATGTCAGGGCTCCTCTTCACCCACGCGAAAGGTTTAGCATGCAAGTCCGTATCGCCCACGATGCGCCGATCTCGGTGCGCACCGGTGCACTCGTCGTCCCCGTCTTTACCGATGGGACGCTCGACGGTGCGACAAAAGCCGCCGACGACGCACTCGACGGGGCGATCTCCGAGATCCTGAAGAGCGGCGAGATCAAAGGCAAGCTCGCGGAGACGGCCCTCGTCCACGCGCACGGCCAGCCGTTCGGACGCGTGCTCCTGGTCGGACTGGGCGATCGCGCGAAGTTCGAGCCGCATTTCCTGGCCCGTGCGGCCGGCGTCGCCGTCCGCCAGCTCGGCCGCAAGAACGTCGCCGAGATCGCATTCGCGCTCCCGCCACAGGCCAAGGGCAGTGAAGCGGCCTGCGCCTCGTTCGTCGCCGAAGGCGCGATCACGGGCGCGTTCGACATCACGTTGTATCAGAGCAAGCCGGAAAAGAAGATCGCTACCACGGCCGTGACGATTCTCGACGACGGCTTTGACGCCGCCCGCGTCGCCGCCGGCGTCGCACGCGGAATCATCCTCGGCGAATCCGTCAACATCGCGCGCACCATGGCCGCAACTCCGGCCAACGACATGACCCCGACCCACATGGCCGCGCAGGCGACCAAGGTCGCGGGCGACGCCGGGCTCGCGATCGACGTCCTCGACGAAGATCGGGCCCTCAAAGAGGGCATGGGTTCGTATCTCTCCGTCGCCGCGGGCAGCGTGCAGCCGGCCAAGTTCATCGTGCTCACCTACAAGGGCGACCCGTCCTCGAAAGAGATCCTCGGCCTGGTCGGCAAGGGCATCACGTTCGACACCGGCGGCATCTCGATCAAACCGGCCGCGAACATGGAAGACATGAAGATGGACATGTCGGGCGGCGCCGGCACGATCGCGGCGATGTACGCGATCGGCAAGCTCAAACCGAAGCTCAACGTCATCGGCATCATCCCCGCGACCGAGAACATGCCGGGCGGCAAAGCCACGAAGCCGGGCGACATCGTGAAGTCGATGAACGGCACCACCATCGAAGTCATCAACACGGACGCCGAGGGCCGCTTGGTGCTCTGCGACGGTCTCTCGTATGCATTGAAGCTCGGCGCGACCAAACTCGTCGACTCCGCGACGCTCACGGGTGCCGTCGTGATCGCACTCGGTCACGCCGCAAGCGCGCTCGTCGGCAACAACGACGAGTTCATCGCCGCATTCGAAAAAGCCGCAAAACCGACCGGCGAGCGCTACTGGCACATGCCGCTCTACGAAGAGTACACCACCGCCATGAAGAGCGACATCGCCGACCTCAAGAACACCGGCGGCCGGCCCGCCGGAACGTTGACGGCCGCCGCATTCCTACGCACCTTCGTCGGCGACACCCCCTGGCTCCATCTCGACATCGCCGGCACCGCCTACCTCGACAACGAATCCGCCTGGCAAGCCAAAGGCCCCACCGGCACCCCCGTCCGCGCCCTCGTCAGCCTCGTAGAACAGATGGCGGGCTAAGTGTCATCCTGAGGGGCGGATCTTCTCTTTTCCGGGTACAACTCGCCCATGAACGAGAACGTAACGCTAATCGTCATGGAGATGCCGCGCCCCGATCCGGGCGGCCTACCGATCCAACCCCCACAACCGGCGCCCGGCGAACCGGGACTCCCCGAGAACCCGATCATCGACCCACCCTCGCCGACCCAACCGACCTAAAAAGAGAAAACAAAAAGCCCCGGCGCGCTCGCCGGGGCTTTTCGCTAGGATCAGCCCGGACGCGCCGGGCTAGGTTCGGTCACGCACCGCTTGTTTGGCGTGGTCTATCCCCGCCGCTGCTCGTTCTTTGGCTTCGTTCGCTACGGAGGTGATTTTCTGGCTAGTCGTCATCCGATCGCCGTCGAGATCGCGACGTATTCGTTCTCCATCGGCCGACGAGCGATGCATTGTTTCTCTGGTCTTGTCGATCGTATTGTCGACGGTGTCCTTGACTGCTTTTTTGACTTCGTTCAAGTCTGTCATGTTTCTACCGTACCCACCCGATTCGAAGCTCACGCCGAAGGGTCGCTTGCGTGCCTAGTGCGCAAACCCATCATCGGCGGCTTTGGTCGGCGAAACGATATGCGCAGTGTCTTGCGTGAACGCGTCGAGTTGCTTCGAGCCGTCGATGTCGATGTCGCGGCCGTGCACGAAGTTGTGTGCGAACAGACCCGGCAAACCGAGCGCGAGCCAGGAGACTACCGTCAACGTCGACGACGCGCCTTGCTTGCCTTCGCCTTCGCTCGTGTCCCTTTGACTGGTCAAGTGCAGTTTCTCACCGTCTGCCGCGAAGATCCAATCCATCTGGATGCCGAGCGTTCCCGGATGACCATGAGATCCCGCGCGATCGACCGTGGCGACCTCGCCCTGCCCGACGGCCCCCTTGGTTATCACGATCCAACCATCAACGACGACATTGTCTGCTGCCTGTATCGCGAACGTATCGCCGACGTTCGCGTTCGAAGAGGAGACCTTTCCGACGAGCGTGACGTGCAGCGGCGTACCGCCCGGAATCGTCACGTAGCCGGCGGGCGTAGGACTCGGGGACGGAGTCGGCGTCGCGATCACGATCGGCTTGTGCGCGAGCTTCGGCTTGACGACGTTTGCCGAGGCGAACCCCAGCGAGAGAGAGACGAGGATCGCGGCTAAGAGCCCAGCCGTAACCTTGGACATGGGAGCCTCCACAAACGAATAAGAAAACGCGACCGAGTATGTTCGGCCGGAGCGTCATAGCCTTGGCGACAGCCCCGAGACGACCTCTTGCAAGCATCGGTCGGCGAGAACGACGCCTCAGACGGAGCACCGACGTCTTCGCGCGCCGCGTTCGGGAGGGCCCGTAGTTCCCCCCTAGCGAAGGGCATCGGACCATGATCACCCCGGATCGTCCCCGCGCTGCCGACGTCCCCGACGCTCGGCCGTACCAACCGGCTCCTGGCCCCGCGACCGTCCGTCGCGTCACCGCCGGTGCGATCAAGCGCCGCAAGAACAAAGTGCTCTTCCCGATCATCACCGCCTACGACGCGTCGTTCGCGCGTTTCGTCGAAGAGGCCGGCATCGACGTCATCCTGGTCGGCGACAGTCTCGGCAACGTCGTGCTCGGCTACGACGAGACCACTCCGGTCACCATGGAAGAGATGATCCATCATGCCGGTGCCGTCACTCGCGCGACCTCGCGCGCGCACGTCATGGTCGACATGCCGTTCGGTTCGTATCACGTCAGCAACGAAGACGCCCTGCGCAACGCGATCCGTCTCGTGAAAGAGGCCGGCGCATCCTCGGTCAAGCTCGAAGGCGGTGCCCACGAAGCCGAAGCCATCCGCGCGATCACCTCGGCCGGCATTCCGGTCGTCGGCCACATCGGCGTCACCCCGCAGACCGCGAGCATGGGTCCCGGCTACAAACCGCGCACCCACCGCGATCGCCTGATGGCCGACGCGAAAGCCGTCGAGGCCGCCGGCGCCTACGCGATCGTCCTCGAAGTCGTCGACGCCGAGATCGCCGGCGAGATCACCCGCGAACTGAGCATCCCGACCATCGGCATCGGCTCCGGTCCGCAATGCGATTCGCAGGTCCTGGTGCTCTACGACCTGCTCGGCATGTACAAACACTCGCCGTCGTTCGTCAAGCGCTACGCCGAAGTCGGCGCGGCTACCGTCGACGCGCTCCGCAACTATGCCGAAGACGTACGGACCCGCGCGTTTCCGGAATGATTCACGCGCGTATTTGACCGACGGCGCGGTGCGCGTGCTGGCACTCTCCGACACGCACGGGAATCATAAGAAGTTCCGCTCCCTCCCCGACGCGGACATCTTTCTGCACGCGGGTGATTTCACGCGGTATGGCTCCGGCGCGGAAGAGTTCGCCGTCTGGTTCCACAAGCTGCCGTATCGCATCAAGCTCCTGACGCTCGGCAATCACGAAGGCAAAGACGCCGTGCAGAAGTACCGGCTCGACCAATGGCACGCGCTCTTCGGGCCACTGCTTCTGCTCGACCGCGGTGCCCGCGTGAAAGCCCGCGGCCGCGACGTCGTCATCCTCGGCCTGCCGCACGCAACGACGCTTCAGCAGATCCCGTCGGGCGTCGACATCGTCCTCTCACACGAACCGCCCTACCGCATTCTCGACGCGACCTACGGCGGCAGCCACGCAGGCTCGGAGACGATCGCGCGGCTGGTCGGCGCATGCGACGCGCCGGTCCACACCTTCGGTCACGTCCACGCCCGCGGCGGCGAAGCCGAACGAGGCGAACGGATCACCCACGTCAACGCCGCAACCCGAGCCGTTCTCTTCGAACTCTCGGGGCGCACCGTTCGGGTATTGGAGACGATCCGGCCGGCAGACTAGCCGTAGAAGGTGGTGGAGGCCTCGGCGGCTTTCTCTTCGCTGATGTGCTGGGTCGCGTCGTACGCGTCCGCGGCGGACGAGAACTTGGAGAGGCGCGTCTTGAGCCAGCGCGTTGCCATCGTCAGGCGCACGAGCAGCCCGCGCGTCATGACGGCGGCCTGCATCCACTGCCCTTCGACGACCGCGCTCGAAATCGCATCGGTCTCGCCCGCGAACGCGCGCGCACCGACCGAGATCGCGCCCTGGCGCAAATGGTCGCACATGAAGATACTGGCCGAGGCATCGCCGGCACGCAAACATTCCGCCAGCGCATCGACGCTCTTAAACGCGTCGGGCAGCCAGACGGATTGGACGAAGACGTACGTTGCCTCGAGTTCGCCGTCGAAGTACTCGGCAACGCGACGCACGTCATGCGTGGTAAAGGGCGCTGGGCGTCGGAGACGCCGGACCGGCTGGGGCATAGTGGGGTACACCTTTCACCCCGAACTATACAGCATTTTGGGCACCGGACCGTGTATCCGTTCGCCCGGAAGTGTTAAGAGGCGGTAACGCTTTTTTTATGCCGAGGCCCGAGAAACGTGGGTGACGGGGGTGTTCGGGTAGGTCCCGGTCAGGCAGCCCAAGCACATATCCGCCCGCTTGCGCCCTGTGGAGGCGACCAATCCATCCAGGCTCAGGTAGCCGAGCGAGTCGGCTCCGGTCTTCTCCCGGACCTCCTCGAGGGTGTGGTTGGCCGCGATCAGCTCGTCGTAGGTGGCCATGTCCACCCCCAGATAGCACGGATGCACGATCGGCGGCGAGGTGATCCGAAGGTGGACTTCGGTCGCACCGGCATCCCGGAGCAGGCGCACGATCCGCGGGGTGGTCGTCCCGCGCACGATCGAATCGTCCACCACGACCACCCGTTGACCGCGCAGGTTCTCGACGACCGGGTTGAACTTCAACTGTACGCCGCGACTGCGCATCTTCTGATCCGGGCTGATAAACGTCCGTCCGATGTACCGGTTCTTGATCAGGCCCTCGACGTACGGCAGGTCGGCCTCGGCGGAGTACCCGATGCCGCCCGGCACGGCCGAGTCCGGAACCGCCATCACCACGTCCGCCTCGACCGGATGCTCGCGCGCGAGCGCGCGACCCATCTCGTAGCGCGCCATGTAGATGGAGCGGCCCGAGAGCGTCGAGTCCGGACGCGCAAAATAGATGTACTCGAACATGCAGAGCGCGGCGCGCTCACCCTCGACGTGGACGACCTGCGATTCGATGCCGTCCGCCGAGATGCGCAACACTTCGCCCGCCGCGATTTCGCGCTCGTACTCGGCGCCGACCGTGAGCAGCGCGCACGATTCCGATGCGACCACGTAGCCGCCATCGGCGAAACGCCCGAGACAGAGCGGACGCACGCCCCACGGGTCGCGGAACGCGTAGAGTTCGGTCTCGGTGCAGAGCACGATCGAGTACGCGCCCCGCGCGGTCGCGATCACGCTCGCGATCCGGTCCATCATCGAGCCTTCGGCCGCGGCGATGGCCTTGCCCAGAACCTCAGTGTCAGACCTGGCCAGCAACACCGCCGTCGGCGGCAGCGCCTCGCGCAACTCGTCGGTGTTCGTCAGGTTGCCGTTATGCGCGAACGCGAACGCGCCGATCGACGTATCTTCCAACAGCGGCTGGGCGTTCGCGACCGCCGACGAACCGGTCGTCGAATAGCGCGTGTGCCCGATCGCGATGTGGCCGGAGAGTTCGCTCAGCACATCTTCGTCGAAGATCGCTCCGAGCAGACCCATCTTCTTGTGCGAACGGAGCGTGACGCCGTCGGCGGCCGTGATCCCGGCCGACTCCTGTCCCCGATGCTGAAGCGCATAGAGCGCGAAATAGGCAAGTCGCGCCGCATCGCGACCCGGAGCAAAGATTCCCGTTATCCCGCACATTATCTAGATGTTAGTCTCGCCGACGGCCCCCGAAGAGTTGCAGGAGCGCTAAGAAGATGTTAAGCGCATCCAGGTAGATCTGCACCGCCATTTGTACGGGGGTGAGCCCATCGCCGCCGGCTTTGATCCGCGCGAAGTCGACGAGCGTCAGCCCGGTGAAGACCAGCAAGGTCAGCCACGAATACGTCGTCGGCGAGACGAAATGGAAGAACATCGACGCCAGGCCGGCCAGCACGAGCACGATCAGCGCACCGAAGATCCAGCCTTGGAAGCGCCGCAGATCGAGGCCCGTCAGATAGACGATGCCACCGAGGACCGCCATCCCGAAGCCGGTCGTGAGCGCCGCTTGATAGACGACGTCCGGTCCGATCGTCCGAACGTAGGTCCCGATGACGGGCGCGATCCCGACGCCTTCGAGGAACGCGAAGAGATAGAAGAGGAGCAGCGAGAGCGTTTCGTTCGCGCGCGTCAGGTGGATCGCCAGCAGCACTCCGAACCCGACCAGCATGGCGATGAGCCCGGCAACGTACGGGATGTTCTGAAGGAAGTACGCCGCAAGACCGGTGATCGCCATCCCGAGCGCGGTGATCCAGAGCACGTGGCCGAGCAGGGTCTGCGTTGGGATCGCGACCGTCGATCGGTTTGCCTGGGCGGGTATCTGCATGGCCATGCCCTCTGGTTCGCGTTCTCAAGCCGACCCCTTGCAATCGAACGTATATTCGATGGGCGGAGGCGCCCGCCAATCGAGGCTGAACCTCGCGGTGTGACCGCGCCGGCCTTCCTACTGCATCCATCCACGTTTGCAGCGCACGCGTCGCAAGGCGAATGGCCGATCGCCCTGGCGCTCGTCTTGCTTGCCGGCCTCTCCCAAGCGGTCGGCCAGAGCATCATCCTCTTCGTCAACCGCGTCACGCCGCTCCGCTTCGCGTTCAGTCTGCTGGTCGGAGCGGTGCTCTACGCTTTCGGCTACGTCTTTCTGGTGCTCGGCACGTGGGCGACGTGTCTGCTCCCGAATGCGCCGCACGTCTCGCTGCTCTCCCTTGCGATCGTGATGGCGTTCGCCTACGTCCCGCTGCTCTTCGCGTTTCTAGCCGCGATGCCGTACCTCGGATCGCCCGCGCTCGGCGCGCTGCGCGTCTGGCACCTGGCCGCGCTCGTGCTCGCGTTCGCATCGCTCGCCGGCGTCTCCGCGATCGACGCGCTCTCGCACGTCGGCTTGGGCTGGCTACTCTTGCAGATCCTCGAACGCACGGTCGGACAACCGGTCGCCAATCTCGGGCGCCGCATCGCCGACGCCGTCGCCGGCGTCAGCTTGAGCGACGAGGGGAGCGTCGTTCTCAAACGCGCGTGGGGGGCGCTCCGCCGCGCGCCGCGCGATCCGGCGGCCAAAGCCAAGACGCGCCGGAACTGGACCTCGCTCGCGATCGGTCTTGCGGGCCTGGCCGCCTTCACCTACCTCGTCGCACTCTTGCTCGACCCGCTGCAGACCACGTTCTTCGGCTGGAGCGTCGAACTGCCGTTCTGGATCCGTCCGTTTGTCGGCCTCGCGTGGATCGCGATCGTCGGGGTCGTGGCGGCGTGTCTGCTCGCGCCGATCGAAACGCTCGGCTGGTGGGCCGGCTGGTACGGCGATCCGCTGCTGGAGTCGTCGACGGGCGTCGTCGGGACCGAGAACTGCGGAACGCTCGCGCGGCGCGGCGACGCCAGGGACGCGATCGACCGGTACGCCGTGTATCTCGACGGCATCTCGCAATCCAGTTCGAAGTACACGCCCGACGTCGAGACATTCCTCGACGCGCTCGTGCCCGCACTGCCGCGCGGAGCCGCGCTGATCCGCGGGCTGATGACGTACTCCGTCCTCAACCAGCCGCTCGATTCGAGCAAGGGTCTCGGTTTGTTCTGGGAGTTTCTCGATAGCGTCCGGTTCAAGCATCCCGAGAGCATCCTCGGTCTGATCGTCAACCTGCGCAACGTCCTGATCGTCGCGGTCTCGGCCGACGCGCGCTTCGGTCCGCTCTACAATCGCGGGATCGCGCAGATCGTCTACGACGCGCTGGTCGCGCACGGCTACCGCATCGGCTCCGGCCTGCCCGTCACCTTGATCGGATACAGTGGCGGCGGTCAGATGTCGGCCGCGTGCGCGCCGCTGTTGCGCGGAGCGATCGGTGCCCCGGTCGACATCGTCTCGCTCGGCGGCGTGATGACGGGCGACTGCGATTTTCTAGCGATCGAACATCTCTACCACTTCGTCGGGAGCAAGGACGGCGTCGAACCTCTCGGGCAGATCATGTTCGCGAGCCGCTGGAAGATCGCGATCCTCTCCAACTGGAACCGGGCGCTTCGGCTCGGGAAGATCAGCGTCATCCCGGCCGGCCCGGTCGGCCATCAAGTGCCCGGCGGCTACATGGACCCGAACGCACGGCTCCCCGACGGACGCACCAATCTCTCGGAGACGGTCGCGAACACCTCGCACGTGCTCCGCGGCCAAACGGCCTACCTCGCGCCGAAGATCCGCAAGATCGTCAGCAACTACGAACGCTATCGCGCGGCCGACGTCAACCGCGAGGGCTACTTCCCGATCGCGCCGATCGCCGACGCGCACTTCCGTCCGACGGCCGGCTGGATCGGACGTTTGATCCTTCCGGAACCGGCCGATCGAGGTCGCGTTCGAGGCGCACTCTTCGAGGTTCGGCACGCGCCCGAGGCGCACGCCGATGTCGTCGGCACGATCGTGCCGCTCCGCTGGGCCGACGACGCCGGCGTGCGCGGATGGGTCGAGGCGGTGACCCGCGACGTCGACTTCAGCGCGAACGCCGAGTTCAGCAGCACGTACGGCGGCCTCGTCCAACCCGTCCGCGTCAACCATTGGAAGCGGGTGGACCCGCTCGAATCGCTGGCGGGCTCGCATCCGTACGACGACATCGTAGTCGCGCTCGACGACGATGCGCTTCTGGAAGCCACGCCGGACGGCCCCGTCCTTCGGACGTTGCACGAACCGGTCCAGATCACCGGCGACCGCTACACGCTCCTGCGGTTCGTCGGCGCGACCGGCAAGAGCGATCGCTATCGCGTGCGCTTCTTTGACCAGAGCGACGGCACCGTCCGCGTGCCGCACGTCGTCGAGAACGGCGACGGCATCCTCCCGGCCTCATCGCGCGATCTCGAAACATCGCCGGCCAACGTCGACGGCTGGTACGCATACGGCGACCTGGATGCGGCCGGCGAGTTCGTCGTGCGCGCGCTCGCGCCGCGGGCGCTCCTCCGCGCGACGCCCGGACGCGCGATCGAACGCGCTTACCGCTATCTGCGCGACGAAGCATGGGCGAACGCGACCGCACAAAAGGGCGGCTTCGCAACGGCCGCGAGCGGCACGTGGAATGAAGGCGACGATGCGTTGCTCCTGCACACGTACGGCGGCATCGGCGGACCGAAGGCCGAGCCGTCTGCCAAGGGGCCGATCTACTTCGGACACTTCGCGTACGGTCACGCGCGAGTCGTGCGCGAACCGCTCGGCGGCGATCTGCGTTTCGATATCCGCTACCATCAGGTCTACACCCACAATCCCGACGGCTTGATCGCGGGCACGCTCCACTGGTCGCGCTACCTCGGCGATCGTCAGTACGGCTGGCTCGGATCGCGTCCCGTCTGCGACGTCGTACTGAAACTCGACGCCTTCGGGCCGCTACTTCCGCTGATGCTGCGCGAACTCTCCGCGATGACGGCCCGCTACCGGATCGGCGACGGCACCGGCGCGACCTACGTCGGCGCCGCCAATAACTGTGCGCAAGACGCGAACCAGGCGCTCTTCGATGCGCTTCGCGACGCCGGCCCGACGCCTCTCTCGCGCGCGTTACTCCGCGCGCTCGAGCCCTGGGGCCGCGCCCGCGACGACTGGAAGGCGCGCACCGCCACCCTCGGGCGGACCATCGAGGACGCGCCCTGGAGCGGTCTGCTCGCCGGCCTGGCGAGTTGGCGTACGCTCTTGCCGCGGCTCGCATCCGATACGGTGGCGAAGATCTTCCTGGCTGCCGGCGCGGATGCGTTCGTTATGCGCGCCACCCAAGTCGGCGGCGTCGATCCGACCATCGAACCGGTCGTCCCGCTGACGTTGTAACCGGGTGAGCGCTCCGCCGGAGTCGAAGGTCCGCCGCATGCGGGTTATCTCAATGCTCCTTTTCGCTTTTGTCTTGCTCGCCGGGGCATCCCCGACGCGCGCCGCCGACGCGACCGACGCCGCCCTCGATGCGGCCCCTGCCGGGCTCGTCCCGGCGACGGTCAAGCTCTCGACGATCCTCGCAAAGCACGATGCAGCGATGGGCACCCAGCCGAAGTCGATCGTCGAGGACTGGTCGTACGTCGACACCGGCCTGCACGGGACCGAACACCTCGTTCGCTCGGGCACCGACTATCACTCGATCATCCACGACGACGCCAGCACGAACGAGTACGGGCAGACCGGCGGCAAGCGTTGGCATAAGGACGTCGATGGATACACGACCGCCAGCACCGCGACCGAGGACGCGTCGTTCTCCCCCGTTCGCGTGCTCGAAGACGCTTCCGATGCGAAGAACGACGTCTCGCTCGCAGGCGAAACGACCGGCACCTCGCCCGCGTTCGTCGTCAAGGTCTCGACCGGACCGAAGGCTCATCCCGAATGGATCTTCTTCGATGCGAGCACGTATCGCATCGTCCGGCGCGAGTACGTGAAGGGGAAGCACCGCATCGCGACCTCGTTCGACGACTTCCGCACGACCGACGGCGTCACGCAGGCATGGCACGTCCACGACTACTATTGGGTGCCCGAATACGACGACGATTGGCACCTGACGGCGTTCCGGGCCGGGGGCGCGGTCGCTCCGAGCGAGTTCGCGCAGCCCAAGAATCAGGCCGCGCCCGATTCGTCCGTGACCGGCCCGCTGCCGGCGCAGTTCCCGTTCATGGGCGCGGTGATCGTCCGCCTGACCGTCGCCGGTCGCGGCCTGGACTTCGAGATCGACCCGAGCGAGCGCTCGAGCTTCATCGACTACGACGTAGCGCGAGAACTCGGCCTACCGGCCTTCGGGAAGACGACCCAACTCTCGACCGGCGAACGGATCGCCTTCGATACGGTCCTGCCCGACGCCCAGCTCGGTCCGATCCATCTCCACAATCTCCACGTGCATGCGACCGACGTCGCGTGGTATCCCGACGACAGCACCAAGATCGTCGGCACGCTCGGCTACGATTTCCTCGCCGCCAACATCATCCACGTCGACTACATCCACCATCGCGTCGAAGTGCTACCGTCCTCCGCGTTCCCGGCCGAACCCGCAAAACCGATCCCGAACGCGCTCGACATCCCGATGCAGTTCGACGACGGTGCGCTTCTCGTGCCGATGGCGATCGGCGACGGCTTCACCGATCGCGCGGTTCTCGACACCAGCATGCCGTTCACGGTCGTCTTCGGCCGATACGTCGACGCCCATACCTCGACCATGAAAGGCGATAGTGCGTCCCACGTAAGCTCGTTCGTCCCCTTCGCCGACAATGCGTCGTACGGCAAGAACATCGATACGTGGATCGTGCGCACCAACATCCTGTCGTTCGCCAATCTCAACGTCGCCGATCTGCCGATCCTGGCGACCGAAGAGTCGTTCGGCGGCCGGGACATCGACGCGCTGGTAGGCTTCGACTATCTCCAGTTCTACGACGTGTATTTCGACTACCCGCACGACCGGCTGTTGCTCGTTCCGAACGAACGTTTCTACAAGCTCACCGGGAAGGCGAAACCGAGTGCGTAGATCGCTCGTCGCGCTCGGCCTCGCGCTCGCGCTGCTCGGCGCCGAACCGGCGACGGACGACGGGACCGCGCCTCCGGCGGGGATCGCTCCGACCGACACGACGCTGGCGGCGGTTGTAAGCGCTCACCGCAAGGCGGTCGGGCGATTCACCCCCGGCCTTCCCAAGACGCGTACCGAGCAGTGGACCGTCCGGGTCACCGGTCAGGACGGCATCGAGACGGCGGCCGACCGCGCGGGGGACGAACGCGACGACACGACGCTCGGCCCGTTCCACACCGCGACCGGAACGCTCGCGGGCCGGAGTTGGGAGCAGAACGCCAACGGTGAAGTCGTCGTCGAACACGGCATCCATCATCTCGACGACATCAGCGCGCACGCACTTGCGACGCAAGATGCGAAGGGCGTACATCTGCTCGGCGCGGTTAAGTCCCCGGTAGATGCCTACGTCGTCAAGGTCGACCCGACCGGCGGCCGGCTCGAATATCTCTTCTACAGCCGCGCGACCGGGCAGATCGTCCGCCGCGAATCGGCGCGTCGCGGGCGTCGCCACGTCACGACCTACGACGATTTCCGCACGACGGCCGGCGTTACCGAGGCCTGGCACATCCACACGAGCGACGGGCGACCCGAGAACGACGGCGATTTCAAGCTCACCGCCTTGACCATGGGACAGCCGGTGGATCCGAAGTTGCTCGCGATTCCGGTCGCGACGTCTCCGGTCTCATTTTCCGGCTCGCGCGTCTCGATTCCGATCAAGATGATCGAAGACCGTATCATCATTCCGGCCACCATCTCCGGGCACACGGTCGACTTCCAGATGGATAGCGGCGCCGACGGCATCGTCATCGACGACGCCATCGTCGACGCGCTCAAGCTCAAGACGTACGGCTCCGCGATCGGCGATACGGCGGGGACGTACAAGGCGGGCACGACGATCGTCCCGCTGATGACGCTCGGCGGCGTCACGATGACGAACGTCCAGATGGAGAGCCTGCCGATCACCTTTTGGTCCGACGACAAGACGCCCGTTGCCGGCCTGATGGGCTTCGACTTCATCGCCGGCGCCGTCATGCACATCGACTACGAACACGGCACCCTCGAAGCCATCGATCCCAAGACCTTCGTGCCGCCGGCCGGAGCGAAGTCGCTCCCGATTTCGCTGGACGACGACGTGCCGATGGTCGACGTCGGCATCGCCAAGGCGATCGGGCACCTCTTCATCGTCGATACCGGTGCCGACCGGAGCGCGCTCTTCTCCAACTTCGTCGCCGCCCACCCCGACGCCGTCGTGGATCAAGGTCTCGGCGATCAGATGGTCGCCGAGTATCCGTTCGTCACCGACTTCAACGGGGTCGGCGGCACCGTCAAGTACCGCCCGCTCCAGGTCGGGCCGTTCGATTTCGGTGGCGTGATCTTTCCGAAGTGGCTCTTCCAAGGCACGCACGGCGCACCGGCTTTCGAGGGAGACGATCTGGACGGTCTGATCGGGCAGGACGTGTTGCGTAACTTCGACGTTTATCTCGACTACGCGCACGAGAAGATCTGGCTCGTCCCGAACGATCGTTACAACTCCCGCTGGGGCTAGATCGGCACCGACCATGACGTATCGTTCGACAGACTCGATCGAAGGAGGCGGCCGGAGATGAATTCGGTTCGACCCGGCGTCGGCGTTCGTTCTGCGGGATCCGCGACCCTCGACGTTGTCCTGCGTTACATCGAACAACATTATCGAGGGCCGATTAAGCTTGCGGACGTCGCAACCGCCGCGCACTTCTCATCCGCGTACCTGACCGACTTCGTCCGGAGGGAGACCGGCCTTCCGATCCATCGCTGGATCGTCGAGCATCGCATGGCCGAAGCAAAACGGCTGCTCGTAGAAACCGACGCGTCCGTGGCGTCGATCGCGGAAACGGTCGGCTTCGGAGACACCAGCTATTTTTGCCGACAGTTCCTGAGGAACACGAGCCTCTCTCCCGGTTCTTGGAGAAAGGTGCAGCGCGTTCGATCGGTCGAACCGTCTCCGACTTCTCCGCGCACGCAAACCGCGCAGGATCGATTCGTGTTGCAATCGCTCGTGGACGAGATGTCGCAGTTCGCTTGGGTGAAGGACAGTGACGGGAATCTCCTGTACGCAAACAAGCAGTGGTATGCGTATACCGGCCATGCGGTCGAGCAGAGCGTCGGCTGGGGTTGGTTATCGGCGGTGCACGCCGACGACGTAAACCGCTGCCTCGCACGCTGGAGCGCCGCCCTGTCCACAGGCATGAATTTAGACTACATCGTTCGCTTCAGGCGGGCACTCGACTCGTCGTATCGCAGACACCTCATTCGCACGAACTACCGACGATCGGAAGACGGGTCCGTCCGATGGTACGGAACCGCCACCGATGTGGAGGACCAGATGGCGGCCGGCCTGTCAGGTGACGAGATCCTTGAGCCGGATTCCGTCGTCGCCCAAATCCCGTTCCGAGACATCGCTTCGTCCGACGAGGCGCTTGATGGCGCTCGCTTCTTGGGATAGGTTGACCGCACACGCGGCCTCTATGCGGTTGGCGCTAAGATAGAAGGCTGCGAACGAGCCGTCCCTGCTCCGTCCGCGCATGACGACCTTATCCCAGCTGGGGGCGTAACCGTAGTATTGCAAGGATAGATCGTACTGATCCGACCAGAAGAACGGAAGCGGATCGTAGGCGCGCATGGTCCCGCTCATAGCTCTTCCGGCCGCCGCACCTTGCGATTCGGCATTGTCGAAATGCTCCAGACGAACGTGGCGGTTCAGGCGCGGGCGCCAGGAACAGGCTACGTCACCGGCCGCGAAGACGTCTCCGACGCTGGTCCTGCAGAACTCGTCCGTTTCGACGCCGCCACCCGCCAACTTCACATCGTCGCCAAGCCATCCCACCGACGGGGTCGCTCCTACTCCAACGACTGCCGCGCCGCATGCGAGTAACCTACCATCGGAGAGGCGTGCGGCTTCAAGAGCACCCGTACCAAGAAATTCAACGACGGTCACGCCGCTCGTCACGGTTACTCCATGATCTCGATGATAGCCGGCGTAGAGTTCGCCGACTTCGGCACCGAGCGCGTGCTCCATGGGAAGCGTCGGCCCGACGATCGAGACCTCGCAGCCCGTCTGCCTGGCCGACGCGGCGACCTCGGATCCGATGAATCCGCCGCCGACGACCAAGACCGCCGGACGACGCTGGAGCGCATCCGCCAATCGCAACGAGTCATCCAACGTCCGCAAGCGATGGACGCCGGGCAAATCTTCCCCCTGGACACCGAGCCGCCGCGGCGTGGCGCCGGTTGCCACGAGAACTCGTTCGTAGGACAAGGTGGCGCCGTCGGCGAGTTCGATCTGCCGATTTCGAACATCCAGCCTAGAGGCGGCTTCTCCGAGGCGTAGCTCTACTGCGTTGCGCTCGTAGAACTCGGGCGTCCGCAGGGTCACGGTTTCCCGCCCGATCTCCCCACGCAAAAGACCCTTTGAGAGCGGCGGACGCTCGTACGGCGACGTCCGCTCCTCTCCCACCAGCACGATGCGACCGTCGAACCCCTCGCCGCGCAACGCCTCTGCGGCACTTGCTCCGGCGACGCCGCCGCCGACGATCACGTACGTCGCTTGGCTCACCGACTTCCCCTAGTCACGGTGAGCGGTGGCATCTCCTTCGGTGGATTTGAAGCCAACTCGCTTGTGCGAGTTGTCGCAAAACGGCTTGTTGTTCGAGTGACCACAGCGACACAGATAGATCGCGCCGTTCTCGTCGGCCTCGCCGGCCATCGATATGTCGTGTCCGCTCGGCCACTTTAAGGCTATTTCTCCAACTACCATATATGGGCCGTCGGCGGTGGTAGTCACGCGTACGCTGTCAGACATGTCCTGTATATCTCCTTCGTCGTTTTCGGGCTCGCCAGGTCGTGCATTGCTCGCTTGGTTGTGGGCCGGCGAATACGTCTGCATCAAGTAGCAGTGTCCATTAATGTACCCACATTCCCTCGCTGACCATAGCGACCGAAAGAATGTCACAATAGTCAGAAAATTAATCACACCCGGGCTTCGACCATGCGTTGCATGCTTAGCGGGAACACTGCCGGCCCGGCCGGCGTCGGAGGACACAATCCATGGCCACAGCGAGCATTTCAATCGGTGCGAACACGGGTCTCGGCGTTCGCGAGTACGTCGCTGCAGCGCTCGACGTCCTGGACGAGATGGAGCTGCACTACGAGTTGACGCCCATGGCGACCAACGTTGAAGGCGACGTGGACACGATCTGCAGCGCCCTTGTCGCCATCCACGCGCGCTGTCACAGACTCGGAGCGCCGCGGGTCGAGAGCCTGCTCAAAATCGATGACCGGATAGACACCGAGCAGACTCTGGAATCCAAAGTACGAAACGTTACGACGTTCCGCGAAGCCGGAACCGACAGGTAGAAATGGTTACAACGGATCCGACCGAAGCGCGACGGCGGCAGCGATCATGCTATTTGGCGATATCGGTCCGGTAGGTGAGGTCGGTCGTGCCGATCTTCTTCGCGATCGTCTTGACGCTCTCGTAGGCAAGCGCTCGCGCCGATGCGAGATCGTCGCCGACCGCGGTGACCGTGAGTACGCGTCCGCCGAGCGCCATGACGCGTCCGTTCGAAACGGCGGTGTTTCCCCAGAACGCCTGCGCGCCGTCGGCGAGCGCGACGTCGGCGTTCAAGCCGGCCAGTTCCTTGGATTCTCGCGGGTAGCCCGGGGTCGCGAGCACCACCCCGACGCAGGCCTGCGGCGAGAGCGTCGCTAGGCTCAAGTCCATCGAACCGGCCGCCACCGATGCGAGCAGCGCGGCCAAGTCGCCGGTGACGCGCGGCATCATCACCTGCGTCTCCGGATCCCCGAAGCGCACGTTGAACTCGATGACGTACGGGCCGTCCTTCGTCCACATGATGCCGATGTAGAGCACGCCGACATACGTTTCGCCCTCGGCGAGCAAGCCGCGAAGCACCGGAGCGATGATCCGTTCGCGCACGATATCGGTGAGATCGTCCGGGAATCCACGAGGCGGCGAAAACGCGCCCATGCCGCCCGTATTCGGTCCGGTATCGCCGTCGCCGGCGCGTTTGTAGTCGCACGCTCCCGCGATCGGAACCATCGCGCGGCCATCCGAGAGCGCGAAGACGCTGACTTCATCGCCTTCCAGTCGCTCCTCCAACAGCACGTCCAGTCCACCGCCCGGGACTTTCCCGGGACCGTACCAGTTGCGCAGAACGGCCATCGCGTCGGCTGCGTTCGCGCACACGACGACGCCTTTGCCGGCCGCCAATCCGTCGGCCTTGACGACCACCCCGCCCTTCCACCCGTCGAGTGCCTTGCGTCCCGTCTCGAGCGAATGCACGACCACGAAGCGCGCGGTCGGGACGCCGTGGCGCTCCATGAAGCGCTTCGCGAACACCTTGCTCGATTCGAGCCGGCCGCTCGAACGGCTCGGACCGAACACGCGTAGACCCGCGTCGCGCAGCTTATCGGCTACACCGGCGGCGATCGAGACTTCCGAGCCGACCACCACCAGGTCGATGCCTTCTTCGAGCGCGCGTTCGGCGAGCGCCCGACCGTCGGTCGGCGAGATGTTCCAGTTCGTGCCGCGCGACGCGGTCCCGGCGTTGCCGGGCGCCGCGAAGATCGCCTCGCACGAGGCCGACTGCGCGAGACGCCATGAGAGCGCGTCTTCGCGTGCGCCGTTGCCGATGATCAGGATCTTCATTATTCCCACTCCACCGTCGCCGGCGGCTTCGAGGTGATGTCGTAGGCCACGCGGTTGACGCCGCGCACCTCGTTGACGATACGCGTCGAGATCCGTTCGAGCAAGGCGTGCGGAAGGCGCGCCCAGTCGGCCGTCATGCCGTCCTCGCTGGTGATCGCGCGCACCGCGACCAGGTTCGCATAGGTCCGGCCGTCGCCCATCACGCCGACCGATTTCACCGGCGTGAGCACGGCGAAATATTGCCACGGCTTGGGCGAGAGCGTCGCCGCCTCGATCTCTTCGCAGACGATCGCATCTGCATCACGTACGACCTGCAAGCGCTCCTCGGTGATATCGCCGATGATCCGGACCGCCAGACCCGGGCCCGGAAAGGGCTGGCGCTGCACGACCCGCTCGGGCAGGCCGAGCACGCGACCGAGTTCGCGCACTTCGTCCTTGAAGAGCGAGCGGAGCGGTTCGATCAGCGAAAAGTTCATATGCTCGGGCAGGCCGCCGACGTTGTGGTGCGACTTGATCTTATGCCCGGCTTTGCTATCCGGCGTCTTCGACTCGATCACGTCCGGATAGAGCGTGCCCTGCACGAGATACTTGACGCCCGGAATCTTGGCCGCTTCTTCTTCGAAGACGCGGATGAACTCGTGCCCGATGATGACCCGCTTGCGTTCCGGATCGTCGACCCCGGCGAGGGCGTCGAGAAAGCGCTTGCGAGCGTCGATCGCGATCACGTTGAGATGGAGCACGTCCCGGAAGGCCGCGATTACCTGTTCGGCCTCGCCCTTGCGGAGCAGGCCGTGATCCACGAAAACGCAGGTCAGCTGTTCGCCGATCGCCCGCGAGACGAGCGTTGCGGCGACCGCGGAATCGACACCGCCCGAGAGCGCGCAGATCACCTGGTCGGTGCCGACCTTCGCCCGGATCTCCGCTGTCGCGATCTCGACGAACGAGTCCATCCGCCAATCGTTCGCAAGCCCGGCGATCCCGTGCAGAAAGTTGCCGAGCACCGCGCGCCCGCACGCCGAGTGGACGACCTCGGGGTGGAACTGCACCCCGTAGATCTTGCGCGCCGCGTCGCCCATCGCGGCGACCTTGCAACGCTCGGTCGACGCGAGCGTCACGAAACCGTCCGCAAGCCGGGTGACCGAGTCGCCGTGCGACATCCACACGCGCGAACTCGGTTCGACACCGGCGAAGAGCCCCTCGACGTTCGCCGCATGCAATTCGGCCGGCCCGTACTCCGCGTGATCGAGTTTGACAAGTTCGGCGCCGAGATGACGCGCGATCAGTTGCATGCCATAGCAGATGCCGAGCATCGGCAATCCGCTCGCCAGCAGCGCCGGGTCGACGTCGGGCGCATCCGGCACCAGCGTCGATTCCGGCCCACCGGAGAGGATCAAGGCCGACGGCCCGCGCGCCGCGAGCGTCGCCCACGGCGTATCGAACGGAACGATCTCGCAATACACCCCCGCCTCACGCACCCGCCGCGCGATCAACTGACTATACTGCGCCCCGAAATCCAGCACGAAGACCGGTTGCGGCGCGTTCATGGATGCTTAGGCCGCCTTGGTTGCGGCGATGGTCGCGTCGTAGTTCGGCTCGGTCGTCACTTCCGGCACGATCTCGACGTACTTGACCGTCTTATCCTTGCCGATCACGACGTTCGCGCGCGCGAGCAGGCCGATCTCTTTGATCCGCAGTCCGTAGGCCGTGCCGAACTCGTGGGTCTTGAAGTCCGAGAGCATCGCGAGGTCCGCGACCGCTTCGGCGCCGGCCCAGCGGCCCATCGCCATCGGCAGGTCCATGCTCACGACGTACGCCTTCGCACCGTCGCCAAGCTCCTCGACGCGACCGTTGAACGTCTTCGATTCGAGCGAGCAGACGCCGGTATCGAGCGACGGTACCACGATCAGCAGCGCGTTGCGCGTACCGTTCGCGGTGACCTCGTCGAGCGTGACCGGCTTCATATCGCTGCCGGTCAGGTGGAGTTCGGGTGCGGCGTCGCCGACCTTGACGGTCTTTCCGACCAACGTCATCGGATTGCCGCGCATCGTGATCGCGCCGGTAACTTCTTCAGCCATGGTAGTCCCCAATCGAAGTGTAGTGATGGTTAGGTAAGGATCTCGTCGAGCCGATCGCCGTCGCGTGCAAAGACGACCTCCATCGCGATACGTTCCCCAACGGAGACGTCGCGACCCCAGCGATAGGCCGAATACGGTGTATAACGCGTCCCGGGCGATCCCGGGATGCGCAAGGAAACGTCGTAGCAGACGAACGCTTTGGGTGGCCCCGCCACGATCACGCACTGCAGCGCGAACGGCCCGATGATGCCCGGCGCCTTGGCCGCCTTCGCGGCAGCGACGAAGCGCTCGCCCATCTCAAAGGCCTTCTCCAAGGTCGACTCGGTCAACGTCGTCGCGATGTGCCCGGCTTCTTCCAACCGCATCGGGACGTTGCGCAGCCCGTCGAACGCAGACGGCGGCACGTTGCGGAAGCCCTCGAGATTGGTCTGCCGGCGCGTATCGGTGCCCATCAACTCGAGTTCTCCGAGGATCGGCGAGTAGAAGAAATTCAGATTGACGGATGGCCCGAGCGCATACTCCTCGATCACCGCCCCGCGCAACCCGTCCTCGGTCACCATGCCGGCCGCGATCAGCTTCTCGGCCTGCTCGCGATACTCGGCCGGCGACGAGCACAGAAAGAACGCGCGCTCGAACGAGATCTTCGCGTGCGGCGCCTTCACCATCACCAGGCGATCGATCGCATCCGGCGACGGAAACTGCAGCGGGTAGCGGATCCCGGCCGCTTCCATCAGCGCATATTGATTGTTGGCTTCGCCGCGTTCTTCCGCGCGCAACAGCGAACGGCTCCCGAAGAACGGCAACTGCATCCGCGACTCGATCTGATCGTACGAGAACTTCTGATGCAGATAGACTTCGAACGAGCGGTTCGCGACGAAGATCGCGTTCTCGGCGAACAGATCCGCTTGGACGTCCTCGTTCAGCAGGTCGGCGAACGCATCCAGCGCGTAGGTCGCATCCACGCATCCCCGTGCGGGCGCCTCGTCGTTCCGGAAGTAATGCTCGGCGTACGTCCGCTCGCGTCCCTTCTCGGTAACGATCAGATTGCGCAGCCCCTGTTGGCGCGCGCCGTAGGCCACATCCAAGGCGGAATGACTCCCGATCGAGCAGAGCGCAAGGCGCGACCGATCATAGGCGTCAAGCGCACGGGAAACCGCAGGATGGGACACGACTCGATGGTACGACACCGGGCCCAGGGGGTCATGCCGCGCTCGATGTCACCCGGAGGGGTAAGGACGGCCACCGCGTGTCACGCCCGACGGGAACGTCTCGAAGGACGCCCCTCTCCTTGTCATCCCGAGCGTAACCGAAGGCGGAGTCGAGGGATGACAAGGTCTGGACGCTACCGTACGGCCTTCCGGATATCCATAGGAAACAGTAGGTCGTGGCTCTCCGCATAGACGCGCGCACATTCAAGAATTTCGACGTCGAAACTCAGGAACTCGATGCCGACGATGTCTCCGTCCGCGTCGACATCCGCGGCTACGGCACAATCCGGCCGAACATCGATCGTGCTCGCGATCTCGGCCCTCGAATAGTGCACATATCCCGCGTTCCCGTTGTCCTCGATTTGAATCGGTTCCCTCATTGATTCACCTTCCGATGGTCGGCCCAGCAGACCGTCTCTACTATACCATCCGCGTCGACGGTCACTCTCAGTCGGAAGCCTTGCTCGCCAACACCCCAAAGGTTAGTTGACCAACCAAATCCGGGTGTTACTGCGTCTATTTCAAGATTGGTCCTCCCGGACGCCAATCCCACCGAACGGCACAAGAGCAAGCCCCCCGCGCAGCGAAGCATGCCCCGATGGCTACTCTCCTGATCCGCAACGCTCACCGCATCGAAACCTTCGATGACACCGACCGCGCCTACGACGGTGCATCGATCTTCGTACGCGACAACGTCATCGAGACGATCGGCTCGTCCGCCGACCTGCCGCAGAACGCGGATCGGGTGGTGGATGCGAGCAACTGTATCGTCATCCCCGGCCTGATCAACACCCACCATCACTTCTACCAAACCCTGACGCGCAATGTCCCCGGGACGCAGGACGTCAAGCTGTTCGATTGGCTCACGACGCTCTATCCGATCTGGGGTCGGATGGATGCCGAAGCGTTTCGCAGCGCGACCGGCGTCGCGCTCGCCGAACTGCTCAAGTCCGGCTGCACGACCGCCTTCGATCACACCTACATGTGGCCCAACGGCGCGCGTGTCGACGATCAGATCGAGGTCGCCCGCGAGATGGGCGTGCGCTTCCACGCATCCCGCGGTTCGATGTCGGTCGGTCAGTCCAAAGGCGGCCTCCCGCCCGACTCCGTCGTCGAGAACGAAGATGCGATCCTAGCCGACTGCGCGCGCGTCGTCGATGCCTATCACGACGCATCGCGCCTTGCGATGACGCGCATCGTGCTCGCGCCGTGCTCGCCGTTCTCGGTATCGCCGGACCTGATGCGCGAGAGCGCCGCGCTCGCGCGTAGCAAAGGCGTGCATCTGCACACTCACCTCGCCGAAACGCTCGACGAAGAAGCGTTCTGCCTCGAGAAATTCGGCCGCCGACCGGTCGAACTGGCCGAGGACCTCGGCTGGGTCGGCCCGGACGTCTGGCACGCCCACATGGTGCATCCGTCGCCGGATGAATGTGGCCGCCTCGGTGCGACCCGAACCGGCGTCGCGCACTGTCCGAGTTCGAATATGCGCCTCGCATCAGGCGTCGCCCCGATCGGTGCGATGCAACGCGCCGGCGTTCGCGTCGGCCTGGCGGTCGACGGTTCCGCATCCAACGATTCGTCGCACTTGTTGGCAGAAGCGCGCCAAGCGCTGCTCCTTCACCGCGTTCACAATCTCGACCCGGCCGCCCTGACCGCGCGCCAAGTGTTGCGGATCGCGACCCGCGGCGGTGCCGAAGTCCTCGGGCGCGACGACGTCGGGCACCTCGCGCCCGGCATGGCCGCCGACATCGTCGGCTTCCGCCTCGACACCCTCGATCTCGCCGGCGGCGCCGTCCACGATCCGCTCGCCGCGCTCGTCTTCTGCACACCACCCGACGCCGATTTCGCCGTCGTCAACGGCATCCCCAAGATCGAACACGGCGCCTTCCTCAACCTCGACGTAGAGAAGCTCGCCGCGAACCAGAACCGCATCGCAAAGAAATTACTGGCATAGCGATCAAGCGCTCGAGGGACCCTTGACGCACACTTCTGCATCTGATATGGATATACCCATACTGGATAGAGAGGTTGCCCATGCCAGAGCGTCCGAACCCCGCGATCCTGCTTCCGCTCAGCACGAGCGCGTTCCACATCTTGCTCGCGCTGGCCGACGGCGATCGTCACGGGTATCAGATCAGCAAGGACGTTGAAGCCGAGACCGACGGAACCATCCGACTCGGCGCCGGCACCCTCTACCGCCTCCTCAAACAGCTCGCCGCCGACGACTGGATCGCAGAAACGACCCGCGCAGATGCCGAAGACCCGCGCCGGCGCTACTACAAACTGACCGCCTGGGGCCGTCGCATAGCGCAAGCCGAAGCCGAGCGCCTCTCGCGCCTCGTTCGCATGGCGCGCGCGCGACATCTTCTCCCGGCAGGATCGCGCGCGTGATTCTGCGGCTCGCGCTGCTGCTCTGTCCGCCCGAGTTTCGGCGGGAGTACGCCGATCAAGTTGCCGCCGACGCCGCGGAGAGCGGCAGCGTTTGGCCAACGGCGTTCGACGTCGCGCGCGCCGGTCTCGGCATGCGCTTCGAGACGCTCGTCCGCGAGTTCAGTCGCGCAGCTAAGTCCCTTGCCCGAGCGCCGCTCTTCAGCAGTATCGTGATCCTCACGCTCGCGCTTGCGATCAGCGTGAACGCCGCGGTGTTCGGGATA
>JBBRTL010000009.1:0-26172 GCA_038244445.1 Vulcanimicrobiales bacterium
CCACGATGTTCTCGATCTTGCACCCGTTGCGCGCCGCGAGCGCCGTGCGCAAATCCACGGACTCCGGATCGGCGTAGAGCGAGGTTAGCGGGATCGCCGCCTGCATCGCAGCGATCGCAAGCGGGGAAGGCCCGAACGCGCTCTCGTTCGCGCCGAGCCGGACGAGTTCGCTCAAGCCCCGTTCGCGCATGATGCGTTCGGGCCCGATGAACGGCGTGTTGGCAGGCAGCGCGGCGACGATTGGAGCGGGACGAAGCACGACTACCGGAGACCTCCCGAGAGAAACCGCCGAACCGTCACGCGCGTGCCGGCCTCAAGCGGAGCGTCATCTTCACCCACGATCGCGTACCCGGCGGCGCGGGCCGGCAAGCTGACGAGCGAAGAGTGCAAGGCGAGGGGTTGCGCCACCGCGTGGCCGCCCTCATCTTCTAACGCAATCGGCACGTAATTCGTCCAACCTGAACGGCCCCGGAGCGGGGAACGTAAAGTCGCCTCAACCGTCGCGCCGGGAGCGCCCGAACCCGCCAGCCGAGCGACGATCGGCGCGACGATCGCTTCGAGGACGATCAGGGCCGAGACCGGATTGCCGGGCAGGCCGATCACCGGTTTAGCACCGCTCGCGCCGAGGACGGTCGGCTTGCCGGGCTTGATCCGTAGGCCGTGGACGACGACGCCCGGCGGGCCGAGCGCCGCGACGGCGCCGGGGGTGAGGTCGCGTTCGCCGACCGAGGATCCACCCGAGAGAATGGCGCCGTCGCAGGTCGCGAGGGCCGCGCGCAGGGCGGCTTCGAGCGCGCCCGGTTCGTCCGAGACGGTCGGACCGTGGATCGGGTCCGCGCCCATCGCGCGGAGCGAGGCTGCAATCGCGTAGCGGTTGGAGTCGCGGATCTGCTCGGGCACCGGCGTAAGGTCGGGAGAGATGATCTCGTCGCCGCTCGAGAGCACGGCGATGCGGGGTCGCGCGTAGACCGGCACGGCCGTGACGCCGAGGGTCGCGAGGACGCCGAGTTCGGGTGCGCCGATCCGACGGCCGGCCGTCAGCGCGACGGTGCCGTTGCGCATGTCGGAGCCCTGCGGAGTGACGCAATCACCGGCTGCGACCGCCGGCAGGTGGACGGCGTCGCCTTCGACGCGCGCCGATTCGAGCGGCACGACCGCATCGGTACCGGACGGGAGCACGCCACCGGTCGGGATCTGCACGGCGCTTCCCGGTGCGACCGTCCCGACGAACGGCGCACCCATCCGAACCTCGCCCGCGAGCCGGAAGCTCCCGGCGTCACCGCCGCCGGCCAGGGCGAAGCCGTCCATCGACGAGCGGGTCGCGCGCGGATAGTCCGCGTCGGTGAGGATTTCGGTTGCGAGCACGCGCCCGTCGGCGGCGTCTAGGCCGACGCGCTCGACGCGGAGTTCGGGGACCGGAACCGCAGCTAGATAGAGCGCGATCGCCTGCGTCGGCGCGAGCAGCAGCGCCGGATCAAAACCGCCGGTAGATAGGAAGGCGCTCGCGGGCTGCATAATCCGGCGGTTCTCCATGTTGGATATTGTCGTCGTTCGTCGCGATCCCGATCGCGTTCGCCGGTCAGCCCGTCGTCGCGGACAGGATCCGTCGTTCGTCGATGAGATTCTGCGCCTGGATACCGAGTACCGTTCCGCGCTGACCGCGCTCGAAGCCGCCAAGGCCGAGAAGAACCGGCTCTCGGCCGAGATCGGCAAAGCCGCCGACAAAGCGGCCGCCGCCCGCGATCTGCGCCCGAAACTCGACGAGATCGCCAAGGCCGTCGCCGCCGGCGAGACGCGCGCGAACGAACTCGCGCCGGACGCGCCCGAGTCGCCGCTGCGCGCCCTGCTCGCGTCGTCGCCGAATCTGCTCGACGAGACCGTCCCCGACGGCGCCGACGAGAGCGCGAACGTGGTCGTGCGAAGCTGGGGCGAACCCGCCGCGTTCGCGTTCGAACCGAAACCGCACTACGAGATCGGCGAAGCCCTCGGCATCATCGACTTCGAACGCGCCACCAAACTCTCGGGCAGCCGCTTCGCGGTGCTGATGGGCGACGGCGCGCGCCTTTCGCGCGCGATCGCCCACTTCTTCCTCGATCGCGCCGCCGCCAAGGGCTATCTCGAAGTCGCGCCGCCGCTGCTGGTCTCGCGCAAGACCATGTGGTCGACCGGGCAGTTGACCAAGTTCTCGGATGCGATGTTCCAGGATCAGGAAGCCGATCTGTTCATGATCCCGACCGCCGAGGTGCCGCTGACCGCGTTGCACGGCGACGAGATCCTCGACGGTGCGACCTTACCGCGCAAGTATGCCGCCTACACGTCGTGTTTCCGGAAGGAAGCGGGCGCGGCCGGCAAAGATACGCGCGGATTGATCCGGCTCCACCAGTTCGAAAAAGTGGAACTGGTCTGGCTGACCGCCGCCGAAGCCTCGAGCGACGCGCTCGAGACGCTGACGCGCGATGCCGCGGATCTGCTCGAAGCGCTCGAACTGCCGCATCGCATCGTCGCGTTGTGCGCGGGCGACGTCGGCTTCAACGCCGCCAAGACGTACGACCTTGAGGTCTGGATGCCGAGCGGGAACGCCTACCGCGAGATCTCGTCGTGCTCGAACTGCACCGACTTCCAGGCGCGCCGCGGCGCGATCCGCACCCGCTCCGAAGTCGGCGCCAAGCCGGAACACGTGCATACGTTGAACGGCTCCGGCCTCGCCATCGGTCGAACGATCGTCGCGATCCTCGAGAACTACCAAAACGCCGACGGCAGCGTCCGGGTCCCGAAGGTCCTGCAGCCGTACCTCGGCACGGAGCTGTTAACCGGCTAGATGGTCCGCTAAGGCATCTACGGCGCCCGAACGTATGGGCGGTGTCGTGGTCGCCGGATACCGGGCTTCGATGTGGACGCGAGAGTTTGCGTCGTCGACGCGTTCGACGCTCGCCCGGAGACGTTCGCTGCCGATGGTGCCGAAGTCGGCGTCGATGATGCCGCTCTTGCGATCGGCGTCGCGGACGTTGGCGCCAAGAACCGCATCGATCGCGGCGTACACGCGATCGTAGGTAGCGTCGTAGTCGGATGTGACGTCGACGGTCCGATGCGGGCGCAATCCGACGCGCGGCTTGATCGGCTCGATCCCGAGCCAGGCTTTGAGCGAGCGGAACATCTACTTGCCCGGGAACAACTCGTCGACCGCGACCCGCGTGACGCCCGGCAACGCGGCCAGGCCGCGCACGTAAGCGGTCAGATCCAGATCGTGGTGCAGATCCACCTTGAAGGTCCGCTCGACCGTCTCGTCCGTACCCTCGGCGGTCACGAGCGTTCCGCCGTGGCCTTCGACCGAAGTGCAGCCCGCGTCGATGGCCGCGACGATCGCGGCTTCACTGCCTTCGGGCACGGAGTAGGTGATGCCGAGCGTCACCCGGCGGCGGAAACGGAAGACGCGCATCAGCGACGCATCCGACGTCGAGAGCGCGACGAAGGTGATGATGGTCGCGCCGACGGCGACGATGTACGATTCGATCGACGAGTACCCGATCGCAAGACCGATCGCGGCGACCGTCCAGATGGAGGCGGCGGTCGTGAGGCCGCGCGCATTGAAGCCGGAGCGCACGATCGCGCCCGCGCCCAGAAATCCGATGCCGGTCAGGACGTTGGCGGCGATGCGCGTGTCGCCCAAATGCGCGCCGACCAAAGTGAACGCGCACGAACCGAGCGCGACCAGCAGATGGGTGCGAAAGCCGGCCGGCTTCTGCGCGGCCTGACGCTGCGCGCCGACCACTCCGCCGAGGATGGCGGCGGCCAGCAAGTCCAGACACGGCCGGAGGATCGACCAATCCATCGCGTTACCCGAACAGTTCTCGGGTGGTCGCGCTACGCTCGGCGTCTTCGACGCGTGCGTAGGTGCGATAGACGTGGTCCATCGACGGATTGGTGACGCCGTACCACAGCTTTTCGTTCTTGAAGTGGTGCCAGAGATGGTACTTCTTCATCCAGCGCGCCCAGGCCGAGCGTGGATTGTACGGGACGTGCGCGACGTAGTGCACCCATTCGTAGTACGCAAGCGCCAGCAGGCTCCCGGCGAGCAGCGAGAGCGCCATCCCAAGATCGCGAGCGATCAAGAAGAAGACGCCGAAGTACGCGGCGATCGTCGGGATCACGAACCAGTACGGCAGGAAGAGCAGGTCGATCCGTTCCGGCTCGACGTGATGATCGTAGTGCAGACGATGCTGGAGCGCGAGCACGAACGGCACGCGCGAGGGCGGCGCGTGAAACGCGAACCGGTGGGTGGTGTATTCGCTGACGAAGAAGGCCGCCGCGCCGATCGGTACCAGCCACCAGCCGAACGCGATCCGCCCCGTCGCGAAGAGCGCTCCAAGCACGAGCAGGCCGACGACCAGCAGTGCGTTGCTGCCGTGTTTCGCCCAGGCGAGAGCCATCAGCGACGCGCGAACTCGAGCAGTCGGGTGCGATCCAGATACCGGATATGGCCGCGTTCGCGCCGGAGCGCTCCGTTCGTCTCGAGCTCGGCGATCGCGCGAGCGGCGACTTCTTTTACCGTACCGGCGGCCGAGGCGAGTTGGGACTGGGTCATCGAGGGCAACGGCGCCATCGCCGGCGAGAGGCCGCGATCGGGTGCGGAGTACGGCAACAACACCGAGGCGACGCGCTGGACGATCGGCTGGGTTCCCTGAGCGCTGAGCGCCTCCGCGAGCGCCCGGGTACGCTGCGCGCAGACGGTCGCGATGCCCAACAGGATCTCGGCTCGGCTCACGCCCAACTGACGCACGGCTTCGCGCGGGAGCAACACGCAGCGGACGACCTTCGAGAGACCCACCAGGCGGCCCATCGCGAGACCGTGATCGAAGAGTTCGACGTCGCCGAAGATCTCGAACGGGAAGACCTCGTAGAACGTGCGCATCCGCCCCAAGTTCGTGGTCGACACGGCGAGCACGCCTTCCCAGACGATTCCCAGGAACGGGAACTCGTCGCCTTCTTCTACCAACGATTGTCCGCGATGGATGGTACGTTCGCGTGCGACCGACGCGAGCCGCGAGCGCGCGGCGTCGTCCAGACCGGCGAAGACGGAGCACCGTCGAAGCACGCTTGCGACCGAGAGCGCACCGCGCTCCATCTCCAAGCGGGTCAACGTTATTCGCCATTCGGCGTCCGCCACGCGGATCGACTCGACGCGCGCTTGGCCAGGTCGCTGCTGCTCGAGCCGGCCGGCCAGACCCCGCGGCTCGAACTCGGTGACGAAGGTCACGCTACCGCCGAGCGAGAGATGGTCGAACCGTTCGAACACGCGGCCCGGGCGTTCCCAAACGGGCAAGCCTCGTACGTCGAGGTGACCGGCGTCTACCATCATGGGCAAACCTTCGGGTATCGTGCTTCGCTTTCATCCGCAGGTGGTAAAATCATGACGTTATGATCGCACACATCGCACTGGTGGTCGCTCTCCTCACGACGCAACACTACGACGTCACGATGACCGAGCGCGACCTCGGCGCAGGCTCCTCCCGCGGGACCCTGGATCTGCGGATCGCGTCGGACGGCGTCGTCTCGGGATTCTACCGCGCGATGAGTGGCGGAGCGCCGCGGAACGTGAGCGGGGGGTGCGACGGCTCGGCTATCTGGTTCGACTTCGAGAATCTCAGTTTCACCGGAACGATCGACGCAAAGGGTATCAGCGGACGCGCCTTCCGGGATGGTGGCTCGACCGAATACGTCCTGACGGCGATTTCGGAGCCGAATCCCTAAGGGTCCTAGCTCTCCGGATGCTGTCAGCAATGCGGGGTACGGTTACTCCGCAATGACAGCATCCGCTCAGCCCCTCAACGCTTCTCAGCATCCGATGCAGCGGGCCCTCGCTTGGTTCGGCACCCGGACCGGCAAGCGGGTCGGAATCATCCTGGCGGTCGTCCTGATCCTCCTAATCGCGGCGATCGGGATCTCGGCATACCTCGGCGCGACCGCTGCCGAGACGTACCTGACGCAACCAGTCGCGCGCCAGACGCTCGTCCAGAGCGTGACCGCGACCGGAACGGTCAACCCGCAGAACACGATCGCGGTCGGCACCCAGGTCTCGGGAACCATCTCCGAAATCGACGCCGACTTCAACAGCAAGGTCAAGAAGGGACAGATCCTGGCCAAGCTCGATCCGAGCACGCTCCAAGCGCAGCTCGATCAAGCGACCGCGTCGCTCGCGCAGTCCCAGTCGCAGGCAGCGGCCTCGCAGCAATCCGCGGCGTCGGCTTCGGCCGGCATCGGCGGCGCGAACGCATCGGTCGCGAAGGCCCAGAGCGCGCTCGGCTTGTCGCAGACGACCTTGCAACGCGATCGCACGCTCTTCGATCAGGGCTACGTCGCGCAGAACCAGGTGCAGGCCGATCAGGATGCCGTCAACGGCGCGCAGGCCGCGCTTGCGACCGCGCAGTCGCAGGCCTCGCAGGCCACGTCGCAAGCCTACGGCGGCGGCTATAGCGCTGCGGCCGCGCAGGCCGGCGTTGCCGCCCAGGCCGCGCAGGTCCGCACCGTGCAGTTGAGCCTGCAGCGTTCGATCATCACGTCGCCCGTCGACGGCACCGTGATCGCGCGCTCGGTCAGCGTCGGTCAGACCGTCGCGGCCAGCCTGCAGACGCCGACCCTATTCACGATCGCGCAGGATCTCACGAAGATGGAAGTCGACATCCTGGTCGGCGAACCCGACATCGGTTCGGTCAAGCCGGGTGCCGGCGTCGACTTCACGGTGCTCGCCTATCCGAACCAGACGTTCCATGGCACGGTCTCTCAGGTACGCGAAGCACCGACCACCGTCTCGAACGTGGTGACCTACACCGTCATCACCAAGGTGAATAATCCGGACGGTAAACTGCTCCCGGGCATGACCGCCACCGCGACGATCGGCGTCGCGACCGCGAAGGACGCGCTCGTCGTTCCGCTCTCGGCCTTGCAGTTCCATCCGACCGGCGGCGCACGCGGCACTCGCGGCGCACGCACCGGAGCGGCGGCGCCGAACGCCAACGCCAGCGGCAACCCGAGCGCGACTTCGCCGTGGGGGCAGACGAACGGATCGTCGACCGCCGCAGTGGTCACCGGCGGAAACGGTGCGATCTTCGTCCAGCGCGACGGCAAGCAGGTCCGCATTCCGGTGAAGATCGAGTTGGTCGCGGGAACGCTCGCGGCGGTCACGCCGACGAGCGGCACCCTTGCGGCCGGCGATCTCGTGATCGTCGGATCGAGCGGCGGTTCTTCCAAGACGCGCCCGGCCGGCGGCGCATCGCAGAGCGGAGCGTTCGGCAACGGTGCGCGCGGCGCGACGCGAGGGATCCACTAATGGTCCCGGTCGTCGACGTGCGCGGCCTGACCAAGACCTACGACTTGGACGGGCAACTCGTCCACGCGCTAGCGGGCATCGATCTGACGATCTCGCAGGGCGAGTTCGTGGCCGTGATGGGCGCGTCGGGTTCGGGCAAGTCGACGTTCATGAACGTCGTCGGCATGCTCGACACGCCATCCACCGGCACGTATCTCTTCGAGGGGACCGACGCATCGGATCTGGACGCGGACCAACGCGCCGACATCCGCAGCCGTCGCCTCGGCTTCGTGTTCCAATCCTACAATCTGCTCCCGCGCACGAGTGCGATCGAGAATGCCGCGCTACCGATGGTCTACGCCGGCGTTCCCGAGGCCGATCGCCGTCGCATCGCGCTCGAGAAACTTGCGGTCGTCGGCGTCGAACAGCTGGCCGACCACCGCTCGAACCAGATGTCGGGCGGCCAACAGCAACGCGTCGCGATCGCGCGAGCGCTGGTCAACGATCCGGGTTTGATCCTCGCCGACGAGCCGACCGGCGCGCTCGATTCCAAGACGTCGGTCGACGTGATGAACCTCTTCACCAAGCTGAACGCCGAGCGCGGGATCACGATCCTATTGGTCACCCACGAGCCCGACGTCGCCGCGTTCGCAAAGCGCATCGTCACGTTCCGCGACGGTCTGGTCGTCTCGGATCATCTCAAGTGCGTCGCGGCATGACATTCAAAGGAACCTTCGCTCTCGCCATCGGCGCGCTGATCCGAAACCGTTCGCGCTCGCTGCTGACCATGCTCGGCGTCATCATCGGGGTCGCGGCCGTGATCGTGACGGTCGCGATCGGCGTCGGCGCGCGCGTCTCGGTCCAAAACCAGATCGCCAGCCTCGGCAGCAACCTCCTGATCGTCCAACCCGGCAGCGTCACCGCGGGCGGCGCGCGCAGCGGCTTAGGCGGTGCTTCGAGCTTGACACCGGACGACGGCATGGCCGTCGCCACGCTTCCCGGTGTTGCCGCGGTCTCGCCGACCGTGACGATCCGCTCGCAGGCCGTCGCCGGCACGCAGAACTGGTCGACGACCGTGACCGGCGTAGCGCCCACCTATACGTTCGTACGTTCGTGGCCGCTGGCATCCGGCACGTTCCTTTCGCAGAGCGACATCACGTCGGCCGCCAAGGTCGCGGTGCTCGGTCAGACGGTCGTCGCCAATCTCTTTCCGGACGGGACGGATCCGCTCGGACAGACGGTGATCGTTAGCGGCGTGCCGTTCACCATCGTCGGCACGCTCGCATCCCTCGGTCAGAGCGGCCAGGGGCAGGACCAGGACGATACCATCGTGGTGCCTTACACTTCGGCCATGCAGCGGATCACCGGCCAGAAGACCGTCAACGCGCTCGACGTGAGCGCGAGCGATGCGGGCAACGTGCAGGCCGTGCAAGACGAGATCACCTCGCTCCTCGAACAGCGTCACCGTATCGTACCGCCGACTCCGGACGACTTCTCCGTCCGCAACCTGCAAGACGTCGCGGCCGCCGCGTCCTCGACCGGAACCGTGATGGAGGTCTTGCTCGCGAGCGTCGCCGCCGTCTCGCTGATCGTCGGCGGCATCGGCATCATGAACATCATGCTCGTCTCGGTGACCGAGCGGACACGCGAGATCGGCTTGCGCATGGCGCTCGGCGCGCGCGGCAATACCATCCTGCGCCAGTTCCTGACCGAGGCGGTGGTGCTCTCGACGGTCGGCGGCATCCTCGGCGTGATCTTCGGCATCGTCGGCACCTACATCGTCGCGGCGCTCGCGAAATGGCCGACCTCGATCCCGCTCTCCGGCGTCTTCGCGGCGGTCGCGTTCTCGGCGATGGTCGGCATCTTCTTCGGCTACTATCCAGCCCGCAAGGCATCCTCGCTCAGCCCGATCGAGGCGTTGCGCTTCGAATGACGGGGACGACGACCGATCCTCGCATCGCGGTGGTCGACGACGAACCGCGCATCCGCGCGCTGCTCGAGCTGACCCTCGGCCACCAGGGCTATGCGGTCCGCAGTGCGGCCGACGGCGCTGCCGGGCTCGCGCTCGTACGCGAGTGGCTGCCCGATCTGATCGTGCTCGACGTGATGATGCCCAAAATCGACGGCATCGCGCTCCTCCCGATGCTCCGTCGCGTGACCGACGCGCCCATCATCATGCTGAGCGCCAAGGGCGAGCTGGACGACCGCGTCAGCGGCATCGCGCACGGAGCCGACGACTATTTGAGCAAGCCCTTCGAGATATCCGAACTGCTCGCACACGTCGAGGCCAAGCTCCGGCGCCCGCATCTGGAGAATCCGCGGGTGCTCTCGTTCGGCGGTCTGAGCGTCGATCTGGACGAGCATTCGGCGATGCGCTCCGGCCGCGCGCTCGATCTTTCGAAGCTCGAGTTCGACCTGCTGGTCGCGCTCTTGCGGCGGCCCAAACGCGTCTTCACGCGCGAAGAACTCTTGGACGGCGTCTGGGGCGACGATCGCGACGTGACGCCGGGCGCGGTCGAACGCTATATCTCCTATCTGCGCGCCAAGGTCGACGAAGGTTTCGACTCGCGCTTGATCCACACGATCCGCGGCGTGGGTTACACGCTTCGCGCGGAATAGGTATGTTCGTCCGTTTCGGCCGCCGGATCACGCGCGGATACGTCGTGTTGGCATGCGCGTTGCTCTTCCTCGTCGTCGCGGCCACCAGCACGCTTGCATTCGGGCTATACGCGCGAACGCTGGACGACGCGCTTACCTCGGCGGCACAACGCGCTTCTGACCACGTCGCACAGGCGCGCGCGGCGCACCAGACGCTCGCACAAGCCGCTCCGCAGATCGCAAAAGAGCTCGGGCGCGGTCGCCTTCGCGTCACCATCTACGACGACGCGCACCGGCTGCTCGCAGGTTCCTCCGAACCTCGGACCGCGAACGGGCGCGCGCTCTCGATGCTGGTCTCGCTGATCGGGATCCACCGCCAGCGCGTCGACGTCGACGGCGGCAGCATCTCGATCGCGCCGGATATCGGCGGCTTCGGCACGTTGCTGTTCTGGTATTGGTCGTTCGTCATCCCGATCGGCCTGATCGCGGTCGTGCTCGCCTGGCTGATCGGGCGAAGCATCACCCGCCGCGCGGTCGCGCCGCTCGAAGACGTCACGGCCGCCCTCGCGCGCATCGCGGGCGGCGATTTCCAGCCCGAACTGCTCGGCGCCGGCGGCGGCGATCTCGCGCCGCTCACGAGCGCCTACAACGACGTCGCCTATCGTCTCAACGCCGCTACCGCGGAGCGGCTGGAGAACGAGACGCGTATGCGTCAATTCGTGGCGGACGCCGGGCACGAACTGCGCACTCCGCTGACGGTCGTGATGGGCTATCTCGACGCGCTGCAACGGGGCGTCGTGAGCGATCCGGCCGGCGTCGCGACCGTGCATGCGACCATGCTCGACGAGAGCCGTCGGATGCGCACGCTGATCGAGAAGCTGATCTATCTCGCGCGGCTCGACCGGCAACCGCCGCCGACGATCGAGGCGATCGACGTCGCGGAGGTGGCGCGGCGCGCCGTCGCAACGCTCGCGCCGGTCGGCGGCGATCGCATCGACGTCGCCGCACCGGTCGCCGCTACCGCTCGCGCGGAACGCGGCGAACTCGACGAAGCGATCCGGACAGTCCTCGAAAATGCGCTCAAATACGCACCCGAGTCTCGCGTCGCGCTCTCGGTCCGGACGAACGGTGCGGTGGTCGAGATCGGCGTCGCAGATCGCGGTCCCGGTATCGCCCCGGCGGATCTCCCCCACGTCTACGACCGCTTCTATCGCGGCGAGGCCCGCTACGAGGTCGAGGGATCGGGCCTCGGGCTCGCGATCGCGAAGCGCGCGGTCGAGCGCTGCGGCGGCACGATCTCGATCGAGAGCTTCTCCGGCTCGGGAACGACCGTTACTTTGCGGGTCCCGGCTGGCCGGGCGGACCATCCGGCCGGTCCGGCAGAGGTGACGCCAGCGCCTCGGTGACCTTCATCGCCTTCCATATCTTGGCGGCGGCGGGGGGCAACTGGTTCTTGTTCTTGAGGAACAGGGCGATCTGCCAGCGGGCCGTCTCGTCGAGCGTTCCCGAGAAGGCCGGCATCGCGGTCAGACGGACGCCGTGGGTGATCTTCCAGTACGTCACCTCGACCGGATCATGGGTCACGCCGCTCCGGGGCCGGGTGAACGACGGGGCATGCTGATAAAAGCCACGGGCGATGTTCGTACCCGGCCCCGAGGCGGTACCGTGACAGACCGCGCAGTTGGCGCCGTAGGCCTTGGCGCCGGCGACCAGGTTCGGTTCTGTCGCCTGGATCGGCGAGCTCAGCCCGGCCGTCTCGCGGGCGACGGTTGCGTCGAGCGAGGTCTCGGCCGCCCAGCGTTCGAGTGAGCCGGGCTTGGCATCGGCGTTGGCCGGCACCCAGCCGTTGATGACGACCAGATAGCCGCCCAGAACGAGAACCGCTAAACTCAGGACGATGCCGATCAGTATCCCTCGTATCATGGCCCGCCCTATTCCCACCTTACCGTTTGACGCCTCCCCTCGGCCCGTGCCATACTGACCCGACTCCCAAACCCCGAAAGGTCCCCCCTATCACCAATTTCGATTCCCTGGCCTTGCACCCCACGCTCGTGCGTGCGGTGAAAGACCTCGGCTACAGCGCGCCGACCCCGGTGCAGGCTGCAGCAATTCCCCCGGCGCTCGAAGGTCGCGATATCCTCGCTTCCGCGGCGACCGGGAGCGGAAAATCGGCAGCCTTCGGGCTCCCGATCCTGAACAGCCTGATCGGTAAGAAACGTGGCACGACCCGCGCGCTGATATTGGTTCCCACCCGCGAACTGGCGCTCCAGATCACCGAACATCTGGGCTTGCTCGCGAAATACAACGGCGACATCAAGATCGCCGCGATCCTCGGCGGCGTCGGCTTCCGCGGACAACTCGACGCTTTCCGCCGCGGCACCGACATCATCGTCGCGACGCCCGGTCGCCTGCTCGATATCATGGGCCAAGGTCTGGCCAAGCTCGAGACCGTCGACACCCTCGTATTAGACGAAGCCGACCGGATGCTCGATATGGGCTTCTTGCCCGCCGTTCGCAAGGTCGTGAAAGCCCTGACCGGCATGCGCCAGACGCTGCTCTTCTCGGCCACCATTCCGCCCGAGATCGCCAAGCTCACCGGCGAACTGCTCGACGATCCGGTCCGCGTCAACCTGGCGCCGACCAGCAAGCCCGTCGACACGGTCGCGCAGGCCGTCTACACCGTCCCGCAAGAGCGCAAGACCGACCTGTTGGTCGAACTGCTCAAAGACAACAACATCTTCAGCGCGATCGTCTTCACCCGGACCAAGGCGCGCGCCGACCGGCTGGCGGTCGCGCTCGCCAAGCGCGACGTGCTGGCCGAACGCATCCACGGCGACCGTTCGCAGTCGCAGCGGACCCGGGCCCTCGCGAACTTCAAGCGCGGCAAGTACCGCGTGCTGGTCGCGACCGACATCGCCGCGCGCGGTATCGATATCGAAGACCTCGGCCACGTGGTAAACTACGATGTGCCGGCCGTTCCCGAGGATTACGTCCATCGGGTCGGGCGGACGGCCCGCGCCGCCAAGACCGGCGATGCGATCACGTTCGTCTCGCACGAAGAGGAGCGCCTCTTCGCCCAGATCGAGCGCAGCCTAGGCAAACGCCTGGATCGCTCGAAGATGCCCGAACTGCCGCCGATGGCGGTCCCCGCGTTCGCTGCCCGCGCCCCGCGCCAGAACCCGCGCGCGCCGCACATCGCACGCGCTTCCTATGCTAAGAGAAAGCGGTGAACCATACGTAATCGGAAAACGTCGGGCAAAAAGCGCGGACCGCGTCCCGCCCCCGTCGTCAAGATCGAGAACACCAAAGAGCCTCCTTTGGAGCTCTTCGGAACGATCAAGCAGATCTTCCCGAGTACGACCTTCTCGGTGGAGTTGGAGAACGGACATACGATTCTGGCGCATATCGCCGGCCGTCTGCGCCGCCATCACATCAGGATTCTTCCCGGCGATCGCGTCGACGTCGAGATGTCGCCCTACGACCTGACCAAGGGCCGCATCGTCTATCGTTACCGCGCCGGCGAAGCCCGCCGCTCACAATAGGGCGAGGGCGCGCGTTACGCCCATGATGAAAACGGTGTGGGCTCCGATCGTCGTCCTCGCGCTTTCGTCGGCGTAGCCTGCGGCCACGAAGGTGCGTGGCACAGGCGATACCGGTTCCGCCCGGCCAGAGTTCCACGCCGCTCGCAACCCGCGGGCGGCGTTTCAATTCCGACGGGCGAGGTAACGGTGCAGATGATGGGGCGATCAGTCACACCATCGCCGCCGACGTCGGCGTCGGTGGCGCGACGGCGCGCGACCTTCTTCGGCGGCGAGGTCGCCGGCATTCTCGGAAATGAGTTCTTCGTCGGGCACATCGTACACATCGACTACCGGAACGTGCAACCCGAGTCGTACAACCTGGACATCCCTCTCGACGGTATTCTCGGGAACGATGTCCTCAAGCACTTCGAATGGTGGTACGACTACGACGGCGAGCGCCTGTGGTTGCGCCCGTCGCGTTAGGCGGCGCTTCTCATCGTTTGTACGGGATCGCCGTCTCTTGCGCCGAGAGCACCTTCCAAGCGCTCCCGTCCTTCACGTACACGTCGGTGTAACGCGCGCGACTGACGATGGTCATCGACATCGGATTACGGCTGGACCTGGTCGTCAGGATGCCGTGAACCACGGCCACATTCCCGGCGAAATCGACGGTTTGTTCGCTGGTCGTCTGCTTGAGCCACGAGACCTTGTCGATGTTCGCGATGGCGCCTTCGCGATACTCGACGCTACCCGCCGACGTGATGTGCACGTAGTTGTCGGCGAGGATGGTGCCGAGCGTCTTCGCGTCGCCGCGCGAGATCGCCGCCAGCCACTGGGCTTCGCGGTTCAACACCGCGACCGCGTTCGGTGAAGCGCTGGCGTTTGCGTGCACCGGCACGAGCAGCGCAAGCAGCGCGAGGATCAAGGCGAACGACTTCATGGGCTTCCCTCTCTCAAGTTACGAAGTCGGCCTTCGACCTCGCTCGCGCTCAACCCGCGCACGTCGAAGGTTTTGATGCGCCCGCGATGACCGCGGACCAACTCCACCTGCGAGGGCGCAACGCCGAGTGCCTCCGCAACGGCACGGAGGCACGCATCGTTCGCGGCTCCTTCGATCGCACGTTCGCGTACGCGTAGTATCCAGGCCTCGCCCTCATACGCAAACCCCGGCCGCTTCGAGCCGGGCTTGACGGTGACGGTCAGCCCTGCCACGCGCTCACGCGCCGAAGAGCGCGTTGAATTCGGCGTGCGTGAAGATCCCTCCGCAGCCGGCAAAGCTGCCGCCGTCGCGCGCTTCGAGCGCGATATCCCGGAAGGCCGAGAGCGCTCGCCGGTACGGCGCCGATCCCAGACTGATGCGCGCGACGCCCAACTTGCGTAACTCCGCAAGCGGCGGTGTCGCGGCCGTAGCGAGAATATTGACCGGCGCGTCGATCGCGTTCACCAGCGCGCCGATCGTCTCGGCATCGGCGACGCCGGGGACGAAGATGCAGTCGGCACCCCCGGCCAGATAGACCTTCGCGCGCCTAACCGCTTCGGCGAAGCGATCCTTGGGATCGCCGATCTCCGCAATGTACATATCCGTGCGCGCGTTGATCACGAGCGGTACCCCGTACTCGTCGCCCGTCTTCCGGATCGCCGCGATCCGCTCGGCCTGCTTATCCGCATCCATCAACTCACCGCCGGTCGGAGTCGCGTCTTCGAAGTTGAGGCCGATCGCGCCGCTCGAGATCACGCCGAGCGCGGTCGCAACCGCATCCGCGACCGTCGGCCCGTAGCCGCCTTCCATATCAGCAGTGACCGGAACGCGCACGGCCCGCACGATCCGCGCAACCCCCGCGAGCATCGCATTGCGCCCGATCACTTGCCCATCCGCGAATCCCTCGACAAACGCCACGCCGGCGCTGGTCGTCGCGACCGCCCCGAAGGCGAGCGACTCGAGCACCCGCGCGCTCGCCGCATCCCAGGCGTTGGGTAACAGCACCGGATCGCCGGGCACGTGCATCGCGCGAAAGCGGTCGGCAAGATCTCGTTGGGCACCCATGGAGACTCCTCAAAAGTGGACGAACAGGAGAGTCAGGGATTCGAACCCTGGGAACCATCGCTGGTTCGTCTGATTTCAAGTCAGATGCTTTCGACCACTCAGCCAACTCTCCGGAACCGCCCCCGATGGTTCAAACTCCCTCCGAAGCCGTCCTCCGGGGTCACCATCCGCGTACCCGTCGCGTTGAAGGGACATGAGAACGACGATCCTCGCGGCCCTCTGCCTCGCGCTGACCGCCTGCGGCGGCGGACCGCAACAGCAGCCGCCGAACCTCAACTACCGGGCCAACGTCGCCGAGACGCTCGACGTCGGCCTCGCATCGGCGTCGGTCGCGCCCTACCTGAATGCGATCGAAAACGATCCGGCCTTCACGGGTGATAAGATCGGCTTTCAGGCGATGCCGCAGTACGCCCCGCGCCTCCGTGCAATTGTCGCGACCAAAAGCTACACCGACGCGTTCGACGACGCCCGAGCCAAGGCCCAAGCCCTCGCAAGCCATCTCGGGGCGCGCCTCGGTGCCGTGCGCAGTATCAGCGAGGTGTCGCGCACGTTCGACAACGGCTTTGCCCGAACGAACGCGTTGAATCAGGAGGCGAAGGGTAGCTCCAACGTCTCGACCGAGCCGAACGGGCTGACCACGCTCGCGGTCGTCTTTGCGAGCGATCGCGGCGAGGTCACCGTCTACGGCTCGCACGCCGCCGATCAGCGGGCACGAGACTCGCTCCAGAACGCGAACGGCGTCTCGCTCATGTTGAATGCGCGCGGGCAGAGTCTCGCCGATGCCTCGGCGCTCCTCAGGACCCTCGACACGGCCGCCCGCCGCATCGCCGCGCGCTACGGCGCCGACGCTTCCCGGATCACGGTCCAAGCGGCAAACATCAGCTCGTATTGACCTCCGATTCGATCCGGCGGGAAGCCCCCGGTTGCTTGCGAAGGCACCTCTAGTCACATTCTTGACTGGAGGACGCCCACATGTCCGACCTTCACTCGTCGGCTCTCCTAACTAACCGCGTCGAGCGACTCGAAGCACAGACCGTGCGCCTTCGTCGCGATGCTTCCCGCATGAGACTCGTTGCGATGCTGGCCTGCGCCGCCCTCGTCGGCATCACCGGCATCGGCGCCGCCGCGGTCACCAGAAGCGCATCCCCGATCGCCTTTACCGACACGAAGGGCCATACGCGCATGCGCCTCGACGCCGCCGGCGTGCATCTCTTCGACGTCGCCGGCAAAGAGCGCATCATGATCGGCTACAATAGCAAGGGCCAACCCGCGATCCACCTCAACGACAAATACGGAACCGAACGCGAGTCCCTGTATCTCGACGCAGATCAAGAACCGGTCCTCGCGCAGTTCGACAAGTCGCAGAACACGCGTGCCCAATACTACGTCAGCAACACCGACGGCAGCGCCCAGATCGACCTGCAAGGCGCCGACGGAACCGCCCGCTTCTTCGTCCACGCCAACGACCTGCCGTACCTCGCCCTCGGCGACAAAGGCTACAACCAACGCGCCTACCTCGGTCTCACCACCGAAGGTTCGGGCCTACTACGCATGCGCGATTCGAACGGCAAAGAGATCGTCTCGATCGAAGGTCAGAGCGACCCCTTCCTCCGCCTAAGCCAAGCCGGCACCGAACGCGTCTTCGTCGGCGTCAACACCGGCGAGAAAGGCGAACTCGAGTTCGAGAACGCGAGCGGCTACAAGAACTTGATCCTCCAAGGCGGCGATCAGCCGTTCTTGAGCATGTACGACCTAGCCGGCAACGATCGCGCCGACATGGGCTTCTACAGCACCGGCGCCCAAGGCATCCAATTCACCAACTCCGTAGGAACCCTGCTCTGGGGCTCACCCTGAACAAAAGCAAACGCATCGGCTCCAATGCACAGCCTAAATAGGTTCGTCCGGCGTATCCGTATGAGCCGCATAATCACGCGGGTCGAAATACCAGCCCGGCAACGAAGCCGGGAACCGGATATCGTTGAACCAGTAGTCGACGGTCTGATCGTCGCCGTTATATCCGTCGCCGACGACGCCGTGGATCCGCGTCACGACCGGACGCCCTTGCAGCATCTGCAGATCGACGGTGAAGATCACGCCGAACGACGTTCCGTCATCGAGGTAGAGCCGATCGGTCGCGACGACCCTACGCAGTTCGTAGGTCTTCTTATCCGCATAGATCTCGCGCAGACGATTCCGCTCGACATCGCGGAACGGCGCGACGGTCAGATGGATGAGCGGTCCCTCGACCGCAACGTTGACCACTTGGTACGCGGTCTCGCCGACGGCCTTGACGGTCGCGATGTTCTCCGGCCCGCCCGGCTCCGGCGTCGGGATGTAGTCGTTCAGTCCAACGTGCGGCTTGACCGGTGCGCGCTCGAACAGATCGGCGGTCGGCGGTCCGGGATCGCGCGGCTCGTTGAAGGCGGGACGCTCGAACGTGAGCGGCCCGCGATCTTCGTCGCGGTAGACGCGTCGCGAGAGCGCGGCCCGATCGGACGAACGGACCCAGATGTGTTCGGTGTAGCTGTTCGCGTAGTCCGGAAAGCCGGCTGCCGAGTTGTTCTTCCGGATCATCGTATACGAGACGAACGGCGGCGGCGGCCGATGACTCCGGAACACGGCGCGGATCTTCTGCAAGATCGCTTCGGGCGACGGGAGCGGAGACGGAACCGGGGTCGCCACGACCCTCTTATGAACCGGCGGATGAACCCTTGGGTGAACCGGCTGAGCCGAGTCGACGCGGGGCGACGCGATCGCGAGCGCCGCGGCGAGCGCGACGGTAAACGCGCCGGCTTGGATGAAGAATGGGGAGCGCGGTGAGGCCATATCCCCTACCTAACGCTTCCCGCTGAGATTTCGCTACGGACCGAGGCAAAAATTAACGGCCGCGGTCGTCCGAAGCCGACGGGCCCGGCGAGGGCGCGATCGAGGGCGAGGCCGAGGCCATCGCCGCATCGCTCTTGGTGACGTGGCTGATGGTGATCTGCGTCTTGCCGTCCTTGGCCGCGAGCATCACGCTGACGACCTCCTTGGAAGCCTGGTCGCCGACCTGGAAGCTCGCGAGTTGGCTGTCGCCGCTCGAGATCTTCAGCTTCTCGGATCCGGCCGGCATCTTACCCTTGTAGTAGTCGTAGACCGTCTCGAACGGGTCGGCCGAGGTGAAGCTCGCGGTGTCGCTGGTCTCTTCCGCGGTCGAGAACGAGATGCCGCCGGCACCTTCGGCCTGGGTCGCGCCGGGATAGACGGGGGCGCCGAGCTTGCTCGGATCGACCGCGTTGTCGCCGACGCTCATCGAGCCGTCGGCGGTCTTGACGGTAGTCGACTTGTTGTCGTCGCTGGTGGTCACGGAGGTGCCGCCGAACGAGACCTTCTTGCTCGAGCTGCAGCCGCCGGCGGCGACGAGCGCGAGCAGGGCACAAAGAGTAAGAGCAGTACGCATGCCGCTTGCTTGCGGCGGGCTCGCGCCCGAATCCTCGCGAAACGGGACGTAATGCCCACCCATATCGCGCGCTTGGAGACGCCGCTCGGTTTCGATCTGTGCGTCACCGCCGACGGCGAACGGATCATCGAGAGCGCGTTCGCGCGCCGCCTGCGCGCGCCCCGGAGGCGACCCGAGCATCCGCTCTTGCGCGAGGCGAACGCACAGGTCCGCGCCTACTTCGCGCGGCGCCTCGAACGTTTCGATCTGCCGCTCGGCTTCACCGGAACGCCCTTCGCTCGCGAGGTCTACGCGCTCGTCTCAACGCTCGCGTTCGGCGAACTGATCTCGTACGCCGACGTGGCCAGGGCCCTCGGGCACCCGCTCTCGCATCGCGCGGTCGCGGCCGCCATGGGGCGCACGCCGCTCGATCTGTTCGTCCCGGCCCACCGCGTGATCGGCGCGGACGGCAAAATAAAAGGAGCCGCCCCGAACTCGCTTCGGCGACGGCTGCTCAAACACGAAGGCTACTGCTTGGCCGCGTCTACCAGGACGAGCGCGCGTGAGTTGGTCGACTTCACGGCGCTGTAGGCTGCGAGTGCCGCGCCGAGCGGCGAACCCGGATCGAGCAACTCGGTGCCCGACATGCCGAGGCGCGTTTTCAGTTGCGCGTCGATCGGGCCTTTGAGCATATCCGGCAAGCTCGCATATTGCTGGATCAATCCGATCGCCGGGCCAAGTTGCTTATCGAGACCGGCCGGATCCATCGCGATCAGCAAGACGCCGTGCTCTTTGCCGTCGACGTCCTTTCGGAACGCCGCGAAATCGATGCCATACTTCCTGGCCGTCGCGTGCGCCTGATCCATGCTCGTTCCCGAAGCGGAGACGGCGGTGTAGCCGGCCGGCGGACTCTTCGCCTGCGCGGCAAGCCAGGTCGCAAGATCGTCGAGGCTCCGGTCGCTCTTCGCGATCACCTGCTGGCCGGCATACGTACCGGAGCCCTGGGAGAATGCGGCGCCACCGGTCTTCAGCTTCGAGGCGTCGACGGTTTGCGAGAAGGTCTTGGTCGCGATGACGGTAGCGCCGTCGATCAGCGGAAAATCGGTCGGATTGGTGGCGGCTGCGGCGGGTGCACCGGACGCGCCTGCGGCGGCCGTGGAGCCGGCGTTGCCCGAACACGCCGCCAGGGCGAGAACGGCGGCCGCGATAAGGGCGGATGAGGTACGCTTCATGCTCTCGCCCTTCGAGGAGAACGTCGCCGAGCCCCCGTAAGGCTTTCGAGATGCCGTTTGCCGCATTTTGGCCGCGCTATCTGGCCGCACACGCCGACCCCCGCACGCGCGCACTGCACGTCGCCGGTACGTTGACCGCCACCACGCTTGCGATCGCTGCGGTCGCGACCCGGCGGCCGATTCTCGGTGGCATCGCGTTGGTCGCCGGCTACGGCCCCGCCTGGGCCTCGCACTACTTCATCGAAAAGAACCGTCCCGAAACGTTTCGCGCGCCGTTCTCGTCGCTGGCCGCGGATTTCGTGATGGCGTGGCACGTGCTGCGCGGAACCATCGACGACGAGATCGCCGCTTCGCAAAGGACAACCACATGAAACGCACGCTGATCGTCACCGCTCTTGCGGTCCTCGCGTTTGCCGTACCGGCGGTCGCGATGGAACTCTCGGGCAACGTCTACACCGACGCATCGCAGACGATCTCGGTCGCCAAGGGGAGCGACTTTCTGGTCGCGCTGCCCTCGAATCCGACGACGGGCTATTCTTGGACGGCGCGCGTTTCGAACGGTTCGGTCGAGAACGAGGGGAGCGCCTATCTCGCGCAGCCGGTCGCGCGCGGGGTGGTCGGTTCCGGCGGTCAACAGATCTTCTCGTTCGAGGGCTCCGCAGCCGGTGCCGCGACCATCACGTTCTCGTACGCACGCCCGTTCGAAAAAGGCACGCCCGCGGCCAAAACCGTCGTCTTCCACGTCACCGTCAAGTAAGGATCGCCCGTGTCCGACCGGCTCACCTACGGCTCGTACCTCAAGGTCGACGAGTTGCTCGCCCTGCAGCGACCGCTCTCGGAGCCGCCGCATCACGACGAGATGCTCTTCATCGTCATCCATCAGGTCTACGAACTCTGGTTCAAACAGTTGCTCCACGAACTGGACGCGGTCGTCCGGGCGCTCGGTCGCGACGATCTGCTCCGGGTCGCCAAGCTCTTCCGGCGCATCCATACGATCCAGCGCTTGATCGAACAACAGGTCGACGTCCTCGAGACGATGACGCCGCAAGAGTTCAACCAGTTCCGCGAGCATCTCAATCCGGCCAGCGGGTTCCAGTCGATCCAGTTCCGCGAGATGGAGTTCTTGTGCGGCGTCCGCCGGCTCGAGACGATGCAGTATATCCAGATGGACGACGCCCAGCGCAGCCGGCTCGAACGTCGCTTGGCCGAACCATCGCTCTACGATGCGGTCAAGGCATTGCTCCACCGACGCGGCTTCGCGTTCGAGACGTCCGAAGAACTGATCGGCACGTTCCGCGAGATCTACACCAACGAGGTCGCCTATTACGACCTGCACCTGTTGCTCGAAGATCTGATCGAACTCGACGAACGCCTGTTGCTCTGGCGCGGTCGTCACGTGCGGATGGTCGAGCGGATGATCGGACACAAGCACGGCACCGGCGGTTCGCTCGGGGTGGAGTATCTGGCCAAGACGCTCGGCGCCAAGATGTTCCCGGAACTCTGGGACGTGCGGACCTTACTCGGAAGTGAGACCTACGGATAGCATGTCGGCCACCACTGCACGCTTGCGCGATCGCTTCGCCACGCTCGACACCTCGACGTATCTGGTCAGCCATTCGATGGGCGCCGCGCCGTTGGCCGCGCGCGAGGCACTTGCGACCTACTGGGATGAGTGGGCCGCGGACGGACCCGAGGCGTGGGAGGGTTGGCTTCCGCGGATCGGCGAGATCGCCGACGGCATCGGCGCGATCGTGGGCGCACCCGCCGGGAGCGTCTTCCTCGGACCGAACGTCTCGGTCTTGCAGGCCGCGATCGCGACCTGTTTCGATTTCCGTTCCGAACGTAACGAGGTCGTCTACGAAGCCTTGCAGTTCCCGTCGCTGACCTACGTCTGGAACGAGTGGGAGCGTTTCGGTGCGAAGGTCCGCGTGGTCGGCTCCGACGACGGTCGCACGATTCCGACCGTACGGATCTGCGCGACCATCACCGAGAAGACCGCGATCGCCGTGCTCTCGCACGCGTATTACGTCTCGGGCGCGCTTGCCGACGTGCGTGCGATCCAAGCGCACTGTCGCGCGGTCGGTGCGATCCTGTGCGTCGACACCTACCAGACCACCGGCGTCGTGCCGTACGACGTGACCGCTTGGGATCTCGATATGGCGACCGCCGGTTCGCACAAGTGGCTCTGCGGCGGCCCCGGCTGCGGCTGGATCTACGTCAAACCCGCATTGATCGAGCGCTTCCGCCCGGCCGTCACCGGCTGGATGGCTCATGCGTCGCCCTTCAGTTTCGAAGCCGCGCCGATCCGGTTCGCCGAGAACATGTACCGCTTCGGAACCGGGACGCCGACGATTCCCGGCTACATCGTCGCCAAGCCCGGACACGATCTGATCCGCGAAGCCGGCGTCGCCACCATCCGCGCGCACAACACGCGACTCACGACGGCGCTCGCGGAAGGCGCGCTCGAGCGCAAGCTGACCGTCAACACGCCGCTCGATCCCACCAAACGTGCGGGCTGGATCGGGATCGACTTCCCCGATTCCGAGCGGGTCTGCAAGGGCCTGATCGCGGAGCGCGTCTTCGTCGACTATCGCCCCGGCTGCGGCATCCGCGTCAGCCCGCACATGTACACCACCGACGAAGAGATCGCGCACTTCTTCACCGTCATCGATCGTCTGAGATGATCGTCGACCACCGGAACGTCGGAGCGGCGTTTCGGCGGCTGTCGTTGCCGATCGGCATCTCGATGCTCGGCGATCAGTTGCTCGGCGTCGCCGATACGATCGCGATCGGCACGCTCGGCGCGATGGAACTGGCCGGCGCGACCGCCGCCAATAGCGCCGCACTGGTGTTGATCTTTCTCCTTTCGGGCCTCTGGAACGGCGTCGCGATCATCGCGGCGCAGCGGATCGGTGCGGATGACATCTCCGGTTTTGCCCGGAGCGTGCGAGCGGGCGGCGCGGTCGCCATGGCGATCGGATTGATCTGCGCGACGCTCAGCATCCCGCTGAGCGTAACGGCGATGCACGCGATGCTCGGCAACTTCGCAAGCGTTCCCGAGGCCTCGACGTACCTCATGCTCCGCTGCTTCGCGCTGATCCCGATCGCGATCAGCGGAACGGCGATCACCGCGCTCGGCGCGGCCGGACATCGGAAGTTCGCGATCGCGATCCTCGCGATCATCAACCTCGTGCACATCCCCTTACTGCTAATCCTGGGTCTCGGGTGGCTGACCCATCATCCCTACGGCATCGCAGGCGCCGGTCTCTCGAGCCTGATCTCGGAGTGCGTGGCCGCGCTTGCGTCGATCGTCTACCTCGCGCGCCGACCCGTCTACCGGATCTTCGAACGGCTCGACGTCGATTTGCGCCTGGCCTGGCAATGTCTCAGACTCGGCGCGCCCGAGATGGTCTTCCTCACGCTCGTCATCTTCCCCGACGTCGTCATCATCCGGTTGCTCGCACCGCTCGGAGCCTTTGCGGTCGCGGGTTTCCGGGCGCTCTCGGTGGTGAGCGATCTCACGTTCGTGATTCCGAGTCCGCTCCAGACGGGGGCCCAGACGGTCATCGGACAACGCCTGGGTGCGCGCGACATCGAGGGCGCACGCTGGTTTTTCGTGCGGGCGAGACGGATCGCGTTCTTCCTGGCAAGCGCGATCGGAGCGCTCTTCGCGATCTTCGCCTGGCCGCTCTCGTGGCTCTTCACCTTGAACGCCGCGGTCGCGTCGGTCGCGGCCGGCCCACTCGCACTGCAGATGCTTACGCTCCCGATCAAAGGTTGGACCCAAGTCTCGATCGCACCGATCCGCGCATCCGGCGACACGCGCTTCTCGATGTTCGTCGGAATCGTCTCAAGCGCGCTCGTCATCCCGGTCGTCTGGTTCGGCATCGAGACCTGGCATCTCGGCCTCTACTCCGTCGCGATCGGTTGGATCCTCGCCTGGCTCGCACGCCTCGCCCTCACCGAATGGCGCCTCCGCGGCGACGATTGGGCCACCCGCGCGCCGATCGCGACCTAGCAGCCCTAGCAGACCTCGGTAAGATACCCTTGGAGTTCGGCGTGAATCGCGCCGTTGGTGGCGAGAATTGTGCCGGCGTCGACCGCTTGCGCGGAACCGTCGATGCGCGTGACCGCGCCACCCGCTTCGAGGACGAGGAGCGTTCCGGCCGCGACGTCCCACGCGTGCAGATCCCATTCCCAGAAGCCGTCGAAACGCCCACAGGCGACGTAGGCGAGGTCGAGCGCGGCCGAACCGTCGCGACGCACGGCCTGCGCCCGATTCGAGATCGCGCGGAAGTACGACGCGTTCCGTTCGAAGTCGGCCGGATGGAAGCCGGTGCAGGTGAGCGCGTCCGCGACGCGCGCGATCGTCGAGACGTGCATCGGGGCATCGTTGAAGCGCGCTCCCGCGCCTCGTTCGGCGGCGAACGTCTCGCCGAGCGCGGGCGCGTGGATGACGCCGGCGAGCAGTTCGCCCGCGCGTTCGTAAGCGATCGAGATGCAGAACATCGGGTAGCCATGTGCGAAGTTGGTCGTGCCGTCGATCGGGTCGATGATGAAGCGTTCGTCGGAGGTCCCGCCGTGTCGGCCGGTCTCTTCGGTCAGCATCGTGGCCGCCGGAAAGTCCGAGCGCAAGCGCGCGAGGATGGCGGCTTCGCTCGCCCGGTCGGTGTCGGTGACGATGTCGGCGCGTCGCGTCTTCTCCGAGATTTCGCGTGGCCGGCGCAGACCGTCGAGGGCGGTCTCGCCGGCGATTCGCGCGGCCTCCAGCATCGCGGTCAAGGGGTCCGGGTGTGCGCGTGCAATCGTCATCGGATGCTCAACGTTATTCGTCTCGTCGCGCTCGGCCTGTGGACGGGCGCGCTCGCCGGCTTCGCCTTCTTCTTCGCTCCGATCGCGTTCGCACACGTCGGCCCGACGCCGGCCTTCGCCGGCACGATCGCCGCCTGCGTGGTCGCGCTCGCGCGCTTCGGCTGGCTGCTCGGCGGCATCGCCGTTGCGGCGACGGTCTTCGATCGCAGCGCGTCTCCGCTCGCCGCGCGCATCAGTACGCTCGCAGCGATCCTCGCGATCGGTCTGAGCATCGTGGAGGTCTTGGTGATCGTGCCGCAGATGCAGAGCACTCCGCTCGGCACGCCCGCCTACGATGCCTTGCACCGCCAGAGCAGCCTCGTCTTCGGCCTCGCGCTCCTAGGGGCGCTGGCCGCGCTGGTGGCGTCTAGTTGGCGACCAGCGTATAGGTGAGGGTTGCAATATTTGCCGTGACCGATTCGGTACCCATAGAGATCTTGAAGCTCTGCAAGAGATCGTAGGGAAGCGTGCGCGACGTGACGCTCGCGCCGTGGGCCATCTGGAGCGAGCCGGCCAGCGGGACCACGGCATAGGCGGTCTGATCGAAGGTGATCCCGGCTCCTTGAGTGGAGTTCGTGCTATCGACCGATGTCTGGAGTTCGTTCGTCGGAACGCCCGTACTGTTCGCCGGATTCACGTTCGTGCTGACCGAGAGCGTCCAGTTGACGACGGTCGCCGACGTGATATAGACCGACGCGCGGACGGTATCGGTGAACGAGGCCGTCGAGTTGCTCCCGATCGTGCCGAAGTCGGCGGTCGATCCCGAGAACGAACAGCCCGCACAGAGGATCGAGGGCGTGGAACCGCCCGGACCCGGATTGGACGGGTTCACGACGACGTTCAGACCGATCGCAAGCACGACCTTGATGCGCGAGTCGCCGAGCCACGTTTCGCCGGCGGTCGCCGCGCCCGCATTGATCGTCACCGGCCAGGCGTACTCGTCGTTCTGCGACTGCGGGCCGGAGGCCGAAAACGAGACCGTCATCGTCTGCCCAGCCCCGAGGCTGCAACCGCCGCCGCCGATGTTGATGGAGCCGTTCGCGCCGGCCGCCGTCGCATTCGTGTACGACGTGATGACGCAGGCTCCGGCTCCGGTTAGGGTCGGCGCGGCCGTGATCTTCCAGAAGTTCCCGCTCGAGTCGGTGGCGTTGACGCCGTTGATATCCAGGCCCGGAACGACGATCGTGGCCTGCGTGATCGCGGTC